>DATJNL010000393.1:0-8784 GCA_035508175.1 Myxococcales bacterium
CCGCGGGTGGATTTCCCCACCATCGCGGTGAGCGCCACCCTGCCGGGGGCCAGCCCGGAGACCATGGCGTCCGCGGTGGCGACGCCGCTGGAGCGGCGCTTCGGCCGCATCGCCGGCCTCACGGAGATGACCTCGACGAGCACCCTGGGCACCACCTCCATCACCTTGCAGTTCGATCTGAACCGGGACATCGAGGCCGCGGCGCGGGACGTCCAGGCGGCGATCAACGCCTCGGAGGCGGACCTCCCCAAGAACCTCGTCACCCTGCCGAGCTACCGGAAGGTCAACCCGGCGGATTCGTCGATCCTCATCCTGTCCCTCACCTCGCAGACCCTCCCCATCGGGCAGATCTACGACCAGGCGAACACCGTGTTCGTGCAGAAGATCTCCCAGATCGCCGGCGTGGGGCAGGTCTTCGTGGGCGGCGGGCAGCCGCCGGCGGTGCGCATCCAGGTCGACCCGCAGGCGCTCGCCGACATGGGGCTGGGGATGGAGGACCTGCGGTCGATCGTCTCGCGGGCGACCGTCGACGAGCCCAAGGGGGGGCTGAGCGGTCCCATGCGGGCGAGCGCCCTGGCGGTGAACGACCAGCTCCTCGATGCCGCGGTCTTCCGCAAGCTCGTGGTGGGCACGCAGGGCGGCTCGGTGGTCCACCTGGGCGACGTGGCGCGGGTGATCGACGACATCGAGGACTACCGCGTGGCCGCCTGGGGCGATCACGACCGCGGCATCGTCGTCCTGATCCGCCGCCAGCCGGGCGCGAACATCCTGGAGGTGATCGACCGCATCAAGGCGCTGCTGCCCTCGATGCGCCAGTCGATCTCCCCGGCCATCGACGTGCGCATCGCGCTCGACCGCAGCACCACCATCCGGGCGTCGGTGAACGACGTGCAGACCGCGCTGCTCGTGAGCGTGCTCCTGGTGGTGCTGGTGGTCTTCCTCTTCCTGCGCTCCGTGCGCTCGACGCTCATCCCCAGCGTGGCGGTGCCGCTGTCGCTGCTGGGCACCTTCGCGCTCATGTACCTGTGCGGCTACAGCCGCGACAACGTGTCGCTCATGGCCTTGACCATCTCCACCGGCTTCGTGGTGGACGACGCCATCGTGGTCACCGAGAACGTGGTGCGCTTCATGGAGGGCGGCATGCCGGCCTTCGAGGCGGCGCTGCAGGGCGCGAAGCAGGTGGGCTTCACCATCGTGTCGATCACGGTCTCGCTGCTCGCGGTGTTCATCCCCATCCTGCTCATGGGCGGCGTGGTGGGCCGCCTCTTTCGCGAGTTCGCGATCACCCTGAGCATGGCCATCGCGGTGTCGGCGGTGGTGTCGCTGACGCTGACGCCCATGATGTGCTCGCGCCTGTTGCGCGCGGAGGGCGGGCACGGGCGCGCGTACCAGCTCGCGGAGCGCGTCTTCGAACGGCTGGTGCGCGTCTACGAGGGCGGGCTGGACTGGGTGCTCGAGCACGAGGCGCTGGCGCTGACCGTGACCCTCCTCGTCACCGCGGTCACCGTGTGGCTCTTCGTGCGCATCCCCAAGGGGCTCTTCCCCCAGCAGGACACCGGCCAGATCGCCGGCTTCTCGGACGCGCCGCAGAACATCTCGTTTCGCGCCATGCGCGATCGCCAGGAGGCCATCAACCGCGTGATCACCGCGGATCCCGCGGTGGCGCACATGATCTCGCTCATCGGCGCCTGGGGCGCGTCCACCATCAACACCGGCCAGATGTTCTTCCAGCTGAAGCCCAAGGCGGAGCGCGGCGTGAGCGCCGACCAGGTGATCGCCCGGCTGCGCCCCAAGCTCGCCAAGATCGAGGGCATCACCCTCTTTCTCCAGTCGGTCCAGGACTTCCGCGTGGGGGGGCGGATGGCGCGCACGCAGTACCAGTACACGCTCGAGGACGGCAACCTCGACGAGCTGAACCACTGGGCGCCCATCCTGGCGGCGAAGCTCAAGACGCTGCCGCAGCTCAAGGACGTGGCCACCGACCAGCAGACCGCGGGCCTCGAGATGAAGCTCGACGTGGACCGGGACACCGCGGCGCGGCTCGGCGTGTCGATGCAGGCCGTGGACGACGCGCTCTACGACGATTTCGGCCAGCGCCAGGTCGCCACCAACTACACCGAGGCGAACCAGTACCACGTGGTCCTGGAGGTGAAGCCCGAGCTGCAGTCCAACCCCGACTCGCTCCAGAAGGTCTACGTGGAGTCCGCGGGAGGCGGGCAGGTGCCCCTCGGAGCCCTGGCGCGGGCGCAGGCCGAGCCCACGCCGCTCTCCATCAACCACCAGGGGCAGTTCCCCGCCGTGACCATCAGCTTCAACCTGGCGCCGGGCGTGGCGCTCGGCCAGGCCGTCGACGCCATTCACCAGACGGAGGAAGAGATCCGGCTGCCGCCCGGCGTGACCGCGAGCTTCCAGGGCACCGCGCAGGCCTTCCAGGCCTCGCTGGCGACCGAGCCCTGGCTCATCCTGGCCGCGCTGCTCGCCGTCTACATCGTGCTCGGCGTGCTCTACGAGAGCCTCATCCACCCCATCACCATCCTCTCGACGCTCCCGCCCGCGGGCCTGGGGGCGCTGATCGCCTTGAGGGTCTTCCACACCGAGCTCAGCGTCATCGCGCTCATCGGCGTGGTCCTGCTCATCGGCATCGTCAAGAAGAACGCGATCCTGATGATCGACTTCGCGCTCGAGGCGCAGCGCGATCAGGGCCTCGCGCCGCTGCCGGCCATCCGCCAGGCCTGCCTGCTGCGCTTCCGGCCCATCCTCATGACCACGCTGGCCGCGCTCTTCGGGGCGCTGCCCCTGGCGCTCGGCCGTGGCGTCGGCTCGGAGCTGCGCGTGCCCCTCGGGATCACCATCGTGGGCGGCCTGATCTTCTCGCAGATCCTGACGCTCTTCACGACGCCGGTGATCTATCTGGCCCTGGATCGGCTCTCGCTGGCGCGGCCCCGCGGCGAGAGCGCCGGGTCGCGGCCGGAGGCACCCCCGCCGCCCGAGGAGAGCTCCTCCGGCGCCATCGCGGTGCAGTGAGCGCCGGCAGCGCTCTCAGTCCAGGAAGAAGTCAGGCAGCAGCGGCGTGCCCGGCTTGACCGCGTACTGGTCGAAGCTGGTCTGGCCTTCCTCGCGCAGCACGGCCTCGTCCACGAAGAAGTTGCCGGTGCAGCTCCGGCTGTCCCGGCAGAGGATGGCGTGGGCGGCGTCGGCCATGATGTCGGGCTTGCGCGAGGAGGCGATGGTGGCGTCGCCGCCGAGCAGGTTCTGCACAGCGGCCGTGGCGATGACGGTCCTGGGCCACAGGGCGTTCACGGCGATGCCCTGGTCGCGCAGCTCCTCGGCCATGCCGAGCACGCACATGCTCATCCCGAACTTGGCCATGGTGTAGGCCACGTGGGGGGCGAACCACTTGGCCTTCATGGAGAGCGGCGGCGAGAGGTTCAGGATGTGGGGATTCTTCGCCTTGGCCAGGTGCGGGATGGCGGCCTGCGAGCAGGCGAACGTGCCGCGCGCGTTGATCTGGTGCATCAGATCGTAGCGCTTCATGGGCGTCTCCACGGTGCCCGCGAGGAAGATGGCGCTCGCGTTGTTCACGAGGACGTCGAGCCCGCCGAAGGCCGCCACGGTCTTGGCCACGGCGTCGGCGATCTGGTCCTCGAAGCGGATGTCCACCTGGAGCGGCAGGGCGCGGCCGCCCGCGGCCTCGATGGCCTTCGCGGCGGTGAAGATCGTCCCCGGGAGCTTCGGGTGCGGCTCCACGGTCTTGGCGGCGAGGGCCACGTTGGCGCCGTCGCGCGCGGCGCGGAGCGCGATGGCCTCGCCGATGCCGCGGCTCGCGCCGGTGATGAAGAGGGTCTTGCCTTTCAGGCTCGCCATGGAGGGCCTCCGGCGCCGGTTATCTCAGAAGGGCAGCGCGTAGGCCAGCCGCGCGAGGATCTCGCGGCTCGGCCCGGGGAGCGGCGCGTGGCCGGACTGGTAGGGCTGCAGGTAGGTGTAGCGCTCGTTGAGCAGGTCGTAGACGCCGGCGCCCAGATCGAGGCCCTTGACGCCGAGATCCTGCCACATGAAGTACAGGTTCAAGAGATAGGTGGCAGGGCCGAGGCTGGCCACGCCGTTGCCCTGGCCGTCGCCGGACCACTGGCCGTAGCGGCGGCTCAGGAAGTTGCCGGAAGGGTTCACCGAGAGCCCCTTCCAGATGACGAAGTGGCCGTTGAGCGAGACCTTGTGCGCGGGGAAGCCGGCGAGGAGCGAGGGGTCGTTGGGCACGGCGTACAGCGGCACGTCGTTCATCGACTGGTCGGTGAAGATCGACCAGGACGTGTAATACGAGTAGTTGAGCTTCACGTTGCCCCAGGCGTACTTCATGCGCACCTCGGCCTCCGCGCCCTCGGTGCCGGTCTGCGGAAAGTTCACGTAGTACTCGGAGGCGCCGTTGGCGGTGGCGTAGTAGACGATCGGGTTCTTGATGACGGTGTAGAAGAGGTTTCCGCCGGCGTACCAGTGGTCGGTGGCCTGCCACCCCACCTCCACCTCACCATCATAGGTGCGCTCGGGCTGGATGGGCGTGCAGGGCGCCGTGCAGGGCTGGGCGAGGTTGATGTCCTCGAGGCCGGGCGCGCGGAAGGCCGAGCTGTAGAGCGCCTTCACGTGCCAGCGGCCGAAGGCCTTGGTGTACGCCGCGCGGGGCACGAAGGAGTCGCCGAACTCGCTGTTGTGCTCGTAGCGGGCGCCGGCCGTGAGCGCGCCGAGGAGGCTCTTCCACTGCAGCTCGGCGTAGCCGGCCAGGTTGTAGACGTTCATGGAGAGGCAGTTCGTGGCGGTGCCGTCCGGGAGCGTGCAGGCGGTGGCGGCCGCGTTGGGCGCGCCGAAGTAGTTGGCGCTGGCGCCGGCGGGCGGCTGCTGGTCGAGCGCGGCGTCCTCGTAGTAGTCCTCGGTGCCGGCCAGCAGGTGCAGGTCGCCCAGCCAGGGGCCGGCGTCGCGCGCGAGATCCCACGAGAGGTCCAGCCGGCCGGTGGCCCGCTCGGCGTGCACCGGGAAGTACTGGGCGCCGGCGTTGGGGTCGCTCACGTACCAGGGCTGCTGGAACTTGTAGGTGAAGCGGGGCGTGAGCGTGACGCGATCGCCGAGCTTCACGTCGTACGAGGCGTCGCCGATCGTGGTGTTGAAGACCTCGTCGACGACGTACGGGCAGGGCAGGGCGCTCCCGTTCAGGGCGCTCGCGCCGCAGCCGCTCACCTCGGAGTACGAATCCGCCTCGGCCAGATGGTAGTGGTCGTAGAGGAAGTGCAGGTGGAGGTCCTTCCAGTCGGCGGCGGCGTTGATCTCGAACGGGTCGAGGCCGGAGTTGCCGAGCATCGGGTATGCGTTGCCGGAGAAGTCCTGGTAGGTCTGGTCGCTGCGGTTGCCGCGCCCCCAGTACAGCGCGGCCTTGAGGTCCAGCCCCTTCACGCCCAGCAGATCGGCCTGGCCGGCGGAGAGGTTCAGGTCGGCCTGGCCGAAGCCGCGCGTCATCTGGCCGTAGACGAAGCTGCCGGCCGCGCCGGAGAGGTCCTTGGCGCTGCGGGTGATGACGTTGATCACCGCCAGCTCGGCCCAGCCGCCGTGGAGCACCGAGCCGGCGCCCCGGATGATCTCGACGCGCTCGATCTGGTCGACCGGGTAGTGGTGGCCGAGCTCGTTGTCGTCGTAGAGCAGCTCGTTCATGGGCAGGCCGTCGATCATCAGGAGGATCTTGCCCTCGTGGGCCCAGATGCCGCGGAAGCCGAAGTCGGTGACGCCTTCCACGTCGACGCCGACGCCGGAGAAGCCCGGCACGAGCTGGAGCACGTCGAGGAGGTCGCGCGCGCCCGAGGCGATGATCTCCTCGCGGGTGACGATCGTCACCACGCCGGGCGTCTCCTGCACGGTCTCGGCGTGGCCCGAGGCGATGGGGGTCTTCTGCGCCAGCTCGTCGCCGAGCTCGAGGATCTCGACCTCGTTGGATTCCTCCGGCGAGGGCCCGGCCGCGCGCGCGGACGCCGCGGCCAGGAGGGCCGCCACGAGCCACGCGTTTCGCTGCCACCGGACCACCCTCGCCCTCCAGCGCTTCCCCGTGGAAAGTCTTACAGCCGCAGAGCGTCCGGAAGCAATCGAAGGAAGCCGCGGGCGGTCTCCCGGAGGAGAGGAGCGCGGCGCCCGGGGGCGGCGGGGAGCAGGCGGACGGCGGCGATTCCAGTGGCGAGGCGCGCCGTGGCGGAGACGGCCAGCGCCAGGCGCAGTGGATCGGCGAAGGCCAGGGGCGCAGCGGGGTGGACCCACCACGAGCTGCCCAGCAGCGCGGCGCAGGCATAGGCCAGGCCCCCGCCCGCCGCCACCCGCCCGCAGAGGAACGGTCGCTCCTCGCGCCCGGCCAGCCGCAGCGGCAGCGTGAACGCCGCGACGGAGAGGCCGCTGCCGAGGCCGCCCGCGAGCAGCGCCTCGAGCCCGAGCGGCCAGAGGCGGCCGGGCCGCGCGGCGAGGAAGAGCAGGGGGCTCGCGGCGAGGCCGGCCGCGCACGCGCCCAGGATCGCGCGCTGGCCGAGGCGGTCGACGGCGCGGCCCCAGGCGGACGAGACCGCGCCGCGGGCCACCGAGGTGGCCGCGCCGTAAAGCGCGATCAGGGTGAACGGAAGCCGCAGCGACTGCGCGAGGTAGACGTAGCAGAGCGGCGCGGCGAGGCCGAGCGCGGCGTTCCACGCGACCTGGAAGAAGACGAGGCGCCGGAACACGGAGCCGTCGGCGCCCGCGGCCGGCTGCGGCCGGGCCTGGGAGTGGGCACGACCCTCCATCTGCCGGCTCATCCACAGCTGGCTCACCAGCCCGGCGAGCACACCGAGCGCGGCGAGCGCGGCGAGGCAGCGCCCGCGAGCGGCCCCGGCCGGTGTTCGATCGAGCGTCAGCCCCACGGCGAGGGTGGCGGCGGCGTTGGCGAGCGTGACGACGGCGGTGCGGCGGCCGAAGTAGCGCCCCCGCAGGCGCGGCGGCACCAGGTCGCCCATCCAGGCCGTCCAGGCGTTGCTGCACAGGATGCCGGTGCCGTGAAAACCCACCGCGCAGGCGCAGAGGAGCAGGCGTGCCCTTCCGGCGTCGAGCGGCCAGAGCGGCAGGAGCGCCAGCGGGACCAGGCAAAGGCGGCACGCGAACAGGGTCCACAGGGCCACGCGGCGGCCGCCGTGGCGCGCGGTGAGGAAAGCCCCGGGGAGCTGGAGCGCCTGCGCCGCGTAGGGCAGGGAGGCGAGCAGCGCGAGCGTGGCGCCGCTGCAGCCCAGCTGGAGCGCCCAGGCGAGGAGCGCCGTGGTTCCGCCGCACGCGCCCACGACCTCGGCGGCCACGCCCTCGGCGAGCGAGGCGCCGAGAGACGAGCGCACGGATCGGCGGGCGGGGGGCCGCGGCACGGGTTGAACGGGCATTCGCAGAGAAGCCGGAGGGAGCGCTGGCTCCGCGCACGTTCGCAGAACGTCGGAGGCTTCGCACGAGACCGGCGTGCGGGGGCTCGGCCGCCCGCCCGTGCGCGGCCCTCCTCGCTTTGCCCGGCTTGCGGCGCGGGCCTAGCTTGCATTGGGAAAGGAGATGTCTCATGGCGGACAAGCCGACGCATGGAGGAATGACCACCCGCGAGGCCGGAAAGCTGGGGGGCGAGGTCCGCAAGCAGCAGCTCGGCCCGGAGGGGTACGCGGAGCTCGGCCGCAAAGGCGGCGAGGCGGTGGCCCGTGAAAAGGGCCCGGCCTTTTACCACGAGATCGGGCACAAGGGCGGCGAGGCACGGAAGGAAGAGCTCGGGCCGGAGGGCTACCGTGAGCTCGGCAAGAAGGGCGGCGAGGCGCGCAAGGAGCAGCTCGGCCCGGAAGGCTACTCGGAGCTCGGGAAGAAGGGCGGCGAAGCGGTGGCGCGCGAGCGCGGCCCGGACTTCTACCACGAGATCGGACAGAAGGGCGGGGAGGCGCGGAGGGAAGAGCTCGGCCCGGAGGGTTACCGCGAGCTGGGCCACAAGGGCGGCGAGGCGCGCAAGGAACAGCTCGGCCCGGAAGGGTACGCGGAGCTGGGCCACAAGGGCGGCCAGCGCACGCGCGAGCTGATCCAGGAGGGCAAGGACACCGAGCGGAAGTAGCGCTTCCCGGAGCGAGCCCCGGCGCCCTAGCATTACGGCTCATGGACGAGCGCGGGTTACCTGAAGGCGAGAAGCCGGCGGAGCCCCGGGAGCCTGGCGAGATGCCCCTCGGCGAGATCGTGCGCGAGCTCATCTCGGACGTGAGGACGCTCGCCCGGCAGGAGCTGGAGCTGGCGCGCGCGGAGGTCCGGGAGACTCTCGAGGTGGACCGCGCCCTGCTCGAGGGGTTCGCCGTGGCCGCGGTCTTCGGCCTGGCGGCGCTGGTGATGCTGCTCGCCGCGGCGGCCTGGGGCCTCTCCGCGGTGATGCCGGGGTGGCTGGCGGCCTCGCTGATCGCGCTCGCGTGCGCCATCGTCGCAGGGATCGCCGCGGCGGTGGGCTGGCTCTCGCGGGCCAGCCCGCCGATGGCGCGGACGCGCCGCACGCTGCGAGACGATCTGCGCTGGGCGCGGGAGAGGCTGTCGTGACCGCGGAGCAGATCTCCACGCAGGTCGAGCGGACGCGCGATCGGCTGGATCAGCTGACGCTCGAGCTCGAGCGGCGGGGGAGGCGGCTGCGGCGGTGGGCGGCGCGCGGCTCGCTCCTGGCCTCGGCGCTGGCGTCGGCCGTCCTCTGGTGGCTCGTCCTCCGCCCGCGGCCCCAGCCGCGCCGCCGCCTGCTGCCCTAGCTCA
>DATJNL010000394.1:0-15281 GCA_035508175.1 Myxococcales bacterium
GTTCTCGGTGGGGTTCGTGTCGGCGACCGGCCCTGTGTTCTGGGGCTTCTTACTGCCCGCCGCGATGAAGATGAAGATCAGGAGCACCGCGGCGGCCGAGGAGCCGATGAGGAGCAGCCGCTTGCGCTTCGCATCGAGCGGCTGCGCCACCATTGGCGGCGGCCCGTAGTAATCGAACTCGACCGTGCCGAAGCGCACCACGTCGCCGGTCTGGATCCCCCTCTCGAGCACGCGCTCGCCGTTCACCGACGTGCCGTTCGCGCTGGACAGGTCGCGCAGCGTGTACCCGCGCCCCGAGCGGGTGAGTCGCGCGTGCTCGCGCGACACCGAATCGTCCTGGATGGCGATGTCGTTGCCGTCCTGCACCCGCCCCACCTTCACCACCGGTTTCTGCAGCGGGAAGTCCTTGTTCAGGAAGGGTCCCGCACGGCCCCGCAGCGCACAGCCGGTGGGCGGCGGCGGCCCCGCCGCCTTGGAAGGCCCCTTGACGACCGGCGTCTCGGCCCCTTTCGCCTTCGCGAGGGCGACCGACGGCCCCTTTACGTCCTGAGCGGTGAGGCTGAAGACGCCGAGCTTCAGGCGGGCGCCGTTCGGGACCTGGGTCGCCTCCCGCAGCCGCTTGCCGTCGAGGAGGACCCCGTTGCCACTGCCGAGGTCCTCGATCCAGAGTTCCCCCTCCTCGTCGAAGTAGAGGCGGGCGTGCTTGCGAGACACAGACGAGTCGTCGAGCCGCAGATCGACGTCGCGATCGCGTCCGACGACCACGTCCTTGGACAACGGCACGGCACGACGCTCTCCGTCGGGACCGAGGATCTCCAGCCGCCAGCGAGCGCTGCCGCCTGCCACGCGAGCCTCACTCCTCCCGGAAGATGTTCATGTTCACGGGCAGGCCGCGCCGCTGCATGTCCTCGTAGAACTTCGGCACGAAGCCCGTGGCGATGAAGCGGCCCTTGATCTTACCGTCTTTGTCGAAGCCTTCCTGCTTGTAATAGAAGATGTCCTGCAGCGTGATGACGTCGACTTCCATCCCGGCCACTTCGGTGATGGCGGTGACCTTGCGGGAGCCGTCGCCGAAGCGCGTCTGCTGCACGATGATGTTCACGGCGGAGGCAATCTGCTCGCGGATGGCCTTGATGGGGAGTTCCATGCCGCTCATGAGCACGAGCGTCTCCATGCGAGACAGCGCGTCGCGCGGGGTGTTCGCGTGCAGGGTCGTGAGCGAGCCGTCGTGGCCGGTGTTCATCGCCTGGAGCATGTCGAGCGCCTCGCCGCCGCGGCACTCGCCGATGACGATGCGGTCGGGGCGCATGCGCAGGCAGTTCTTCACGAGGTCGCGGATGGTGATCTGGCCCTTGCCCTCGAGGTTGGGCGGGCGACTCTCCAGCTGGATCCAGTGATCCTGGTGTAGCTGCAGCTCCGCGGCGTCCTCGACGGTGACGATGCGCTCGTCTTCGGGGATGAAGCTCGAGGTCACGTTGAGCAGCGTCGTCTTGCCGGAGCCCGTGCCGCCGCTGATCACGATGTTGCGGCGCGCGGTCACGCACATCTCGAGGAACTCGGCCATCTGCGCGGTCATGCTCTTGAACTTGATGAGATCCTCGATCTCCAGCTTCTCCCGCGCGAACTTGCGGATGGTGATGCTCGGCCCCTTGAGGGCCAGCGGCGGGATGATGGCATTGACGCGGGAGCCATCCTTGAGGCGCGCGTCGACCAGCGGTGAGGATTCGTCGATGCGCCGGCCGATGGGGGCGACGATGCGCTCGATCACCCCGAGCACAGCCTGGTTGGAGCTGAAGATTTTGTGGGACAGGGTCAGCTTGCCCTTGCGCTCGACGTAGACCTGCTGGGCGTGGTTGACCATGATCTCGGAGACTTCGTCGTCGGCGAGCAGTTCCTCCAGCGGCCCGAGGCCCAGGGCCTCGTTCATCACGTCCCGGATGATCTCTTCACGATCAATGTTGTTCGGGAACTCCCCCTCTGTGTCCATCTGCCCGATGATGTCGCGCACGGCCTTGTCGGTCTTGTCCCACAGCTCCTGGTCGCCGAGCTTGTCGATGTCGAGGCGGCGGAGATCGAGGTACTCGATGAGCGCGTCGTGGATGGCCTTCTGCAGCTGCGCGTAGGCGAGGATCTCTGGCGACACCGACGGCTTGGCCTGGTGAACCCGCCGCGCGGGCGGCTTGGCCTTGGGTGCGCCTTCCGCCGCCGGGGACGCCGCCTTCGCCGAGGGTTTGGGCGACAGCGACACCTTGCGCGGCGGAGGGGAAGGTGGGGCTTCTTCCTCCTCGGGAACGGCCTCCTCCTCGGGTGCTGCCGCCTCCTCGGCCGGCATCTCTTCCTCGGCGGCGGCTTCTTCCGCCGGCGCCTCGCCCTCGTCGCCGGTGTTCTCTTCTTCGGCCGGTGCTTCCTCTTCCGCATCCGCCTCCGCCTCCGCGGCGGCGGGCTCGGCGGCCAGCGTGAAGTCCCCGATCGCGATCTTGTCCTGTGCCTTGACGACCAGCGGCCCGGCGATGCGCTTGCCGTTGACGAAGGTGCCGTTCGTCGACTTGAGGTCCACGACGACGATGCGGCCATCCCGCAGCACGAGCTTCGTGTGCTGCTTGGAAACGTTGCCCTTCGCCAGCACGATGTCGTTCTGGTCGACCCGCCCGATGAACACCTCGGGCTTGTCGAAGTGCAAGCGGCGCGGCTGCGCTCCCTTCTCGCTGATGATGACCTGGATCATCCCGGGCTAGTCGAAGACGCTGTAGGTGACCTCGTCACGGGCTTCCTTGTAGCGCTGCTCTATGTCCTTGATCATGCGGACGATGCGGTCACTGTCGGGCGTGACGATGTAGGGCTTCACCCAGATGAGCAGCTCGCGCTTCTGCCCGGTGAAGGTGTGGTTCTTGAAGAACTCTCCCAGGATCGGGATGTAGGAGAAGGGCGGCACCTTGTCGACGTCCTTCTCCTGCGTGTGCTCGAAGATGCCCGAGAGCACGATGGCCTCGCCGTGCTTGACGGCTACGTTGGTGCGGAAGCGCCGTACCAGGAAGCCCGGGATTTGCGTGTTGCCCTGCTGCGTGGCGGCGATCGACCAGTCCACCTGGCTGTACTCGCCCTCGAGGTGCATCTGGATGTTGCCCTGCGCGTCGGCGGTTGGCTCGAGCTTGAGGATGGCGCCGTAGTCCTTGAAGTCGACCATCGACACGCCGAAGCTGGTGTAGATGATTGGAATCTCGCCGCCCGCGAGGAACTCCGCCTTCTCGCCGGACGCGCACACGAGCTTCGGCTGCGCCAGGAGGCGGGCGTACCCTTCCGACATGAGCAGGTTCAGCTCGAAGTTGCTGTTCACCGGCCCGAGGTTCGCGTTGTAGGTGATGCCTGGAGGCGCACCGACGCCTAGTGCACCCACGATGTTGGCGGTCACGCCGAGCGGCCCCTCCATGTCCATCGGCAAGCGAATGCCCAGCTTGTCGGTGTTGCTCCGCGTGATCTCCACGAACTGCACGTCCGCCATGATCATCTTCTTGATGCCGACGGAGAGCAGGTTCTCCACGTGCTCGCCCAGCGCCTTCGTGATCAGATCGGCCCGCTTCAGGTCGGAGTCCGATTCGACGGAGCCCTCGAGGAAGATCGTGCTCCCCACCACACGGGCCACCACGTTCTTCATGCCCGCCCGCTGGAACTGCGCGTTCAAGTTGTTCGCGACGAGGCGCTTCGCGTTGGGCGACACGCGCACGAAGCTGCGGACGTTGGGGTAGATGTCGATGATCGACTGCACCCGGTCGTAGTCCTCCTGGGTGTAGGCATTGCCGTCGAGGTAGATGTGGTCGCCCACGATGCGCACGGTGATACCTTCGCGGTCGCCCAGGAGTCGCTTGATCTCGTTCACTACCTCGTTCGGATCGATCTTGCGGACCACGATCGAATACGAGTTCCGCTGACCGTTGCCCTTCCAAACCATCAGGGTCGTCCGACCTTCCGAGGCACCGATCACCAGCACCTGGTTGCCGCCCACGGCGCGCACGCCGGCGACTTGCGGATCGCCCACGGCGATCTTCGAGAGCCCGGGGACCTGGATCACCCTGCTCGAGCCGACGGGCACCTCCAGCGTGCTTGCGATGTCATCGCCGCCGCCCCCTCCGCCGCCGTGGTTCGACGCCAGGGCCATCGGCGCGGCCAGCAATGCCAGCGCTGCCGCTCCTGCCGTCAGCGACCCACCACTCGACTGCGACCATCTCATCGCTTCCTCCGGGTCAAGGCTCGTTCCACCAACCGCGAATCATCGCCACGCCGGCCAGCCACGAGCCGGCGGCGATGGAGATGCCGTATGGGATGCCCTGTGGCGGCGCCGAGGAGCGCCAGCGCGCCGCGCCCAGGACGGCCAAGGCCTGCACCGTGCCGCACACCGAGATCGCCACGAGTGCCAGTGCGACCGCCGGAAAACTGAAGAACGCGCCCACCGCCCCGAGGAGCTTCACGTCGCTCCATTCCACCCGGCCCCAAGCCGCCAGTGGCGCCGCGACGGCGGCCGCCAGCAGCGCACCGGCAGCCCCTTGCCAGAGACCACCCTTGCCCTGCAAGCCGTGCAGCAACGCGCGCGACACCAGGCCGCCCGCCAGCGCCGGCAACGTCAGCCAGTCAGGCACGCGCCGCGAACGAGCGTCGGCGACGGCTGCCGCCGCCAGGACCAGCCCGCCTGCCCCGGCGAGAGCGAGGCCCGCTGTCATGGCCGCCCCTTCCGGATGGCCCACGTCATCGGACGACGCACTTCACCTTCTCGCTGCAAATGAAGTACTCGTCGCCGTCCTCGATTTTGCGGCGCCGGATGCGCTGCTTGTTGAACCACGTGCCGTTGGAGGACCCGAGATCCTCGATGAAGTACTCGGCGCCTTCCTTCACGATGGCCGCGTGCTCGCGCGAAACCTTGCCGGAGTTGATCACGAGGTCGCAGTGCTTGCCGCGACCGATCACGAAGCGATCCTTGACCACCTTGTCGAGGTTGCCGTCCTCGGCCATCAGGTACAGGTTCTTCTCCGCGCCGTCCTTGGGCGAGAAGCCCTCGCGCGTCGGCACTTCACGGAAGCCGTCGCCTTGCTTGTCCTTGAGCCCTCGCTCGAGCTCCGCCGCCGTCTCGAGCACGCGCTCGGCCACCTCGCGGCGGGACTCGTCCTCGTCGGGCTCGGCGGCGCGGGGCGGTGGCGGCGGGCTGGGGCGCCTCAGCTGACTCTCCCGACCGGCGGGAGCGACGGCCACCTCCACTTCGCGCCGAGCCGGCGCGACCGCGGGTCCCGAGCCGATCTTCGCGCGCTCGGGCGGCGCTGCCGCCGGGCCCTCGGCGCCCGCGAGGGCACCGGGCTGTAGGTAGCCGTTGAGACGAGCGAAGGTGAAGAGCGCCTGCGTGATCAGGCTGTCGCGATCGCCTCCCATGTCCTTCGACATCTGATCGAAGGCCTCCCAGAGCTTGTCTGAGATGGGAACCTTGCGGATGGGACGGACGGTGTTCTGGTCCATAGGGTCGAAATCTATCAGGACTCCGGCGTTTGACTCAACCAGACGTTGGCCTGGCGGTCTACCGAAAAGCAGCCGACCCGACAATCGCACCCCGGGAGCGAGGCTAGTGGATCTCGGAGAGGGCCGAGAAGATGGCCTCGTCCGGATTCAGCTCGATCAGCGTGTTGTTGCCGCGGTACGAGGCGTACACATGCGGCACCCCGCCCGTGTCGGTGTACGACGCCATCGCGTCGATCAGCGCCGAGGTGTCCTCGGGGTTGACCGACAGGGGCGAGACGCCCGAAACAACGGTGAGCGTGATCGTGGTGCCCGGCGCCGCGTCGACCCCACCGTCCGGCGCGCCGCCGTCCACGCCACCCCCCGGCGGCACGCCGATCAGCGCGAGCCCGAACGCCGCGTCCAGCGCGGCGTCGTCGTTCGGCCCCAGCGTCGCGAGCGCGCTTCCGGGCGCCGTCCCCGCCGGCGTGGTGCCGTAGACGATGTCAGCCAGCTGCTGCGCGCCCCTGCCCATCGCGATGAGATCGGCCGGGTACTGCCACCGACCGGTGGTCACGAACTGGAGCGTGCCGTCGGCGGGCCAGATGCCCAGGAACCCACTCTCGCTCCCCTGCACGGCGTAGGGCGCGTTCCCGCCGGCGGCAACCGTGAAGGTCACGCTCCCCTGCGCGCACGAGAGCGGCGAGCCGCCGCTCTCGGGGGCCAGCGTGAGCGACGATGGCTGCACCGACGCGACGAGGTAGTTGCCGCACGCCCCGCCTGGACCGTCGATGCCGACCTCGAGGTTGGGCTGCTGCGCCACCAGGAGCCCGTTCAGGTACGTCGACAGGTCGGTCGGGAGGCTCGACTCCAGCGTGGCTCCGTTCACGGTGCCGGCGAGGCCAGCGAGGCCGCTGATCGCGCCACGGTACGTGATCGTGATGGTCTCGTCCTCTGCCGCACCGTGCTGGACCATGCCGTCGGTGACGCACACGTCGAACGACCCGGCCGCCGCGCCGGGCGCTCCGTAGCACGTCACGGCGGCGTGACCGGAGGGCGCAACCAGGAACGAGTTGCCGAGGCGATCGGAGCTGGGCAGCACTCCCCCGTCGTGTGTCATGGGCAGGTCGCCATTCGCGGCGAAGCCGAGCGACGTCCCGCTGCCGTTCGTGGCGGAAACCGACGTGATGCTCGGCGTCGCGAGCCCGGCGACATAGTCGGCCTGATCCAGAATGCGCGGCGCGAGATAGGCCGGCGGGCAAGGATAGGCGCCGGCGTCGCCGGTTCCGGTGCCCCCGAACTCGCTGCCGAAGCCGATGTCGATGTAGTCCAGGTCGCCGACCGTCGTGCCGACGATGAGCGCGTCCTGGATGGGCACGGCGGTCGGGAGCGACGCGTTGAAGCTGCCGACGTTCAGGCCCGGCCCCGTGAACGCAAGGCTCTGGACGATCCCGTACACGCGCACGGGCGGAAGCACCCGGTTCGCGCGCTGGAACGGGTACGGCACGGGGGCCCGCACGCGGTAGTCGAGCGGATTTGGATCTCCGGGGGGCGCGGCGGACGGATCGAAGAAGACGATTCCGTTGCAGGTGTCGTAGCCCCCGGGCGGGGGCGGTCCGGTCTGCTCACAGTTCTCGGAATCGAGCGCCGCCGCGAAGAGCGCTCCGCCGGACACGCAGGTTCCCGGGTAGAAGGGCAGCGCCGCCACTGCCAGCGTGGGCGCGTTGGCCTGCATCCAGGTCGTCGTGCCACTGCCCAGGTCGATGGCCGCGGCGCAGGTGGAGTTGCGGTCCGAGGCGACCAGGAGATTCGCGTGCGCGGGCTCGGCCGTCGGCGCACCAAGATTCTGGCTGCCGGCGTTGCCGCCCACGATGTCAAAGCCCCCCACGACCGGCGGGCCGACCGGGTTGCACGCCGCCGGCTGGCTGGGCATCGAGAGCAACCCCACGAGAGAGGGGCAGAACACCGAAGGCCCCGTGCAACCGGAGCCCGCATCGGCCTCGCAGCTCTCGATGGCTCCGGCATCCGGGCAGCTGGCCCCGGTGATGTCGTTCCCGATAGCATAGAAGGTCGTCGTGCCATCGGAGCCGGCGACGGAGGCGATGGCGGCCGTAGGCAACGCCGCGAGCGCGTGACGCTCGTCGGGGCCTCCATCCGGCGCCAGCCCGCCCGGCCCATCTACGACGATCTCGCCCGCATCGACCATCGCCTGGTACGCCGCCGGACTGCCGGCAAGGGCGGTTTCGCGGCTCTTCACCTGCGCCGGATCGGGGGCGCAAGCCATTCCGGTGACCACCCCCGGCACGTCCAGCTCCCCCAGCTCCCGTAGACCCGTCGCGGGCAAGTGGCTGGTCACGTCGTCGAACGTGTCGATCACGCCCACCTTGGGATCGACCGTGGAGGCCACGAACGCCTGGTGGTCGTCCGCGCAGAGCGCGCCCGGCCGATTCACCGTGGGAATGGACAGTGGGAAGAGCACGTTCGGCGCCGGCACGAACTCGCTAGCCACGGTGTCGAAGGCATGCAGCTCGTCGTCGTCCTGGTTCGAGATCAGGAGCGTCGTGCCCGAGAGAGCGAGGCCGGCGGGGGTCGAGAAGAGACCGGTCGGAGAGCTTGGCGTCGACGAGCAGCAGGTCACGAGCGACAAGCCGATCACGAGCCGGGCACGGCGGTGGCTGACGACGCGGGTCATGGCCTAGATGCCCGGGGATCCGGAGTAACCGTAAGGCAGCGTGAGGATCTGGCTCGTGAGTGGATTCACTGGGCTCGCCGTTGTGTCTTCGTAGCTGCCGAGCAGTGCGATCACGCGGGCGGTCGTCGCGTCCATGAGATTCGGGACGTCCACCACGGCCACCTGCCCCGAACCGAAGGCGCTGACGAAGAGCCGCACGCCGGGCAGAATCGTCGCGCCCGGCCCATTGCCCAACGTGCGCGGCGCGGAGACCACCGCGAAGGGCTCGTCGCCCACCCCCGGCAGCGCTGCGGTCACCATCCCCAGCTCGTCGTCGTAGAACGCGAGGACCTCCGACCCCGGGCAGGTGATCGCCACCAGATCGCCGACCGCGCGGCCATCGGGGCGCGTCCGCGGGATGGGCAACAGCTCGCTCGGCCCGGTCGGCACCGACACGACGGTGGAGGGATGGATATTCAGGCTGCCCGGCGCCTTGCCGTCAATCCGCAGAATGACGATGGCATCGGGCCCGATCGACAGGGCAAAGACGCGGTCCCCATTCGTGGACAGCGCCAGCGCGCGCCCGTCGGTCTCCTTCAGGATCTGCGACAGGTCGATGAGGTTGGGCGTCGGCGGCGTGGGATCCACGGAGACCTCGCCGGCCGGCGGCGGAGGCGGCGGGCACGTCGGCGGCGGCAGCGACATCACCTGCACGTTGGCCGGTGACGCGCCGATGAATCGCCCCGTGGCCACGGTAAAGAGGCCCGATGGCGAGGGAACGCCGACGACGCCCGCGGCCGGCACGGTGCCGATGGGCTCCGCCATCCGGCAGGTCGGATCGTCGACGTTCTGGCGTACGATGTAGGCCGACACGTTGGTCAAGCTCGTCGGCGTGCTGACGGAGGAGTACGGGTTCGCCGGTACGCCGAAGACGCCTTCGACGGCGGTGGAAATGTTCCGCAGGTGACCCACGAAGACCTCGGGCGGGCCCTCGCCGCCGCCCGCGAGGTTGGCGCGAACGGGCGGGCTCACCGAGAAGACGTCGAGGATCTGGTTGCCACCGTTCTGACCGTACACGACGAGTGGAGGAGAGGAGGTGTCGTCGAGGCAATCACGGCCGCCGTCGCCTCCCACGCAGGAGAGCGCGCCGGCATCGACGTCGATGAACGCGAGGCGATTCTGCGCTCGCGTCGCCAGCAGCACCCGCTCACCACCCGCGGAGGTAGGAACGAGACGCAGCTCCCCGCCAAGGCTGTCCGTGTAGACCCAGCCGACGGCCGGATCGACCGTGCCGGCGTCGCCGACGTCGGGGAACGAGAGCGGCGTGCCATCCCAGCCGCCGTCGTCGACCATCCCCGGCGGCACGAGGCCGGTGGCGGGCGGGCCATAGCCATCCAGATCGACGGCCATGACCACGCCACGGCTGGCAGCCTGGTCGAAGTTGGAGTTGCCTGCGATATACAGGAAGCGCGCGCGTCGCCCGGCATCGGGGCTGTAGGGGACGTCGATGTCCATGCCCGTGGGGAAATGGAAGCGACCGAGCTGCGGCAAGGGCTCGGGCACGCCGCTGGCGCAGGCCATCAAAATCACCAGCAGCGCTGGCGTCTTCGCGATTTCGAGCCGCACGGGTGCGGGCGCACATTAGGAGCGCGGGCGGGCGCGGGTCAAGGCAAACAGGGCCGTCACCGCCGGACAGGATTGCTCCGGTCAAAAAGCCCCCCCGTCGACGTGCGCCACCGCCTCGTCAACGTGGGGCGGCCACTGGAGCCAGTGAACCGCCGGCTCCGCGCGGAACCAGGTGAGCTGTCGCTTCGCGTAGCGCCGCGTGTCGCGGACGGTCCGGGCGATGGCCTCCTCGAGCGAGATCTCCCCGCGCAGGTGGGCCAGCGCGTCGCGGTAGCCGAGCGACCGCGCGGGCGCCCAGGCCTCGAGCTGTTGCCGGACGAGGTCGCGCGCCTCGTCCAGCAACCCTTCCTCGTACAGCCGGCGCGTGCGTCCTTCGACGGCTCGCCGCAGCTCCTCCCGCGGCGGCGACAGGCCAAGCCAGACGACGGCGGGGCTCGAGCGCCGTTGCGCCTTCAGATGTGTGGAGAGCGGCTGACCCGTGCCCTCGAAGACCTCCAGCGCACGGATCACGCGGACGACGTCCCGCGGCGACAGCCGGGCGGCGGTGGCAGGATCGACCTGCGCCAGGCGCACGTGCAGCGCCTCGCGCCCTTCCCGCTTGGCGATCGCCTCGAGGCGAGCCCGCAGCTCGGGATCTGCCGGCGGACCGGCGAAGAGGCCGGTCAGCGCCGCCTTCAAGTAGAGACCGGTGCCGCCACAGAACATGACGCGGTGCCCGCGGGCACGCACCTCGGCGGCGGTCCGCCGCGCCAGCGTCGCGTAGGCCGCGGCGGTCATCCGCTCCGGCGGGTCGAGGAAGCCGACCAAGTGGTGAGGGACGCGCGCCTGCAACGCCGCCGGCGGCTGCGCAGTCCCCACGGCCAGCCCGCGGTAGACCTGTTGCGAATCGGCCCCGAGGATCTCACCGCCGAGCCGCTCCGCCAGCTCCACCGCGAGCACGCTCTTGCCGCTCGCGGTGGGCCCGCACAGGATCACCGCTCCCTCGAGCGGGTCGACCGTCACCGCTCGGGCCTACTTGTGCTTGGCGACGCCGAGCGCCTGCTGCACCGCGCTCAAGAGGAACGTGCTCGCGTCCTTGCCATAGCCGCGGTTCATCATGCGGATCACGCCGTCCTTGTCGACGATGAACAAGGAAGGCAGTGGCGCCTGTTCGCCGAGGTACCGGCGTGCGAGGAAGTTGAAGCGATCCTTCAGGATGGGGAACGTCACGTGGTTCAGCTTCACCAGCGCCGCGATCTTGGGCGCGGCGACGTCCTCGTCCCGATCGATGCTCACCATGAGAACGCGCAGCCCGGCATCCCGGTACATCTCCTGGAGCTGCTCGAGGTAGGGCATCTCGCGCTTGCACGGCGCGCAGAACGTGGCGAAGAACGAGAGCACCACGGCCTTGGCGCCCTTGTCGTCCGCGTCGGGCCCGATGTAGCTGTCCAGCGACGCCGTCGTCGGTCCATTGGGGGCCGCGTTGTAGACCGGCAGCGTGAAGGTGGGCGCGGGGTCGCCGACCTTGATGTCCTCATCGGCGAGGGCGGGCAGCGAGACGGCGAGGAGCAAGGCGAGCGTCGTGCGTCTCATGGCAGGTCTCCGAGCCGCCGCCGCACCAGCGCGGGCAGGTCCTCGAACGTGGTCTCCACCTCGTCCCCCGCCTTCGCGCCGCCTCGCTCGCCCATCTGCTTCAGCCGCAGCCGCCCCGACGTCAGCTCGCCGTCGCCGACCACGGCGGCGAACGCGGCACCCAGCTTGTCCGCGCGCCGCAGCTGGCTCTTCACGCTGCCCCCGCGCAGGTCCAGCTCGGCCCGCACGCCGGCAGCCCGCGCCCGGGCCGCGAGCGACAGGCAGGCGCGCTTGGCGGGCTCGCCGAGCGAGACCAGGCTGAGGTCGGGTCCCGGCAGCGCGGTCTCCGCGGCCCCGCCGGCGAGGACGAGCCGCTCGAGGCCCGCGGCGAAGCCCACGGCGGGCGTGGGCGGCCCGCCGAGCAACTCGACCAGCTTGTCGTAGCGCCCACCGGCCGCGACGGTGTTCTGGGAGCCCAGCTCGCCGCCGGCCTCGAACTCGAAGGTGGTGCGCGTGTA
Organism: Myxococcales bacterium; assembly: GCA_035508175.1. Classification (GTDB taxonomy): domain Bacteria; phylum Myxococcota; class Myxococcia; order Myxococcales; family JAKAPL01; genus DATJNL01. The sequence goes on from DATJNL010000394.1 coordinate 11,839, forward strand.
GTAGTCGAGGCCGCGCACCAGCCGCGGCGCGACCGTGTGGGGCACGTGGAGCGCGTCGAGATGGCCGAGGAGCGTCTCGAAGTGCAGCCGGCACGGCTCGCAGAGGTGGGCGCGCGGCTCGGGGGCTCCCGCGAGGATCTCGCGGTCCTTCGGCACCTTGCAGTCGAGCGTGCGCAGGGGGTTCGTCTCGAGGCGGCGCTGGCAATCCGGGCACAGCTCGTCCCTGCGCGTGCGCAGGTAGGCTTGCAGGGCCGCGACGTAGCCAGGGCGGCAGACGTCGTCGCCGATGCTGTTCACGAGGAGCCGCGCCGAGTCGAGCCCCAGCTCCCGCAGAAGTGCATCGACCATGGCGATGAGCTCGGCGTCGGCCTCGGGCGCGGCGGCGCCGAAGAGCTCGGCGCCCAGCTGGTGGAACTCGCGTTGCCGGCCCTTCTGCGGCCGCTCGTAACGGAACATCGGGCCCAGGTAGAACCAGCGCGTGAGCGGGTCCGCCGCGGCGGGGTTGTGCTGGACGTAGGCGCGCACGGCGCCGGCGGTGCCCTCGGGGCGCAGGGCGAGCGGCACCCCATGGCGATCGGGGAAGACGTACATCTCCTTGCCGACCACGTCGGTCTCTTCCCCGATGGAGCGCGCGAACAGCGCGGCCTCCTCGACGAGCGGCGTCTCGATCTCGCCGTACCCGTGGAGCGCGAACACGCGCCGCGCGGCCTGCGCGACGCGCTCGAACCGCAGGGCCTCCTCCGGCAGGAGGTCGTTCATCCCCTTGATCGCGCGGAAGGCCACGGGAGCATCTTGCAGGTCACGGGCGGGAGCGTCAACGAAGACTGCTCGTCGCGCGGCACGGTGGACGCAGGATCGCGTGGCGGGCGACCCGGCGGCGACATATATCCGGGGCCTCACCCAACCCGGAGGTCGCCGCCCATGCCCTTGAACCACTACGTCACGCTCGGCCGCTCCGGCCTGCGCGTCAGCCCCTTCGCGCTCGGCACCATGACCTTCGGCGAGGATCAACCCTGGGGTACGAGCCCCAGGGACGCCGAGGCCATCTTCCGCCGCTACGCCGACGCCGGCGGCAACTTCGTCGACACCGCCAACGTCTACATGCGCGGTCACTCGGAGAAGATCCTCGGCGACGTCTTCGGGCGCGAGCCGGCCCTGCGGCACCGCACTGTGCTCGCCACCAAGTTCTACGGCAACCTGTTCCCCGGCGACCCCAACGGCGGCGGCGCGGGCCGCAAGGCGCTCGTGCGCCAGCTCGAGGAGTCCCTGCGCCGGCTGCGCACCGACTATGTCGACCTCTACTGGTGCCACATGTGGGATCAGTTCACCCCCATCGAGGAGACGCTGCGCACGCTCGACGACCAGGTCCGGGCCGGGAAGATCCGCTACCTCGGCCTCTCGGACACGCCTGGCTGGAAGCTTGCCGAGGCGCAGGCGCTGTCGCTGGCCAGCGGCTTCACGCCCCTCGTCGGCTACCAGATCGAGTACTCGCTGCTCGAGCGCACCGTCGAGAACGAGATGATCCCCGCCGCGCGCGCGCTGGGCATCGGCGTGACCCCCTGGTCGCCGCTCAAGGGCGGCGCACTCACCGGCAAGTACAACCGCGACAACCACGGCAAGGCCAAGGCCGGGCGCGGCGACTGGGTGCTGCAGAACGCCAACGAGCGGACCTACGGGGTGGTCGACCTCCTGCAGCGCGTGGCCCGGGAACTGGACACGACGCCGGCGCGAGTCGCGCTCGCGTGGGTGCAAGGGCGCCCGGGAGTCACCTCCACCATCATCGGCGCCCGCACGCAGGAGCAGCTCGACGAGAATCTGAAGGCGCTGGAGGTGAAGCTGTCGCCCGAGCAGGAGAAGCAGCTCGACCAGGCGACGACGCCGCCGCCGTGGGCCCTCGGCCGCTTCCTGGCGCCGCCCTACTCGTTCGGCTACGGGGGCACCACCGTGGAGGGCATCACGAGCCCACCCACGCCCGGCCAGCCGAAGAGCGACGCCGAGCGCTACTGAAACGCCAGGGGGCAAGTGGTCTGGCCGCCACGCCCGTCGCGCGATCGAGGGGGGGGTCGTCGCTTGCCGAGGGACGGCCAGACCGAGCGCTAGCCTATCTCGTTGGAGCCCAACAGACGCCAGGGACGCCATTCACAGACGTATCCGAATGCCAGCCGGGGTGGCCGGTCTCCTCGGCAGGTCGTGAAACTGGCCACCACGCCCCTCCCGTGCGACCCTCCCCGGGTGCGCCCCGTGCAGGTCGACCTGCTCTCCGGAATGGAGCTCTACCGGGAGGTCGTTCTGCGCCGGCTCGCCCAGGCGCGCGAGTCCGTCTGGATCGCCACGGCCAACGTGAAGGCGATGCTCGTGCAGGACGGCCGCCGCTTCCGGCCGGTCGTCGACCTCTTCGCCGACCTGGCCTCCCGGGGCGTGGAGCTCCGGCTGCTCCATGCCGAGCTGCCCTCGCGCCCGTTTCGCGCGGCCTTCGACCGGCAGGAGCGGCTGGTGCGCGGCGGCCTCACCCTCAAGATCTGTCCACGGGTGCACTTCAAGACCGTCCTCGTGGACGGCGCCTGGGCGTACGTGGGCAGCGCCAACCTCACGGGCGCCGGTCTCGGCGCCAAGGGGCCGGACCGCCGCAACTTCGAGCTGGGCTTCGTCACGGAAGACTTCGACGTGATCGATCAGGTGATGGCGCTCTTTCAATCGATCTGGACCGGCGCGGAGTGCGCGACGTGCTGCGTGCGCGACCAGTGCCCGGATCCGCTGGGACCGCCGGCGCCGGGCCGGTCGGGGGTGCGGCTCGGGAGATCCCGGAGGATGCCGAAGCGGCGAGCGTAGGGTCGGGGGTCCGGTCGGGATCGACGGTTGGGGCCGAGTTCGGCGTCGCGGTCGCCTTGCCTCACACAGCGTCGTTGTGGCTGAGTCCTTTCCATGACCACCGCGCCTCCTCCCACGCCCGGTCCCTTCCGGGGCTTCCCTCCTTCCGGCACCGCATGGTTCAAGGCCCTCGCGCTAGAACAGAACCGCGAGTGGTTCCAGGCGAACCGCGCCGGCTACGACACGCTGTGGCTCGCGCCCATGAGAGCGCTGCTCGCCGAGCTCGCCGGCCCGCTCGCGAAGGTCCATGGCCGCAAGGTCGGGTCGCCGAAGATCTTCCGTCTGAACCGCGACGTGCGTTTCTCCAAGGACAAGAGCCCCTACAAGACGAACATCGCCGCTCTAGTGCCCTTCGCTGGCCTCCCTCCCATGATGGGCCCGGCGGCGCTGTACCTGCACCTGGGACTCGACGAGGTGGTCGCGTTCGGCTTCTACACCCTCGAGCCTGCAGGGTTGCAGCGGCTGCGCCGTGGGCTTCTCGACGAGCGAACGGGGCGGGCCGCCCAGAAGCTGGTTGCGGCTGCCAAGAAGAAAGGCCTTTCGCTCTCGGCAATGGAGACGCTCAAGCGCGCGCC
>DATJNL010000395.1:0-9868 GCA_035508175.1 Myxococcales bacterium
TGCCGCGAGCACGAGGGCCGACAGCGCCGAGTGGTAGCCCATCACCTCGAGCGCCGAGAACTCCCGCATGAGCCGCTTGCCCACCGGGAACAGCGCGCCGTAGCACACCGCGCTCGCCGCCCCCCAGAGCGCGCCCCCGAGGGCGGGCGGTCCCCCGGTGGGCCAGAGCAAGGCGCCGAGCCCAGCGAGGCCGATGAGCGCGGCGGGCAGCGTTCGCTGGGAGATCCGCTCGCGCAGCAGGAGCCACGCGAAGAGCGGCGCGAAGGTGGGGGCGAGGTAGTGGCTGAGCACCGCGGTGGCGATGGTCCCGTGATCGAGGGCCGTGAAGTAGCAGCCGGCGTTGCCGGCGTCGAGCAGCCCCGCGAGGCCCATCCAGAGCCAGATCGTGGGGAGATGCCGGCGGCGCCGGTGCCGCCAGGCGGCCGGGGCGCCCGCGACCGCGAGCACGCCGAACATGATGGCGCCGCTGGTGAATCCCGGGAGGGCCGCGGGGCGCAGGAAGAACACCCACAGCCCCCAGAGCACGGCGGCGGCGGCGACGCAGCAGAAGCCGTGAATGCGATCGCTCACCGGCGAATTGTATGTCGGGAAACGGCCTGGCGCGTCAACCAAGCCGTACGGGAACCGCTTGCAGGGCAGCAAAGGCTCCGGTACGTTGCGGCCCTCTCGCTCGGAGAAATCCCATGACCCGCAAGCTCATTCTCCTGGCCGTCACGGCCGCCCTCGCCGCGTGCTCCAACAACGGCTCGTCGGACGGCGGCAGCAGCACGAGCGCCGGCACCAGCACCGGGGCGGGCAATGGATCGTCGACCGGCAGCTCGGGCGCGGCAACCGGCACGTCCACCGGCCGGGCGACCGGCGGCTCGACCGGCAGGAGCAGCACCGGCGGGACCTCGACGGGCGGTTCCACGGGCGGCACGACCACCGGGGGTTCGACGGGTGCCGCGACCGGGGGGACGGGCGGGACGGGTGGTTGCCCCTTCCAGGACGCCGCCGGGCGCTGCCTCCAGTGCCGCACGGGCTCCGATTGCCCGACGACCGGGACGCCCCCCACACCCTACTGCGTCACCGACCCTGCCAGCTTGGCTTACGGGACCTGCGTGGCCTGCGCCAGCAACGCGGACTGCCTGCCAGACTCCGGCATGGTCTGCGACCTCGCGAGCGGCGCCTGCGACGAGCCCGACTGCCGGACCGACGGCGGCGCGCAGTCTTGTACCTACCCCTATTGCAACGCGAGCAACGGCAACTGCGTCCAGTGCGAGAGCGACACCGACTGCGCTGGCAGCCCGGGCACGACACATTGCGACACGACGACCGGCTACTGCGTCTGCGTCAGCCCGACCGACTGCGGCGTGGGCGGGTACGCGGTGGGCTGCTCGCTCGGCACCTGCGGTCTGTGCCAGGTCGATGCGGACTGCCCCTCGGGTCAAACGTGCTCCAGCGCGAGCGGCTTCCCGACGTGCGTCTGCGCCACCAACTCCAACTGCGGCGCGGGCTTCCCGGTGTGCGAAGGGCTCGACGGAGGCGCGCCTGCTTGCGGCTGTGCGTCCGACTCGCAGTGCGGCAGCGGGGGCGTCTGCACCTCGTCGCTGGGCCCGCAGGGCGGCTGCCAGACGTCGTGCACGATCGACGCGGGCGTGTGCACGGATCAGGGGGAGTTCTGCCAGGCCTCCTCGGGCCAGTGCGTGACCTGCGTCACCAGCCAGGACTGCGTCACCACCGGAGAGGGCACCTATTGCGTCGACGGGGGGTCGGGCTTGGGCGCGGAGTGCGTGAACTGCACTTCGGACAGCCAGTGCGCCGCGCTCGACGCCGGCACGCCCTATTGCGCCGGGGGAGGCTATGAGTGCGGCTCCTGCCGCGGGCCGGCCGACTGCCCTGCGACGGGGCTGGATGCCGGTTGCAACTCCATCACCTACACGTGCGGGGGGTGCTTCGCGAATACGGACTGCCTGAGCGGTGAAGGCTGCTTCTTCGCGGAGGCGACCGAATACTGCGTGGGGCTGTGCGGACTTCCCGGTGCGCCCAGCGACGGTGGGTGCGCCACTTGCTTCCAGAACTCCGACTGCCCCACCGGGCTAGGGTGCGTGGGGGCCGAATACTGCACGACGCTCTGCGGCCTTGCCGGAGCCCCGACGGACGGTGGCTGCGCGGCCTGTCTGGAGGATTCCGACTGCCCCGGCGGAGCCCAGGGCAGCTGCAGCGACGCGGGCGTCTGCGGGTAGCCCGCCTTGCCAAAGGGGGCCGGCTCGGGCATATTGGCGCCCCTTTGCGGGCGCCCGACGCCTGCCCGACCCTGAGGAGCACGACGATGGCCCAGCGCTGCTACATCTGTGAAAAGGGGCCCCTCGTGGGCAACAACGTCAGCCACGCCAACAACAAGACCAAGCGCCGCAGCATCCCGAACCTGCAGCGGGTGAAGGCGCAGGTGAAGGGCTCGGTGACCCACATCCGCGTCTGCACGCGTTGCCTCAAGGCCGGCAAGGTCACGAAGGCCGCCTAGCCACGGCGAGGCAGCCAAGAGCCCGGCTCGGGGCCCGTCCCACCGAAACGCTTCACCCGCTGGCGCGCCGCGTCGACGGCCTGTCGACGCGCGCCTTCCTGGCCCTGTTGCACCGGGAAGACCTGCGCGCCGTTCGCGCCGTGGGTCGCGCCCTGCCCTCTCTCACCCGGGCCTGCGAGGCGGCGACCGCGTCGCTGCGCCAGGGCGGGCGGCTCATCTACGTCGGGGCCGGCACCAGCGGCCGCCTCGCCGCGCTCGACGCCGCCGAGTGCCCACCCACCTTCGGCGTCCGGCCGGATCGCGTGATCGCGCTGGTGGCCGGTGGCCCGCGCGCCTTGCGGCAGGCCGTCGAAGGCGCGGAGGACGATGCGAAGGCGGGAGCCGGGGCGCTCGCGCGGCTGCGGCCCACCCGTCGCGACACGGTCGTCGGCGTCACGGCCTCGGGCGACACGCCGTTCGTCCTGGGAGCGCTGCGCGCCGCCCGTCGACAGCGCTGCACCTGCGTGGTGGTCGCGGGGGCGCTGCCGCCCGCCACCCGCCGCGTCACCGACATCCAGGTCCTGCTCGAGACCGGACCGGAGGTGCTCCAGGGGTCGACGCGCCTCAAGGCCGGCACCGCCGCCAAGCTCGCGCTGAACGCGATCTCGACGCGGGCGCTGGCCGCCTCCGGCCACGTGCTCCTCGGCCGCATGGTCGAGCTGCGCCCGACGTCCGAGAAGCTGCGCCAGCGGGCCGTCCGCATCGTCGCCGAGCTCGCCCGCTTGCCCGGGCGCCGGGCGGCGGCGCTGCTGCGGCAGGCCGGCAGCGTGAAGGTGGCCCTGGTGATGGCCGCCCGGGGCACCGATGGCCCGGGGGCCCGGGCGTTGTTGCGCGCGGCGCGGGGCGATCTCCCCGAAGTGCTCGGCAAAAAGTTTCTGAGCGCGGCCGGCCGGGGGTAGGCTGGAGCGACATGGCCGCACCCGCCCTGGAACGGTTGCAGCGCGTCTGCGCCTCGAACGATCGGATCTGCCTGGGGCTCTGCTCCGGAACGTCGGCCGACGGCGTCGACGCGGCGATCGTGCGCGTCCGCGGCTCCGGCCGCGACACCCGCATCGTGCTGCTCTCGCACGCGACGTTCCCTTTCCCCGACCGGCTTCGCGGCCGCATCCGCGCGCTCAACGGCGTGAAGGAGATCTGCGAGCTGAACTTCTCCCTGGGCGAAGCGTTCGCCGAGGCCGCGCTCGGGCTCCTGGAGCTGGCCGAGCTCACGCCGGGCGACGTGGACGTCATCGGCTCCCACGGGCAGACCGTCTACCACCTGCCGCCCTTCCTCGCGGGCGTCCCCTCGACGCTGCAGATCGGCGAGGGGGCCGTCATCGCCGAGCGGACGGGCGTGATCACGGTGTGCGACTTCCGCGTGCGGGACGTGGCGGCCGGCGGCCACGGGGCGCCGCTCGTGCCCTACGTGGACGACCTGCTCTTCCGCGATCCCGGGAAGGTTCGCGCGCTGCAGAACATCGGCGGCATCGCCAACGTGACGGTGGTGGGCGACGGGCTGCCCTCCCCCATCGCTTTCGACACCGGCCCAGGCAACATGGTCCTCGACGGCCTCGTCCCTCTCGCGACCGGCGGCCGGCTGCGCATCGACCAGGACGGCCAGGTCTCCGGCGGGGCCGAGCCCATCCCGGCGCTGCTGGCCGAGCTGCTGGCGCACCCCTACCTCGCCCTGGCCCCACCCAAATCGGCGGGCCGCGAGCTGTTCGGCGAGGCCTTCGCGCGGGCACTCTGGGAGCGGTGGCGGGGGGAGCCCACGCGGCTCGTGGCGACGGCCGCGGCCTTCACCGCGGCGAGCATCCACCAGGCCTACGAGCGCTTCGTGCTGCCGCGGACGCGCGTCGACGAGATCTATCTCTCGGGAGGCGGCGCCAAGAACCCGACGGTGGTGCGCGAGCTGGCGCGCCTCTTCGCGCCCGTGCCGGTGCGCGCCCTCTCGGAGCTGGGAATGCCGCCGGAGGCCAAGGAAGCCGTGGCCTTCGCCATCCTGGCCAGCGAGTGCCTGCACGGGGTACCCGCCAACGTGCCGTCGGCCACGGGCGCGCGGCACCCGGTCGTGCTCGGCAAGATCAACCTGTAGGGCGGGTCAGAACGTGTACTTGATGCGCGGGTAGATGGCGATCGCCAGCATGTTGAGAGCGCCGGGCGCGACGTAGCGGGCCGATCCCTCGAGGCCGATGGTGAAGTGGTCGAAGTGGGTGGCGTACTCGATGCCGGTGGCGAGACCGAACGAAGGCTCCCAGACGTCGCCGGGCGGATTGCTGTTGGCGCTGCACCCATTCGACACGAGATCGCAGCGCGGCAGCGGCGACAGGTCGGCCATGCCACCGAAGGCGCGGATCGGGATGAACAGCCGGTCGAGAATCGGGACGCGGTAGCTGACCTCGAGGTCGAGCGCGGCCATCGTGAAGGTGCTCGATCCCTCGCCACCGGCGCCGCAGTCATCGTTGCCGTCGACCGCGATGTAGCAATCGCCGGCGCTCGGGGCGAGCTGGAACTGCAGGCTGACCGAGAGCTCCTTCAGGATGTCGTATCCGACGCCGATCCCGAGGAAGGCCTCCACGTTCGAGTAACCGTCGTTCCCGCCGAGCGTGAAGAACGTGCCGAGCGAGGTCTCGACGAAGAAGCCGGTCCGGACCGGTTCCGGTGAGCCGTTCGACGAGATCGAGGAGAGATCGAGCTGCTCGGCCGAAGCCGGCCGGGCGGCGAGCAGCCCGCCGATCGCCAGGAACAGCGCTGCCGCGGAGATTCTCGTGGTGTGCATGCCTGTCCTTTGTCCGCCGTTCGCCTATTCGTCGTCGCCCGCGGCCTTGAAGACCCACGGGTAGGTCACGAACACCGACCCGCCGCCCTTCGGCTCCGGGAAGCGCCACCGCTTCACGCGGACGATCATGCAGTTCTCCACGTTGGAGTTCCCCATCGTGGACTCGCTCACGTTCGCGTCCGAGACCGAGCCGGTGCCGTCGATGGTGAACGCCACCGCGACCTTGCCGTACAGGTTCGGGTTCTTGTTGAGCTCCGTCTCGTAGCAGTACTTGATCTCGTTCCAGTGCCGCCGGATGATCTTGCCGATGATCTCCTTCGAGAGCGAGCCCTGCACGTTCACGCGGCCGGGGACGATGCGCGTGTCGCCCTTCCCGCGCCCGCCGAGGTCGAGGAGGCCGTTGCCGCCGGCGCCGTGACCGGTGCCCTTGTTGCCGAGGCCGCCGAGGCCCAGCGCGGTGCCGCCGCCGCCGGGACCCGTGCCGCGGCTGCCGAGACCGCCGACGCCGTGCGCGTCGCCCATGCCGGCGCCGCCCTTGAGGCCGCCGAGGGCATTGTTGATGCCCGTCCCGAGGCCGCCGGGGCCGAAGATGTTCGACGCCGCGCCGTCGGCGCCGCCGAGCGCGCCGAGGAGGCCGGCCTTCATGATCTTGGTCCGGTCCTCTTCGCGCTTGTGGGCGTTGACGATGGGCGAGCCCTTCTTCGAAGGCGCGGCCTCTTCCTTCTTGGCCTCCTTCTTGCCGAACTTGCCTTCCTTGCCCTTGGCCTTCGCGCCTTCCTTCACGCCGGAGAGATCGAACTTCTTCTTCTTCTCCTTGGGCGGGGGCTGGATGATCAGCTTGGCGAAGGCGCTCGGGTTCTTGAAGAGGTCTTCCGAGAGCATCTCGTTGTTGAGCGGGGTGATCCAGAATCCGATCAGGAGCACCAGGTGCAGCATGAAGGCAACGGAGAGCACCTTGGTGAAGTAGAAGTCGACCGAGTCGAAGATGCTGCTCTTGAGCTGCTTCGCCGGCTTGATCCAGCGGACCACGAGGTGCGTGGCGTCGAGCGTGACCAGGCAGCGGTCGCCGAGGCCCAGGTGCACCTCGCCGCTCGCCTCGCGCTCCCTGCCGTCCTTGCGGACGAGCCCCTTGGCGCCCGGCGGGAAGTGAATCGCGCCACCGGCGCCGACGAGCTCGAAGCTCTCGCCGAGCGCGGAGGCGTACATGGCGAAATCGTTGGTCGGCGCCGGGCCGACCTTGACGGCCTGCGCGGCGGGGAAGGTGCGCACCTCGATGAGCGTGTCGCCCCAGAGCAGCGCGACCTCGAGCTCCCGATCGCTCTCGGTGGGGGCTTCCTCGGGCGACATCTCCTCGTTGAGCAGCCGGTTGGCGTTCGGTCCCAGCGCGAGGGTGGTGCCCTGGAAGGTCGACAGGGCGCCTTCGCGCGGCGGCGGCACGGACTTCGGCTTGGGTGGCGTGGGCTTGCCCTCGACCCGGGTGGGCTGCGGCGCCGCCTCGGCTTCGGCCTTCTTGGCCTCGGCCTGGCGCGCGGCTTCCAGCGCCCGCGCCCGCACCGTGTCGATGCGGTCCTGCTCCTTGCCGAGCGTCCGCTCCTCCACCGTGGCGTCGGCGTCGCGCACGACCGGGACCACGTCGGTGGCGTCGCTCTCGCCGAAGACGACGCGAACCTTGGTGGTCCCCACCTGGATCATGTCGCCCGAGGCGAGGGCCGTCGGCTGCTTGATGGCCTGGCCGTGAAGCCGCGTCCCCGCCTCGCTGCCGAGGTCGAGCAACGTCAGGTCGCCGTTCTTGCCCACCTTCAGCATGAAGTGGGCGGAGGAGACCTTCGGGTCGGCCAGCCGCACCGTCGCCGACGGGCCGCTGCCGAGGATGGCGTTGTCCTGGGTGAGGATCTCCTCGCGGGTGATCCCATCCGGGCTGGTGATCTTGAGCTCGATCTTCGGCATCGTGGCCATGAGGGCTCCTCCGCGGTCCGTCCTAGAGGTTGTCGACGGACTTCTGCAGCTCGGGGTTGAAGTTGTCCCGCAGCTTGATCAGCGAGCCGAACTTGGTCGCGCGCCGGTTCAAGATGTACGAGCCCTCGGGCTTCGTGAGGTCGCCTTCGAGGGTCACGTCGTTGAAGTCGATGACCGTCTTCTTCTTGTAGACGGTCTTGTCGGCCTCGTGGACGACCTTGTCGTCGTCCTGCGCGAGGGCGGGCGTGGGAAGCGCGAGGAGCGTACCTAGCAGGACGGCCAGAGCGGCACCGGAAATCAAGCACTTGCGACCGGGAAACCACTGCGAGGCGCGCTTCATGTGACCTCCTGGCTCCAAAAGCCGGCGCATCTTACAGGAAAAACAACAGCAAGGGAAGGCGCGCTCACTCGTCGTCCGAGGGCTCGGCGCCGGCCTTGGTGTCCGGGGCCGGAGCCTTGCTGGCTGGCGCGGCGCCCTTGTCATCGGAGCCCGCTGCGGAGCCCGCTGCGCTCGTGCTCTTGCTGGGCGGCGGGGCGGCCTCGGCCGGCTTGTCGGACTTGGCCACCTGCGTCTTGGCTCCCTTGTCGGCGTCCGGCGTCTTCGCGGGGGCCGTCGCATCATCCTCGTCGTCGTCCGAAGCGACCGCCGGCTTCGAAGGGGCCGGCGAGGCGGGCGCCGGCTTGGCGGCCGAGGCTTCCCCGCCCTTCGCGGGTGCCGGAGCTGCGCTGTCGTCCTCGTCGTCCGGGCCTCCTGCCATGGTGGGCGCGCCCGCCTTGGGGGCCGGCTGCTTCTCGGCGGCCGCCGGCGGCTTCTCCTGCGGCTTCGGCGACGGTTGCGGCGTCGGGGGCGGCGCGCTCAGCTGGTGGTTGACCGTCTCGAGCAGCTTCTCGGCCTCCTGCCGCTTGGTGATGCTCGGCAGCCCCAGGTACTTGCCCAGGTATTCCTTCGCCTTGTCGAGCTGCTTGAGCTCCTTGTTGGCCACGGCGAGGCCGAAAGTCGCATCCGCCTGGTCCGGCACGATCGCGAGCACGCGCTCGTACTCGGAAGCAGCGTCCTTCGACTTCTTGAGGCCTTCGAGCGCCCAGGCGTCGCCGAGGTGCCACTCCCAACGGTTGGGCGACAGCTGGGTCGCGCGCGCGAACTCGCGATCCGCGGTGCGGTAGTCGCGGTACGAGAGCGCCATCGTCCCGATGTTCGCGTGCCCCGGCGCGAAGTTCGCGTCGAGCGAGATCGCCTTGCGGAAGTTCGCGAGGGCGGCCCGCCGGTTGTCGAGCTTGAGCTGCACGAGGCCGAGGTTGTTGAAGACGCCCGGGTCCTTGGGGTCGAGCTTCTTGGCGTTCGTGCTGATGAACTCGGCCATCCGGTAGTTGCCCATGTCGTAGTAGATGAGCGCGAGGTTCTTGTAGGCGTCCGGATCGTTGGGCGCCCGCGCGAGGAGGCGGTGCACCGTCTCGATGGCCTTCTGGTACTCCTTGGCGAGCCGGAACTCGACCACGAGGTTGTTGAGCAGCCGCACGTCGTACTTGTGCGTCGCGAGCGCCTTGTTGAAGAGCGCGATCGCCTTCTGGTGGTGCTCCTGAAGCCGGTAGATGTGCCCGAGGTTGAGCACCGCCGAGAGATCGTCGGGATCCGCGTCGAGGGCGCCGTGGTACTCGGTCTCCGCTGCCGCCAGGTCGCCGGCCTGTTCCGCCAGCAGGCCCAGGTCGAAGTGGGCGGCGGCCAGCTTCGGGTCCTTCTCGACGGCCTTCTCGAAGTCGGCCTTGGCGCCCGCGCTGTCCTTGGCCCGTGCCGCCTCGACGCCCTTCGTGAACCAATCGGTCGACGAGGGCTCGGGCGGCGGCTGCGCCACCTGCTCGGCCACCGGCTGCGGCTTGACCTCGGCCTTGCTCGCGCAAGAGGCGATTGCCAGAGCGGCCGCAGCGATGGCGAGGAAGTCGCGGGCCCGGGTCGTGTTCGTTCGGAGTCTCATGGGCTTCGTTCCTTTCCTACGGGCTTCCGGACCCTTCGCCCGAATCGTCCTGCTGATCCTGCTTCTCGTCGGCGGGGGGCGGCTTGTCGCCTGGTGCCGCGGCGGGCGCAGGCGCCGCGTCGGGATGCGGCGCGCCCGGATTGTCGTCCAGCCCGGCGACCGCGAAGAACTCGCTGCCCTGGTACGGCAGGTTGTGGATGTCGCCGTAGGCCCCCGGCCGGTACTTGTTCTCCTGGTCCTCGGCCTTCAGCGTCCAGTCGTTGTAGACCTCGAGCTCCGAGCTCTTCGAGAGCCCCTTCTCGATGGCCTCGATGCCCTTGTCCTCGAGCGGCAGGGCGCGATTCTCCAGCTCGGCGCGGTACTGGTCGAGCAGGTCCGGCGAGAGGCCCTTCGGATCGGGCGAGTCGGTCAGGTTGCGCGCGAAGTCGAGGTAGGCGAAGCCGATGCGCGTGAGCGCCGCGATGCCGAAGTCGCCGTCGCCCAGCGCGAGCACGCCGGTGTACGCCTTCTCGACCTCGGGCAGCGTCGCGAGCTTCTCCTTGAGCTGCTTCTTGAGCTTGAGGGGGTTGTCGAACTTGATTCCCGCGTAGCGGTTCCACAGCGAATCGAGCTGGTGGAAGCGCAGCTGCGCGTAGGCGTTCA
>DATJNL010000396.1:0-2966 GCA_035508175.1 Myxococcales bacterium
GAGGCGTTCGACCGCGTGCTGAAGGGCGCGCGCCTCGAGGTCCGCGAGCAGCTCATGGTGGACCGCGTGTCCATCGCCGACGCCATCGATCGCATCGGCCAGCAGCTCGCGGGCGGCGCGCGCGTGCCCTTCACGGCGCTCTTCGAGCCCCCGGCGCCGGGCGCGCCGCTGGAGCGTCACACGGTGGTGGTAACGTTCCTGGCCCTCCTGGAGATGGTGCGGCTGCGCCTGCTCCGCGTGTTCCAGGCGGAGGGCTCGGAAGAGATCCTGCTCGAGAGCCGCGAGGCCATCGCGGCGGCCGGAGACATCGCGGATGACTACCGAAGCTGAAGACCGGACGGTGGAGGAGCAGGAGGCGGTGCAGGCGGCGGAGCTCGCGGCCGAGGAGCCGCCGGCCGAGCTGGCCGAGCCCGACGTGGCGGAGGAGGCTCCGGTCGCGGTGGACCCGGTGCGGCTGGTGGAGGCGTTGCTCTTCGCCTCGCCGACTCCGGTCACGCGAGATGCGCTGCGGGAGGCGAGCGGGCTGGAGAAGGACCCGCTCGAGGGCGCGCTCGCGGCGCTGGCCGAGCGCCACGCGGAAGGCAAGAGCGGCATCGTGCTCACCGAGGTCGCGGGCGCCTACCAGTTTCGCACGGCCGGCGAGACGGCGGCCGCGGTGCGCCGGCTCTTGAAGGTGCGGCCCCAGCGGCTCACGCGCGCGGCGCTCGAGACGCTCGCGCTCATCGCCTACCGGCAGCCGATCACGCGCGCGGACGTCGAGGAGGTTCGCGGGGTGGACTGCGGAGCGGTGCTGAAGGCGCTGCTCGAGCGCAAGCTGGTGCGCATCCTGGGCAAGAAGGAAGAGCTGGGGCGGCCGCTGCTCTACGGCACGAGCCGCGAGTTCCTGGAGTTCTTCGGCCTCAAGGCGCTCGACCAGCTGCCCACCTTGCGCGAGTTCCAGGAGCTGAACGAGGAGAGCCGCTCGATCGTGGAGAAAGAGCACGGCGAGGCACCCCCGCCCATCGCGGGGCTCACCGAGCTGGCGGACGGCACGCTGCAGAAGCGGCTCGACGAGAGCGCCCAGGACGACGAGGCGGCCATCGACTACCTGGAGGCGGCGATGGCGGAGGCGGAGGCGCGCTCGAAGGTGGTGAGCCAGGCGATCGAGCCCAAGGCGCCCGAGGCGCAGCCGGTCGAAGGCGACGACCCGACGCCGCCGCAGGCCTGAGTACGCAGGAGCGCCTGCAGAAGGTCCTCGCGCGTGCCGGCCTGTGCTCGCGCCGCGCCGCGGAGAAGCTCATCGAGGAAGGCCGCGTGGAGGTGGGGGGCCGCGTGGTGCGTGAGCAGGGCACCAAGGTGGATCCCGCGGTGGACGAGGTGCGGGTCGACGGGCGCAAGGTGGCGCTGGCGACGCCGGCGGCGCTGACGGTGGCGGTGTACAAGCCGGTCTGGATGCTCACCACGTGGTCGGACCCGCGCGGCCGCCCCACGGTACGCGAGCTGGTGGCGGACCTGGACGTGCGCCTGTTCCCGGTGGGGCGGCTGGACTTCGACGCGGAAGGGCTGCTGCTGCTTACGAACGATGGGGACCTGGCGTACCGGCTCACGCACCCGCGCTTCGGCGTGCGGCGCACTTATCTGGTGAAGATCGAGGGGAAGCTCTCGGCCGGAGAAGTGGAGGCCCTGAAGGCGGGGCCCACGCTGGAGGACGGGCCGGCGAGGCCGCTCGAGATCACGGAGATCGCGCATCCAGGCGCGGCGGCAGAGGGCTCGAGCTGGTGGAGGGTGGGGGTGGCGGAGGGGCGGAATCACCTGGTGAAGCGGCTGATGCTGTCGACGGGCCACGTGGTGCAGCGGCTGGTGCGCGCGGAGTACGGCGGGGTGACGCTGGGGAACCTGCGGCCGGGGCAGCGGCGGAAGCTGACGGGACCGGAGGTGGCGCGGCTGGCAGCGGCGGGGGGAGAGAAGGGCGCGGGCGCGTATCCGGGGACGCTGCTGGTGCCCCCATCGGCGCTGCGCGCGCCCGCGGCGCACGCGCCGAAGAAGCGCTGACCTTCGACTCCGACCGATCCCCTCCCCCCAGCGGGGGAGAGGGCCAGGGTGAGATCCTGCTCCTCTGGTCCGTGATCCTCGTGATGTTCGCGACCTTCTATCACACTTCTTCAAGTACCAGCCGCGGACTCAGGTCGAGCCTCTGCTGCAGCGACTTCGTGGCCATTGCGCAGGCCGAGCACATCGCTGCTACCCGTGCAACAGGGGCATCTGGCCGACGAACTTCCGCGCCGCCAGCTCCTCGATCATGAAGGCGGCCACCGCGCTCCGCGCGACCTTGAGGCTCCCGAGCGTCTCGGCGCCGATCGGAACCGCCACCACTTTCCCCTCGGTCGGGCCGTCGACGAGCTGCACCGGCCGAACGACCGTGAAGTCGAGGCCGCTGGCGCGGATGAACTCCTCGGCCCGTGCGTGGTTGGCGTACGGCTTGCGGAGGAAGAGGGGCATGACGATGCGGCCGAAGACGAAGGAGGCACGGATGATCTGAGGCGCGCTGTCGCCGACCCCCCCTGCCGAGAGCCAGATCAGCCGCTTCACGCCGTGCTTCTTCATCGCCGCGACGACCGCCTGGGCAGCGCTGGCGCAAACGGGATCAGCCCCCTGTCTCGGCCCGAGGGCGCTCAGCACCGCGTCGTTGCCTGGCACCGCCGCATCGACGTCCGCCTGCGAAGTGGCCTGGCCCTGTCGAATCGCGAGGCCTGGGAACGACAACTTCGCCGTGGCCGAGTCTCGGACGAGTGCCGTGACCGCGTGTCCGTCCGCCGCGGCCTTCTCGCACAGGTGACGGCCCGTGGCCCCCGTGCCACCCAGGATCAAGACCTTCATGTCACGCTCCAGGCTCCAATGAGTCAGCGATCGTCGATTTCCCGATGCATCTCCGCGCGGGAGGCGAACGATCGGCGGGGATCACCACTCATCTCCCGTCATGGGCAACG
>DATJNL010000397.1:0-2333 GCA_035508175.1 Myxococcales bacterium
GAACGTGGGTGAGAGTCAGCTCGGCAAGCCCGCCGATCCGCGGGTCGCCGCGGTGCGGCGTCTGGCGGACGCCCAGGGTGCGCCCCTCGTCGTCATCTGCGCCGCGCTCGAATCGGAGATCGCGCAGCTGCCCAGGGAGGAGCGGCCGGCCTTCCTCGAGCAGGCGGGCCTCGACGAGCCGGGCCTGACCAAGCTCATCCACGCCGGCTACGCGCGGCTCGGCCTCATCACCTTCTTCACCGCCGGCACCGACGAATGCCGCGCCTGGACCGTGCGCAAGGGCGCGAAGGCGCCGCAGGCGGCCGGGGTCATCCACACGGACTTCGAGCGGGGCTTCATCAAGGCGGAGATCTGCCGCGTGGAGGACCTGCTCGCGCTGGGTTCCGAGGCCGCGCTGCGCGACAAGGGACTGCTGCGCATCGAGGGCAAGGACTACGTGATGCAAGACGGAGACGTCGCGCACTTCCGCTTCAATGTGTGAGTCCGCCCGGGGCTTTTGCTTCCCGGGTGTACCTCCCTGTAGACTTGTGGCATGGACGGCCCGGGTGCACGCCTGTTCCAGGATCTCGTCGACAAGCCCGACGGCGACATCGATCTCGCCCGTGCCGCGCTCGCCATCGCCGCCGAGGAGTACGCCGGCCTCGAGACGGGGCCTTACCTGGCGCGACTCGACGCCCTCGCGCGCGACGTCGAGGAAGCCTCCACGGGCGGCGACGAGATGGGGATTCTCGCGGCGCTCATCGACCGGCTCGGGCGGGTGGAGGGCTTCCGCGGGAACCGCGAGGACTACGGGGACCCGCGCAACAGCTTCCTGAACGAGGTCCTCGACCGGCGCGTCGGGATCCCGCTCAGCCTGTCCCTCGTCTACATGCTGGTCGGCAAGCGCGTCGGCCTCACCATGGGCGGCATCGCCTTCCCCGGCCACTTTCTCTCGCGCTGCGACCTCGACGAGGGCTTCGTGGTGCTCGACGCGTTCGACGGCGGGCGCCAGCTCTCCCTCGAGGACTGCCAGCGGCTCCTGCAGTCCTTCAGCCGCGGCGCCTCGTTCGAGCGCGAGATGCTCGAGCCTGCGAGCCACCGATCGATCCTCTTCCGCATGCTGGCGAACCTCAAGGGCGCCTACCTCAAGACGGGCCAGGAGGGGCGGGCGCTGCGCACCCTCGAGCGGATGCTGCTCCTCGCGCCGGGCCACCCGGGCCTGCACCGCGACCGCGGTCTGCTCCTCTTCGAGCTCGGTCGCGCCGAGGAGGCGCTGCGGGACCTCGAGCAGTACCAGGAGCTGGCGCCCACCAAGGCCGCCGGCGATCCCGCCGCGCTCGCGCTCATGGCCGTCGCCAAGAAGCGCCGGCTTTCGCTGAACTGAGGCCCCCTCGGCCGGGTGGACCTCCGGCGGGCGGTCCGCTAACGTGCGCCCGTGCCCGACGACGCGGATCGGCTCCAACTCCTGCGCCAGCTCGACCGGCTGCTGAACGGGATGATCGCGCAGCAGCGCGGCAAGGTCCTGGCGATCGGCCAGGCCCTCGTGCCCGCTCTCACCTCGGAGGACGTCCTGAACCCGGACGGCTACCCCGAGCTCGCCGCCGACGGTCCCTTCAACTACGAGGATGGCTTGCTGGCCGGGCTCCTCGCCGCGCAGATGGCCGTGCGAGCGGAGCTGCGGGCCGACCGGGGGACGCCCCGGGCTTGAGCGCCATGCCGCTCATGCTGGCGGCGCTTGCGATCGTCGCCGTCGGCTACCGCTACTACAGCGCTTTCATCGCCGCGCGGGTGCTCGCCCTCGACGACTCGCGGCGGACGCCGGCGGTCGAGCGAGCCGACGGCCAGAACTACGTCCCGACGCATCGGTGGGTCCTCTTCGGCCACCACTTCGCGGCCATCACCGGCGCGGGACCACTCATCGGCCCGGTCCTCGCCGTGCAGTTCGGGTTCGCGCCAGGCTTCCTGTGGCTCGTCTGCGGCGTCGTCATGGCGGGCGCCGTGCACGACTTCGTGATGCTCGCGGCGAGCGTTCGCCACGGGGGCCGGTCGCTGGCCGAGATCGCCCGGGAGGAGCTCTCTCCACTGGCGGGCGCCCTGGCTTCGGCCGCCATCTTGATCGTCCTCGTCGTCGCGGTCGCGGCGATGGGGTTCGCCGTGGTCAACTCGATGAAAGGGGACGGCTGGGGCGCGTTCACACTGGCGGCCAGCATTCCGCTCGCGATGGCGATGGGGCTATGGATGGCGCGCGGTGGAAGACACGCCATCGCGCAGGCCTCGATCCTCGGCGTGGCCGGCCTGGTGGCCGCGGTGGGCTTCGGCGGCTGGGCGAGCGGGCTGTCCGCGGGCAGCGCGGC
>DATJNL010000398.1:0-5655 GCA_035508175.1 Myxococcales bacterium
CGGCTCGAGGACGGCCGCTCCGCCGTGTTCCGGCTGCGCGAGCACATCCACCGGCTCTTCGAATCCGCGCACATCTGCCTCCTGCAGATTCCCTACGCCGAGGGCGACGTCGTCAAGGCGTGCCTCGACGTGCTGCGCGCCAACAAGCTCACCGAAGGCTACCTGCGGCCCGTGGCCTTCATGGGCGACGGCGCCATGGGCCTCGGCGCCGTCAACCCCATCCGCGTCGCCATCGCCGCCTGGGTCTGGCCCGCCTACCTCGGCGACGAGGGGCTCAAGAAGGGCATCCGCGCCAAGATCTCCTCCCTCACCCGCCTCGGCGTGAACAGCCACATGGTCCGCGGCAAGATCACCGGCCAGTACGTCAACTCCGTGCTCGCCAAGCGCGAGGCCGTGCTCGCCGGCTACGACGAGGCCATCCTCCTCGACTCCGAGGGGCTCGTCGCCGAGGGCTCCGGCGAGAACATCTTCATGGTGAAGAACGGCACCCTCTTCACCCCCCCGCTCACCTCGCCCATCCTCGCCGGCGTCACCCGCGACACCGTCATCCAGCTCGCGCGCGACCGCGCCATGACCGTCGAGGAGCGCACCTTCACCCGCGATTCCCTCTACATCGCCGACGAGGCGTTCTTCTCCGGCACCGCCGCCGAGATCACCCCCATCCGCGAGGTCGACGGCCGCCGCATCGGCGAGGGCAAGCCCGGCCCCGTCACCCGCTCCATCCAGGAGCTCTTCTTCCAGACCACGCGCGGCGCGCAGCTCCGCTACATGGAGTGGCTCACCCACTTGTGAGGACCGACGCCGCGATCCCGGTGACGCTGGGCTACGCGCCGCCCGAGCCGCGGTCGATCGAGGAGACCGGGCTCACCCAGGCGTTCCTCAACGGCCTCACCCTCAAGCACCTGTACGCCGAGGGGCTCGACTCCGGCCTGCAGATCTCCCGCGCCCTGCGCCTGCCCTGGGGCGGCGTCATGGAGCACGTCTTCAACTTCCTCGCGCAGGAGCAGCTCGTGGAGCTGCGCGGCGGCAAGGGCTTCGGCCGCGCCTCGGTCACCTTCTCCCTCACCACCAAGGGGCGCGAGGCCGCCCGCGACGCCATGTCCCGCTCCGGGTACGCCGGCCCCGCGCCCGTGCCCCTCTCGCAGTACACCGCGCAGATCGTGGCGCAGAGCACCGAGCCCGCGCGCGTCGACCGCCACGCGCTCGAGACGGCCACCTCGCACCTCGTCTACGACAAGGAAGTCCTCGATTCGGTGGGCCCCGCCATGGCGTCGGCGCGGGCGCTCTTCCTGTTCGGCGACCCCGGCAACGGCAAGACCGCGCTCGCCGAGGCCCTGTCGCAGTCGCTCGGCGGGGCCGTGGCCGTTCCCCACGCCGTGGAGGTGGACGGGCAGGTCATCGTCGTCTTCGACAGCGCCTGGCACATCCCGCTCGAGCAGATGGCCGCCGACGACGCCGGGCGCGCCGACGGCATCGACGAGCGCTGGATGGTCTGCCGCCGGCCCTTCCTGGTGGTGGGCGGCGAGCTGACCCTCGACATGCTCGACCTCGCGCACAACCGCGTCTCGAACGTCTACGAAGCCCCGTGCCAGATGAAGGCCAACGGGGGCATGCTCCTCGTGGACGACTTCGGCCGCCAGCGCACCTCGGCGCGCGAGATGCTGAACCGCTGGATCATCCCGCTCGAGAAGCACGTGGACCTGCTCTCGCTGCAGACGGGCCGCAAGTTCGAGGTGCCCATGGAGGAGGTCGTGGTCTTCTCCACGAACCTCGACCCGCAGGCGCTCGTCGACGAGGCCTTCCTGCGCCGCATCAAGTACAAGGTGCACCTGGGCGATCCCACCCCCGAGGCGTTTCGGGAGATCTTCCGCAGGCTTTGCGAGGCGCAGGGCATCGCGTACAAGCCCCAGGCGGTCGACTGGCTCATCGAGCACGAGTACCAGCCGTATGGGCGGGCGCTGCGCGCCTGCCATCCCCGGGACATCCTCCAAATCCTCAGTGACATCGCGGCCTTCAAGGGCATCCAGCCCACCCTCTCCAGCTCGCTGCTCGACCATGCCTGCGAGCTCTACTTCGCGGCCATCAAGCCCGAAGGCGAGCCCGGCTAACCTCCAAAAATAGTTGACAATTTCGTCAGTTTGCCCTAGGGTGCCGCGCCCGGAGGGGGAGCAGCCTGCTAGGCTTCGCTACGTTCAGGAGCACCGATGCGAACCCGCTACCTCGAAATCGACGATCGGATGGAGGCTTTCTGGGAGCTCCTCGGCGATCACCGGAACCAGTCGGAGGAGTTCCACCACAAGCTCGAGATGTCGTGGATCTACCACGACAACGCCCTCGAGGGCGTGGTGCTCAGCGCCACCGAGCTCGGCCAGGCCATGGCCGGCGCCGCCGTCTCCGACGCCGCGCTCGCCCCCATGTTCGCCGAGATCCGGAACATGAAGGAAGCCATCGCCCTCGTGCGCGGCGAGGCGGAGAACCCCCGCTTCCGCTTCACGCTCACGCTCGTGAAGAAGATCTACGAGACCCTCGGCCGCGGCTTCGACGGCCGCGACAAGGCCGTCTACCGCCGCGACATGCCGCTGCACCGCACCTACTTCCACGACATCGCGCAGCCCGCGAAGATCCCCGATCAGCTCCAGAAGCTGCTCGACTTCTGCGGCACCGCGGAGTTCAAGGAGTACCACCCGGTGAAGCAGGCGGCGGTGGTGCACTACGGCTTCATGCAGGTCTTCCCCTACACCGAGAACTCGGGGAAGGTGGCGCGGCTCATGATGAACCTGTTGCTGCTGCGCTACCGCTACCTGCCGGCCATCATCCACGCCATCGATCGCCAGCGCTACTACGAGACGCTTCGCCAACCCAACACCGCGCTGCGGGCCCTGGTGCTCGAAGCCGAGGAGAACGCGCTTGACAACGCCTTCAAGTTCTTCGCGCCGCGCCACGAGGAGCAGCCCCGGCGGGCGCGCCGCGCGTCTTAGCCTCGCGCTCGCTCTCTGCGGCGCCGCCTGCGGGCCGGGCGGCGGCGGCGGCGATGCCGGCGTGCAGCCGGCCTTCACGCCCACCTTCACGAACTTCAACCAGCAGATCATCCTGGTCAGCTGCGCCGTGTCGTCGTGCCACGCGCCGCCCGCCGGCCCCGCCGTGGGCAACCTGGATCTCAAGACCTCGCCCTACGCCGCGCTCCTCGGCGCGGACGGCGGCGGCGTGCCCGCGACCGACATCGGCGAGCCTTACAACTACACGTACAACGGCATGCTGCTCGTGAAGCCCGGCGACCCGGCGAACAGCCTCCTGTACCAGAAGCTCGCCGCCGGGCTCGGGGCGGCGTCCGAGTGCGTGCAGACGCCCACCGGAGCCTGCCAGTACGGCCAGCACATGCCGAACGTGGCCGGCGAGGTGCTCGGCGCCTCGTACGTCGAGGCCGTCCGCGAGTGGATCGCGGACGGCGCCAAGAACAACTGAGCGGGTCGGGTCGTCACCGGCCGCCACTTGCGGTAAAGTCGACGCATGAGGGGGTTTCTCGCTGCGGCTGCGCTTGCGCTCCTCGGGTCGGCTTGCGCTGCCTCGGGCGGCGGTGGCAGCAGCAGCGGCGGCGGGAGCTCGACGGGCGGCGGTGCAGGGGGCTCCAGCACGGGGGCGGACGACGCCGGCGGCATGACCTGCTACAGCTCCTACGGCACGATCACGTGCCCGCCGGGCTACTACTGCAACGACAGCGAGCCGACCTGCTTCCAGCTCCTCGGCGGGGGTACCACGGGCGCCCGGGCCGGCAGCAGCTCGGGGGGCGGCTCCTCGGGCGGCACGTCCACCGGCGGGGGCGGGGGCTGCGACGGATCGAGCCAGACCAACGGGCCGTTCATCACCGTCACCCTGCAGCGGACGGGTCTGCACCCCGCCGAGGTCGCGGCGATGGCCGCGCTCGGTCTCACGCCCCCGTCGCCGGTGGGCCAGCAGCTCTCCATCCAGGGCATCGCGCTCTGCAACCTGGTGCCGACGTACTGGACGCTCGGAACGGTCACGATCACCGCCCAGAACCAGAACGGCCCCATCGTCTTCCCGAACCTGAACGTGGGCGGAGTCAACCTCGGGGTCATCGCCAGCTACGAGGGCATCGGCACCGTGAACGGCGTGCCGGTCCAGCCGCCCACCTGCGCGCAGCTGCGGCCCGACGGCGGCTACACGGACTACGTGGCCGCCTCGGCGTCGGAGGTGTACGTGGGGACCCCGACGGCAGACATCACCGTGCCGGCCGCCTACGCCATCTCCTGGGACTATGCCTCGCTGCTGGACTGCGCCCAGGGGTTCACCCCCGGGTCCTTGCTCTCGAACGGCTTCGTGCTCCTGTATGCCACCGACGCCGCGTTCACGGCCGGCGGCGGCCTCGCGGGCGTGGCCTTCCAGCAGGTCCCGGCCGCCGGCTCGATCGGCTACTACGCCGCGGACTACGGCGCGGCGGCGGCCGGGGTGACGTCCGCCAACGGCGTGGCCACCCTCTCGGGGGCCAGCGAGCAGCTGCTCACCGTGAGCGCGAGCGCCCCCGGCCAGACCTTCGCGTCGCACGAGCTGGCCGCGATCGCGCAGACCTGCTACCAGGTCTACTTCACGCCGCAGTGACCCGCGCTCACAGGTGCAGCGTCAGGCCCGCCGTGCCGGCGAGGCCGATGCCGTCGAAGTTGAGGCCGCCGGGCAGGCCGATGTGCGTGTAGCCCAGCGTGGCCTTGGCGAAGAGCGCGAAGTTCTTCACGAACAGCCACTCGCCGCCGAGGCCGCCGTCGAAGCCGATGCCGAACGACGACGGACCGGCGTTGGGCGCCAGGATCTCGAAGGCGATGGTCCCCTCGCCGAAGCCGCTGAAGGCGCCGGTGCGCAGCGGCGTGAAGTAGCGCCGGTACGTCGGCCCGATGCCGAAGAGGAACGTGGGGCCGCTGGCCGCCGCGAGGCCGAGGCCGAGCAGCAGCGCGTTCTGGTCCCACTGGTAGCCCACGGACAGGCTCGGCTGGGGGGTCGCGAAGGCGCCCGCGTTGCCGCCCACGCCCGTGTTGGTGCTGAAGACGTCCGTCAGCAGGTTGAGGACGCCGCCCGTCTGCAGCAGGCCCAGCTCGAGCTGCATGCCGTTGCCGGGGCCGTCGGCGGGCGCCATCAACGGCGCGGGAGCTGGCGGCGGAACCGGTGGGGGCGGGGCGTACGTCTGGGCGACGGCGGTGGTGGAAACGAGGAATGAAGCGAGCAGCAATGCGCGCATGGGGCCTCCCGGGGCTGATTTCCGGGTGCACCCTAGGCGATGGCTCTGACAGTCCTAGAGAGGCGCGTGGGCGCCGGGGGCGTCCCGGGTCGCCGCGGCGCGGGGCTCGGCCACCGGCAGCTCGAACCAGAAGCAGCTGCCGCGGCGGGGCGCGGGCAGGAAACCCACGGCGCCGCCGTGTGCCTCCGCCAGGCGCCGGACCGTCGCGAGGCCCAGGCCCAGCCCGGGCTGGCCGGTCTCGGGGCCGCGCACGTACGGCTCGAAGATCCGTTCGACGAGATCCGGCGCGACGCCCGGGCCGCTGTCCTCGACCTCGAAGCGCAGCTTGCCGTCGACCGCGGAGACCCGGAGCGTGATGCGGCGGAGCCGCGTGTCGTCCATGTACTTGATCGCGTTGCGGACGAGGTTGCCGA
>DATJNL010000399.1:0-6945 GCA_035508175.1 Myxococcales bacterium
TCGTGCGCGACAAGAAGCTCGAGGGCGTCAGCGACATCCGCGACGAGAGCGACCGCGACGGCATGCGGATCGTCATCGAGATCAAGCGCGACTCGATGGGCGCGGTCGTCCTGAACAACCTGTTCGCGCACACGCCTCTCCAGGAAACCTTCGGCATCAACATGCTGGCCATCGACGGGGGCCAGCCGCGCACGCTCACGCTGAAGGAGATGCTGGAGCGCTTCGTGGCGCACCGGCGCGAGGTCGTGACGCGGCGTACGCGCTACGAGCTGCGCAAGGCCCGCGAGCGCGAACACATCCTGCTGGGGCTCAAGATCGCGCTCGACAACCTCGACGCGGTCATCAAGCTCATCCGCGCCGCGAAGGACCGGGAGGTGGCGTCCAGTGGGCTGCAGTCGCAGTTCGGCCTCAGCGAGGTGCAGGCGAAGGCCATCCTCGAGATGCAGCTGCAGCGCCTCACCGGCCTCGAGCGGCAGAAGATCCTCGACGAGCTGGCCGAGCTGCAGAAGACCATCGCGCGCCTGGAGGAGATCCTGCGCGTCGATCGCGTGCTCCTGGACGTCATCATCAAGGAGCTGCGCGACATCCAGGATCAGTTCGGCGACGAGCGGCGCACCGAGCTCGTGGGAGAGGCGACGGCCCTGTCCGCCGAGGACCTCATCGCCGACGAGGACATGGTGGTGACGCTCAGCCACGCCGGGTACGTGAAGCGCAACCCGGTGACCGAGTACCGCGCCCAGCGGCGCGGAGGCCGCGGCAAGATCGGGGCGGGCGCGAAGGAAGACGACTACCTCGAGGACCTCTTCGTGGCCTCGTCGCACGCCTACGTGCTGGTCTTCTCCTCGCGCGGCCGCGTCTACTGGCTCAAGGTGCACGAGATCCCCGCGGCAGGACGGGCCGCGCGCGGCAAGGCCATCGTCAACCTCGTGCAGTTCAAGCCCGACGAGAAGCTCGCCGCGATCCTGCCCGTGAAGACGTTCGAGTCGGGTCGGTTCGTGGTGATGGTGACTTCGAAGGGCATCGTGAAGAAGACCTCGCTCGACCAGTTCCAGAACCCGCGGCCGAGCGGCATCATCGCGCTCGGCATCGAGGACGGCGACAACCTGGTGGCGGCCCGCCTCACCGACGGCACCAAGGACATCCTGCTGACGACGCGGCAGGGCATGTCTATCCGCTTCAAGGAGGACGAGATCCGGGCCATGGGGCGCGCCGCGTACGGCGTGAAGGGCATTACCCTCGACGACGGCGATGCCGTGGTCTCGGCAGAGGTGATGGAGGCGGGGGCCTCGATCCTCTCGGTCACCGAGCACGGCTACGGCAAGCGCACCGAGGAGGCCGAGTACCGGCTGCAGGGGCGCGGCGGCAAGGGCATCATCACCATCAAGACCACCGAGCGGAACGGCGGCGTGGTGGCGGCGGTGCAGGTCCGCGACGCCGACAGCGTGATGGTGATCACCAACAAGGGCATGCTCATCCGCATGCCCGCCAAGGACATCAGCGTCATCGGCCGCAACACACAGGGCGTGCGCCTCATCGACATCGGCGAGGCCGACGAAAAGGTCGTGGCACTCACGCGCGTCGCTCCCGAAGGCGACGAGCCCCCCGCCGGCGGCGAACCCCCCGCGGACGGCGAGGCGCCGGCCGGCGGTGAAGGCCCCGAAGGCGGGGCGGCCCCGGAGGCGTGAGTGAAGTGGCTCCTGCCGGCGGCGGTGCTCCTCGCGGGCTGCCCCCGTTCGGCGGAGCAGCTGCTCGACCACGCCGATCAGCTCGAGGGAAGCCACCACTTCGCCGCGGCGCTCGCCGGCTACCGCGACGCGCTGCGGCGGCTCGGCGCGGACGACGGGCCGGAGGGCCGCCCGGTGCGGACGCGGATCCTCGCGCACCTCGGCGACCTCTGCTACCTCGACATGCGGGACACCCGCTGCGCCGGGGAGACGTACCGGGCGCTCCTCGAGAACTACCCCGACGCGCCCGAGAGCTACCAGGCGCGCATCCACTACGCCGAGATGCTCCGCGACCGGCTCGGCGACCTCACCGGGGCCATCGCGCAGTACAAGGCGCTCGTGTCGGCGTACCCCGATCGACCGGGCGCCGACGGCTACCAGATGCAGGCGGTGGAGGGCTACTTCCAGCTCGCCGACTACGCGCAGGCGCGCACCGAGGCGCGCACGCTGCTCGACCGCTTCCCGCAGAGCCCGCTCGCCCCCCAGGCGCGGCTGCTCCTCGCCTCCTGCTTCGAGCTGGAGGGGCGCCGGGCCGAAGCCATCGCCGCCTACCAGGAGCTCATCGACCGCACCCCGCCTGGCGAGGCGGTCTCGCGCGCGCAGCTCGCGCTCGCCAAGCTCCTGGAGCTCCAGGGCCAGGACGACCGCGCCCTCGAGGTGCTGCTGGCGTGCCTGAAGACCTATCCCGATCCGCTGCTCATCCAGAAGGAGCTCGCGCGGCTGCAGCGCAAGATGGCCGACGCGCGGCGGCTCCGCGAGCAACCCGACGCGTTCGACCACGCGCCCGGCCACGTGAGGAAGGTCGCCGCGGCCGTGGGCGGGGACGCGACGCGGGGCGAGGAGTGAGGCCGGGCCCGCGCAGCGAGGCGCTCTTTGCGCGCGCGAAGGAGCTCTTCCCGGGCGGCGTGAACTCGCCGGTGCGCGCCTTCGCGGGCGTGGGCGGCACGCCGGTGTTCTTCGAGCGCGGGGAGGGGCCGTGGCTCTTCGACGCCGACGGCGAGCGGTACGTCGACTTCGTGGGCAGCTGGGGGCCCCTCATCCTGGGCCACGCGCCGCCCGCGGTGGTCTCGGCGATCGCGGAGGCCGCTCGCGGAGGCACGAGCTACGGCGCGCCTCACGCCGGCGAGATCGCGCTGGCCGAGGCGGTGCAGGCCGCGATGCCCTGGCTCGAGCTCGTGCGCTTCGTGAGCTCGGGGACCGAGGCTACCTCGGCGGCGCTGCGGCTGGCGCGGGCCTTCACGCAGCGCGACGAGATCGTGAAGTTCGACGGCTGCTACCACGGCGCCACCGACAGCCTGCTGGTGAAGGCGGGATCCGGCGTCGAGACGCTCGGACTTCCGGACTCGCCGGGCGTGCCCGCGGCGCTGGCCAAGCTCACGCACACGCTGCCCTTCAACGACCTCGACCGTGTGCGCGATCTGTTCGCCCACCGCGGCGACCGCCTCGCCTGCGTCATCGTCGAGCCGGTGGTCGGCAACATGGGCGTTCTCGCGCCCGCGCCCGGCTTCCTCGAGGGGCTGCGCGACGCCTGCCAGAAGGCGGGCGCCCTCCTCGTGATGGATGAGGTGATGACCGGCTTCCGGCTGGCGCGCGGCGGCGCGCAGGATCGCCTCGCCGTGCGCGGCGATCTCACGACCTTCGGCAAGGTGATCGGCGGCGGCCTGCCCGTGGGCGCGTTCGGCGGCCGCGTGGACGTGATGAAGCTCATCGCGCCGTCGGGGCCCGTGTACCAGGCGGGGACGCTTAGCGGGAACCCGCTCGCGATGGCCGCAGGTCGGGCGACGCTGCAGGCGCTGGCTCGGCCGGGGGCCTACCAGCGCCTCGAGGCTGCCTCGGCTCGCCTCGCCGAAGGGCTGGCGGCCGCCTGTGCCGACGCCCACGTGCCGGTGCGGCTCAATCGGGTGGGCAGCATGTGGACCCTCTTCTTTGCGGAGGCGCCGGTGACGGACGCAGAGAGCGCGCGCCGGGCCGACCGGCGGCGCTACGCGGCCTTCTTCCACGCGATGCTCGACGAGGGCGTCTACCTGCCGCCGTCGCAGTTCGAGGCCGCCTTCGTCTCCCTTGCGCACGGCGAGGAGGCCTTGCAGGCGACCCTGCGCGCGGCCCGCGCGGCGCTCGCACGGCCTCTCTGAGACCCGCCGCGAGGTGCGAGAAGGTTGACGCAATCGGTCGACGCGTGTTACACGCCCGGCGCCTTTCGGACCCGCGATCCGCACACGCGCCGCGGCTTTCGGACCGAGGGGACACGCCATGGCGGACGAGCGTTCCGACGGGCCCGGGCAGCGCAAGGACCGGGACGAGGCGACGCGAAACGCGTTCCGCTACATGGACGTGGGTTGGACGATGCTGGCGTCGGTGTCGGCGGGTCTGCTGGGAGGCTTTCTCCTGGATCGCTGGCTGCACACCGGACCCTGGCTGCTGGTCACGGGCGCGCTGTTGGGCATCGGGACCGGCCTTTACGAGCTGGTGCTGGTGGCGCTGAAGACGGACGCGAAGAAGAAGGACCCCTGAGGACGCCTTGCCGAGACGACATCTCATCCTCGCCTTCCTCTGCTGGCTCGCCGTCGGCGCGTTCTCCTTCGCGTTCGCGGGCACGGCGCTCGCCACCGGCCTGCGAGGTGGCTGGCTGGTGGCCGGCCTGGCCGGCGTCTGCACCTTCGCCTTCCTGGCGTGGGCCGCGGATCGGCCGCTCGCCTCCGTGCTGCGCGCCACGGTCATCGGCTTCCTGATCCGCTTCGCGCTGCTCGCCCTGGGGCTCGTCGTCACGGCGCGCGTGGGTGGGACGCCGGGCGCCTATTGCGTGGGCTTCTTCGCCGTGTATCTGCCGCTGCAGGTCATCGAGGTGGCGGCGCTCGTCGGCCGCACCAAGGTCGCGGAGGCGCGGTCGTGATGGGCTTGCTGCGGGTGCTTCCGCTGGTGCTCGGCGCCGAGGCCGAGGAGCAGCCGAGCGTCTCGGACGTGGTGTTCGGCCACGTGACCGACAGCAAGGTCCTCGAGCTCCCGTTCTCGAAGCCCATCAAGCTGCCGACCTGGAACTACACCGTCGCCGGACACGTGATCGACTTCGGTCCGACTAAGCACGTGGTATGGATGGTCATCGCCGCGCTGGTGCTCGTGGTCTTTGCCTGGGGGGCGACCCTGGTGCGCGGGAAGAGCCTCGTGCCCAAGGGCATCGCGAACCTCGTCGAGATGATGGTCCTCTTCGTGCGCGACGAGATCGCCTACAAGACGATGGACGAGCACACGGCGCACCGGTACCTCCCCTACCTGCTCACGGCCTTCTTCTTCATCGTCTTCAGCGCCGGGCTGGGACTCATCCCTTACACCGCCACCTCGGTCGGCAACCTCGCGGTCACCGGGACGCTCGCGATCCTCACCTTCGTTCTGATGCAGGCGACCGGCATCGGCCACCAGGGGCTCGGCGGCTACTTGCTGCACCTCGTGCCCTCGGGGGTCCCGTGGTGGATGTTCCCGCTCATGTGGCCCATCGAGATCCTGGGGATGCTCACCAAGACGTTCGCGCTGTGCATCCGCCTCTTCGCGAACATGATCGCCGGGCACATCGTCATCCTCTTCATCCTCGGCCTGGTCTACCTGCTGCACACCCCCATCGTCGGGATCGCCTCGGTGCCCTTCGCCGTGGCGCTCTTCCTGCTCGAGGTCATCATCATCTTGATCCAGGCCTACATCTTCACCATGCTTTCGGCGCTCTTCATCGGGATGAGCGCGCACGCTCACTGAGGCAGTAGAGGGAAGTCCTCGTCGTCACGCTGGTCCACAAACGGAGGAGCAACACACATGTCGAACCTGGCGTTGGGTTATCTGAGTGCGGGCATCGGGGCGGGAATGTGCGTCATCGGCGTCGCCATGGGCATCGGGCGGTTGACCGCCGCCGCGATGGAGGCCACCGGCCGGCAGCCGTCGGCGGCGGGCGACATCCGCACGGGCATGTTGATCACGGCCGCCATGATCGAAGGCGTCGCCTTCTTCGGCGCGGTCGTCTGCTTGATCCTGAGCGTCAAGAGCTGACGGAGGTACGCATGCCGGGCCTCATCTTCGCCGCGGGTCTGATGGACGTCGAGCCGGGGCTCGCCGCTTGGACCGTCGTCACCTTCGTGGTCCTCCTCGTGGTGCTCCGGCTCGTCGCCTGGAAGCCCATCCTGCACATCGTCGAGGAGCGCGAGAAGACGATCGCGGGCGCGCTCGACGGCGCGAAGAAGGACCGCGTCGAGGCGGAGCGTCTGCTGGCCGAGCAGAAGGCGCTCCTCTCGGACTCGCGCAAGGAGGCCGCCGAGGCGGTCCGCAAGGCGCTCGCGGATGCCGAGGTGGCGCGGCAGGAAATGGTGCAGAAGAGTCGCAAGGAAGCGGAAGAGCTCCTCGTGCGAGCGCGGCAGCAGATCGAGGAAGACAAGGCGAAGGCCCAGGCAGAGCTCAAGGGGCTGGTCGTGGATCTCGCCATCGACGTGGCCGCCAAGGCGCTCGGCGACCACCTGGCCGACCCGAGCCGCCAGCGTGCGCTCTTCGAACAGTACGTCGAAGAGTTCCCCCGCCGCGAGAAGCGCAGCGCATAGGCCGTGGGGTTCAACTGCGGCATCGTGGGCTTGCCGAACGTGGGCAAGTCCACGCTCTTCAACGCCATCTCCGAGACGAACAAGGCGGAGGCGGCGAACTACCCGTTCTGCACCATCACCCCCAACGTGGGCGTGGTGCCCGTGCCGGACGCGCGGCTCGACCGCCTCTCGGCGCTCTACCACCCGGCCAAGACCACGCCCACCAGCCTCGAGTTCATCGACATCGCCGGGCTCGTGAAGGGCGCGAGCCAGGGCGGCGGGCGCGGCAACCAGTTCCTCGGGGAGATCCGGCAGGTCGACGCCATCGTCCACGTCGTGCGCTGCTTCGAGGACGGCAACGTCGTCCACGTGGACGGCTCGGTCGACCCGGAGCGCGACGTCGTCGTGATCGAAACCGAGCTGTGCCTCAAGGACCTCGAGGGCGTCGAGAAGCGGCGCGACCGTGCGCAGAAGGCGGCGAAGGGCACCGGCAAGCCGGCCGAGGAAGCCAAGGTCGAGCTCGCGCTGCTCGACCGCGTGCGGGCCGGTCTCGACGCTGGCAAGCCGGTGTGGTCGCAGGGCTTGTCCGCCGAGGAGCACGCCCGCCTGGCCGAGCTGTTCCTCTTGACCGACAAGCCCGTCATTTACGTCGCGAACGTGGGTGAGAGTCA
>DATJNL010000400.1:0-7854 GCA_035508175.1 Myxococcales bacterium
ACGGGACGCCGCAGAAGCGCCAGGATCTGATCAGCCTGAGCACGCTGCTGGGCATTACCGGGATCATCCAGGACCCCGTCACCCATCAGCCGCTCAGCATCATTCAGCAGTTCCAACAGAAAGTCGCGCTGCCCCAGAACCGCGACGCGGCTGGCAACCTCGAGCTCAAGTTCAGGACGTCCATCGATCCCGGGAACGGGATCTTCGGCACGGAGCTGGCCATGGACACGATCCAGGACGTGAAGATCAACCTGGTGGGCCTGTCCGGGAGCCCAACCGGCTACGTCACGCTGATCCAGTCCGGCACCGGGCGGCTGCGCGGGGAGGACGGCTCCCTCACCCAGTACGACCTGCAACCGAAAACGGCGCTGGTGGCCGCGGCCATCAATGCGGATGCCTCGATCCTCGGGAGCGACTCCACCGTTCCCGCAAGCACCGATCTTTTTGGCCGCCCGGTCGACGATCCCAGCTGGACGCTCCTCATCGATCAGGCCGACGACCCGATGAACGCCGCGCTCAACCTCTCGCAGCTGCAAGACATCCAAATCATCCTCGACCACCAGGGCATCACCCTCCCGCAGAGTCCGTGATTTCCTGGCCGCGGTGGCCGGGATCCACCGCCTTCCGCCTAGCCATGGGGCGGAGGGCGGTGGTAGTTTTTTGACCATGCGCACAGCCCTCGCCGGTGCCTTGCTCTGCTTTGCCGCCGCGTGCTCTTCCACGGGGGGTACGACCTGCGTGCCGCCCTACACTCAGCCCTGCACCTGCCCGGGGGGCATCCCCAACGTGCAGACCTGCCAGCAGGACGGCACGTTCGGGCCGTGCCAGTGCGGCGGCAACGGGGGCAGCTCCGTGGGTGGGGTCTCGGGCTCCGCCAATGGCGCCGCCGCGAACGGCACTGGCACGGCCAACGGCGGCAATGGCACGACCACCGGCGGGCGGCACAGCGGCGGCCACAATGGGGGTTCCTCCGGGGGCCAGGGTCAGAACAGCGGTGGGCAGACCTCTACGGGCGGCGGCACCACGACCGCGGCCGAGGGGACGACCGGCAACGTCGGCGGCAGCACCGGAGGTGAGACCACGGGTGGGTCCACGACGGGGGCCGTGACCACGAGCGGCGCCTCGAGCGCTGGCGCGACGGGATCGGCCACGGGCGGGAGCACGACGGCGGCAGCCACGACGTCGGGCGGCGGGGCCTCGACCTCGGGCGGGGCCGCGTCCAGCGGGAGCGGCAGCTCGGGCGGGAGCAGCAGCGGCGGCTCCACTGGGGGCTGCAGCGCGAGCGGTGACTGCGCCACCGGCTCCTACTGCGCGTCCGGCAGCTGCGCCGTTCAGGGCGGCGCCGGCGCGGCCTGCGCGGCCACCAGCACCAGCACCGCCGAGGAGGCCTGCAGCAGCGCTGCTTGCCTGGGGGGGGCCTGCTGCAGCCATGCTTGCTCGACGTCCGATCCCACCTGTGGCGCCACGGCCTGCGACGACACGGGCGCCTGCGTGTATCCGGCGGGTGCCTGTGGCGCGGCTGGCTGCGCCTGTACGGCGACGAGTTGCGTCGCGAGCGCGGCGGGGTTCTGCGCGCAAGGCAGCTGCCAGGACGGCGGCACGGAGTGTTGCGGGAGCTATGGCTGCGATACCGGTACGGGCGCGTGCTTCACGTCTTGCACCGATGCGACCTCTTGCAGCGATGGCGGCAGCTGCGACGTCGACGCCGGGACGTGCAGCGGCGGGCTCGGCTGCTAGCCGCGCGTTTACTTTTTCCCGCAGCTGCACTACAACCTCTCGACCCGCCACCCTTTCCGGGCGGACTCGCGAGGCGACATGAACCCTCTCCTGCGGCTGGTCCTCCTCCTCGCCGGTATCATCGCCATCGGCGGCTTCTCCCTTCACGAATACCTCCATCAGAAGACCGAGATGGAGGCCCAGCTCGACCTCGCCCGCATCGAGCGGACCTTCGACGAGCGTGCCCCCGCGGCCCGTGAGTTGGCCCAGACCGAGGAGTACGGCGACGAGATGCGCGGGCTTCTCAAGTGGTACTTCGGCGCCATTCGCGACCACGACAACCGCTACCCCGAGTTCCGCGATCACGACCGAGGGTGGGAAGACATCGAGCACAAGCACGACATCGGCCGCATCAAGGGGCCCGAGTTCGACGCCTTCAAGGTGAACCACGACGCGGTCATGGAGCTCTACAAGCAGCTCTCGGGGTCCGGCTACGACCCGATCCTCACGTCGTCGAGCGTCGGCCAGCACTTCGACATCTGGCGCATGGAGCGGCAGACGCAGGACGGCAAGCCGAAGATCCGGATCGACTTCGCCTGGTGGGGACCGCAGCGGAAGGACGAGGTCGAAGAGCGCTCGGACACCGCGGCGCAGGTGCACCACCTCATCGTCAACGCCACCATCAATTCGTTCGACATCACGCTCGCCGGCGACAAGCCGGAGCCGCCGAAGGGCAGGCGGAAGAGCAAGGACGAGCCGGCGGCCTTCCACGGCGAGCTCCACGGCGGCGAGCCGGAGACCAAGATCCCCGATCCGGACCGCTACGCGGATCTCTTCCCCGCGAACGTCGTGCTCGGCACCTACTGGTTGGACCTGTTCCCGCACGAGGCCACGAAGATGCACGTGGACATCGGGACGACCACCCGCACGGTGCAGGGGCACGAGCTCAACAGCAAGTTCAGCTGGGACATCCCGCTCAAGGACGAGTGGAAGCTGGGCGAGGGCGAAACCTGGGAAGGCGCGACGGTCGAGACGCGCGACGACGACGACGACAGCGCCCAGGCCGAGGCAGCGGAGAAGCCCGCGAAGGGGCACCACCACCACTAGCGGCGGGGGGTAGCACCACGGACCGACGGCGAGGCGGTCCCCGGCTTGACAGCCGGGACGCTGGGGTCTATTCGTCGTGCCCATGGTCGGTTTTGAGAATCATTTTCAGAAATACATCGCTGCCCTCGCCCTGTGCCTCCCCGCGGGCTTGGCGCGCGCCGACTTCAAGTCCTTTGCCCACATTTATCCCTATTTCACCCAGCCACAGGGAGGGCTGGAGGTCGAGGTCTGGAGCGGCTTCGAGACGGCGAGCGACCCGCTCGGCTATCTCCACGACTTTGCCCAGCACACGCTGCTGCAGGAGCAGGTGGAGGTGGAATACGGCATCACCGATCACTGGGACGTGAGCCTCTACTCGGTGCTCGAAGAGCAGGCGCCCCTTGCCGCCGGTCAGCCGTCTCCGCTCGAGTTCGACAGCTTCCAGGTCGAGACCCGCTACCGTTTCGCGGAGAAGGGCAAGTGGCCCGTGGATACGGAGCTGTATCTCGAGATCGAGCGGCCGGTGGACCTGACGCAGCCGTTCGAGCTCGAGGGGAAGCTCATCCTGGCCAAGGACATCCATCACTTCTTCGTCCAGGCGAACCTGATCGAAGAAGAGACGCTCCAGTCGGGGGCCGCCTTCGGCTGGGATCTGGGTCTCTATGCGGGGGCAGGCTACGAGATTCGCCCGTGGATCCGCGTGGGCCTCGAGGCCCTCGAAGAGTACCAGCACCCCGCCTTCACGGGCACCGTGCCTGCGCAGGAGACGCTGCACCTGGGGCCTTCCATCGCGCTCGCGAGCTCGCGGTTGTGGTTCGTGATCACGCCCGCCTTTCGGGTCCTGGCGACCCCGACCACGCCTTACGCGAGCGGCAGCACGGCCGCAGGCGGCTTTCCCTCGACCTATGCCAACGCCGAGGTCGGGAGTGATCTGCGCCTGCTGGCGATCTTCGGCGTGACGCTCAACTGACGAGTGCGACCTTTGCCTACCTCTGCCAGCTTGCGTTGGGCGCTCGATGCGGCGATCTTGTCGAACCGGGCCGGGGCGTACGAATGAGCGGCTCTCGCAAGAAGACGGTGGTGGTCCTCGGCGGTGGCGCCTGCGGCATGAGCGCAGCGCTGGAGGTCTCGAGGCTGGGGGCCTCGGCGGTGGTGCTGGAGCGCGAGTCCCGGGTCGGCGGCCTGTGCGGGACCCACGAGCGTGACGGCTTCCGCTTCGACTTCGGCGGCCACCGCTTCATCACGCAGAACACGGCCATCGACGACCTCGTGCGTTCGCTGGTCGGCGACGACATGCTGGAGCGCCGCAGGCAGAGCATCATCTTGAACGGCGAGAAGCGTTACCGGTACCCGCTCGAGCTGGACGACGTGCTGCGGCAGTATGGCCCCCGCCGGGGTGTGCGCGCGCTCGCGAGCTACCTCCGCGAAGCGATCCACCAGCGGCTGGCCCCCCAGGCCGACGGGACCTTCGAAGACTGGGTGACGCACCGTTTCGGCGCGGAGCTGTATGCAACCTTCTTCGGCCCCTACACGGCCAAGCTGTGGGGCATCCGGCCGGAGGAGATCTCCGCCGATTGGGCCTCCCAGCGCATCTCGCTCCCATCCCTCTGGGACGTGTGTTTGCGCCTCCTGCACGTCCCGCGGCCCGCCGCGCGAACCTACGCCCGGCGCTACCGCTATCCGCGGCACGGCATCGGGCAGATCTTCGAGCGCTGCGGCGAGGAGATCGGACGACTCGGTGGCGAGGTTCGCATCGGCTGCGAGGTGATCGACCTCGCGGTGACCGGCGGCCGAGTGCGAGCCGTGCGGTACCGCGACGACGCCGGAGAGCACGAGGCCGCCTGCGACGCGGTGATCTCCACGCTGTCCCTGCCGGTGCTCGCGCACATGCTCGGGCGGCTGCCGGCCGAGGTCGAGCGCAGCGCGGACCGCCTGCGTTTCCGCGCGATTCGCCTGCTGAACCTGATGCTCGAGGGGCCGCCGATCTCGCCCAACACCTGGATGTACGTCTCCGAGCCGAAATATCTCATGGCGCGGATCCAGGAGCCGATCCACCGCAGCCCGGAGATGGCACCGCCCGGGAGCACCTCGCTCATGCTGGAGGTTCCGTGCGGCGTGGGCGACGAGGTCTGGAGCGCCCCGGACGCGGCCCTCTACGAGCGGTGCGTCGCGGATCTACGACAGCTGGGCCTGCCCGACGTGCGGGCGCGGACCAGGGGCTACTTCTCGTCCTGGGTCCGCGAGGGCTACCCCATCTACCATCTGGGTTACGACGCCGACCGGCGGAAGGTCCTGGCGCACGTGAGTGGCCACGCGGGCCTCGTCTCCTGTGGGCGGCAGGGGGCCTTCCGCTACATCTTCATGGATACGGCGATGGAGATGGGCCTCGAGGCGGCCCGGATGGTGCTGGCGGAGCGCAGCGCGGCGCACGTGGCGGACCTCGGGGCAGCGCCGCAGCTGCACGAGGCAAGGGTGGTGACGGCATGAAAAGAGCTCTGATCGGCTTGGTGGTCGCCGCGGGCTGCCAGACCGCGGTCTCCGGGCCGCCGGGCATGCTCTCGGCCCAGCTCGTGAACACGCGCTTCGAGGTCGCGGATCACATGCGCGCGTCGTGGGAGATGCAGCTCTCGGGCGAGCCCTTCGCGACCCTGCTCGGCTACAACCTGGCGGGCTTCAATCGGACGCTCACCGTGACCGATCAGTACTCGCCCGATGGCGGCAGCCAGTACGTCACCGATCCGCTCGGTTACACGCTGGCCGTCGAGACCTACGAGTATTCGAAGCAGCCGATGAACAACCTGAGCTTCGAGTCGGGCGCCGGCTTGTCGCTCCAGTTCGGGCCGCTGATCAACCCGCAGCAGCAGGTCCAGTTTCCGGCGTACTACGCGCTGGCCGATCGCTTCCAGCAGTTCGCCGCGGAATCGCAGGCCGGCGGGTACGGAGCTTGCCCGAACGGGACCGGGTGCCCCGCCGGCAGCTACTGTCAAAGCACGTTCTGCTATCCCAAGGATGCCGGGACGGGAACCGGGCTCGTCGCCTCCCCGCCAGCCCCCGACAACCCGCTCAATCCCTACGGCTGGCCGGGCCTCTGGCCGGTCTTCGCCGAATTCCGCAGCTTCGACCCCACCATCCAGCCGAATCCGGGCAGCATTCTCAAGCAGAACTGCGTTCTCGACACCGGTGCGCTGGCCTATGGCAGCGCTGCCGTGTTCCAGGGGGGCACGCTCCTCGTCGCCAACTACGAGTGCGATTACAACAGCCTGAACCTTCCGGACCGGGACGCCCAGGTGGACAAGACGCTGACTCCCGATGCCATGGGCTACGCGACCCTGAAGCAGGGCATTTGGTCGATCAACTACTGGGGCACGCTCCACGACAGCGCCGGCAATCCCATCACGAGCGTCGCCCCTTCGGACATGGCCAGCGTCGGTCAGCCCGGGAACCAGGTCATCGGCCAGTTCGCGGATCCGACGGATCCGACGGGGCAGCGGCTGCTCTCGGGGACGCAGGGGGTCTACCTGGGCGACATTCCCATGGAAGGGTGGCAGGGGCTGACGATGCAGGAGGAGACCGCGAACAAGGCCGCCTTCCTGCTCGGCTCGTTTCTGACGGCCGACGGCGTCAACTTGACCGGCGCAAGCTCCGTCCTCCTGGCGGATCAGTATTCGTACGACTCGCCGCTGCTCTATTTCCCAGCGGCAGTTCAGGTGACCGAGGCACCGACCGTCCAGGACGACTCGACGCTCCAGGACGACATCTTCTTTCCGAAACCGACCTCCTTCACCATCTCGGACGGCAGCAG
Source organism: Myxococcales bacterium (assembly GCA_035508175.1). Classification (GTDB taxonomy): domain Bacteria; phylum Myxococcota; class Myxococcia; order Myxococcales; family JAKAPL01; genus DATJNL01. The sequence goes on from DATJNL010000400.1 coordinate 6,605, forward strand.
CCAGCTCGCGGCGCTCAGCGGCCTCATCGCCGGCTTCGGCGAAGCCTTCGCCATGACCGACCAGAACAACCCGCAGGTCGGCGGCTCGGTGCCGTTCCTCGCGACCTACGACGGCGATCCGTTCCCGCCCGACGACGGCCTACCCGACGGCGAGAGCACGCTGCACGACCGCGCGCTGGGCATCCTGAAGATCGCGCTCGTCGATCTCGACCGGCTGCACTTCGACCCCGTGAACCAGGTCCTGGTGGACAGCGCGACGGTCTCGAACGGGGCGGTCACGCTGGGCACGCACGTGACGACGGTCGAGCTGGTGGAGGCCATCCTGGCGCTGCGCAACGCCTACCGCGGGCTGAACGGCACGCTCCAGCTCTACTCGAACGACACGCCCGACACCCAGGGCGTCGCTTCCGCGCTGGATACCGCTCCGTTGACGGGCGCAACGTACCAGGGGACCCTCGAGGCTCACCTCACCGACCTGATCCGCGCGGAGGCGGACTTCCTCTCGGTGAAGCTCGTCGGGCCCTCCGGGTCGGTCGCGAACGGCTATGACCTGTCGGCCGAGGCCGCCGACGGCAGCGCGACGGACATCGCCAGCGAGCTGGCCGCGATCCGGGGGCTCCTCGATGCTTACCTCGCGACGAGCGACAACAAGTACCGGGAGCTCGCCACGGTCGTCTACGCCGACCTCCAGCAGCGCTTCTGGATGAACGACGTGCGATGCTTCGAGACCACCGCCGGGGTCACCGACCTGATGCAGTACACCCCGCTCCGCTTCGGTTTCCTGACCGGCGCCCTCCGCCAGTACTACAAGCTCGTGGCCAGCTCGCCCGCGCAGCAAGGCCAGGGCGCGCAGCTCCTGGCCGAGCTCGTCCGGAGCTACAAGCTGGTGCTCAACGGCTGGGACGATCGAAACGAGGACGACGTCGTCCAGTATCCCGACGAGTGCCTGGCGACAGGCATGGAGATGGCCGAGAGGGCGCTGACGGGCGAGCTGGGCCACCCCCAGGACGAGGGTGATCGCGATCACGACTGCGTGAAGGAGCTCTCCTACCGGGGGCTCCCCGCGGCGCTCGGTGCGGAGCTGGACATCCGCCGGACGCAGTGACGGAGGAGCACGAAGATGCCTCGACGTGAGCGGTGGCCGGTTCTCGTGGCGGTGGCGGTGGTGGGAGCCGCCGTGCCGGGTGCGTGCAGCTCGACGGGGACGGGCGGCAGCACGGGCGGCAGCTCTTCCGGTCCGGCCGACGCCG
>DATJNL010000401.1:0-6203 GCA_035508175.1 Myxococcales bacterium
GACCTGCTCACGCTCTCGGTGGAGGCGGGCCTCGACTTCACGGCGGCGCTCGCCAAGGTGGTCGAGCGGGGGCGGCAGGGGCCGTTGCTGCAAGAGCTGGCGCTCGTGCTCCGGCAGCTCAAGATGGGCAAGACGCGCGCCGAGTCGCTCAAGATGATGGTCGACCGCGTGAACTTGATGGCACTCAGCACCTTCGTCTCGGCCCTCATCCAGGCGGACAAGATGGGCACGCCGCTCGGCAAGGTGCTGCGCATCCAGTCGGCCCAGCTCCGCGTCGAGCGCAGCCAGCGCGCCGAGAAGCTCGCGGGCGAGGCGCCGGTGAAGATGCTCGGGCCGCTCATCATGTGCATCATGCCCACGGTGTTCATCGTGCTGTTCGGACCCGTGGTGTTCGCCATGAAGTTCGGCGCGGGAGGCTGAGCGGCGGTGCCGTTCTCGCTGAAGATCGACGCGGGCGCGTACGCGGGGCGGCGGTACGTCTTCGATCAGGCCGAGGTGTCCCTGGGGCGCACCCAGGAGAACGACGTCGTGGTGCCGGACGACGGCGCCTCGCGGCAGCACGCGAAGATCACCCAGTCGGGCGAGGGCTGGCAGATCGAGGATCTCCGCTCCTCGAACGGCACGCGCGTCAACGGCGAGCCGCTCAAGCGGCCGCTCGCGCTGCGCGAAGGCGACCTCATCAAGATCGGCGACGTCACCTTCAAGTTCGCCGAGCAGAAGCAGGCGCCGAACCAGACGCGCATCGTCGCGGTGGGCGATCTGCCGCAGTGGGATCGCCCTTCGACCGCGCTGGCACGCTCGGGCGGAGGCGGGGCCCTCGCCGCGGCGGGGCCGGCGGGAGCGCTGGCGGCCCGGGGTCGCGCGGGTGCGGCCGCGAAGGCGTCCGCCAAGCCCCCGATGCCCAAGCAGCTCCGCCTGGCGCTCATCGGCGGCGGGGCCGTCCTCGGGATCATCGTGCTCGCGCTCGCCGCGCAGAAGCTCGCGAGCAGCGGCCGCAACCACCAGGTGGCGGTGGACCAGGAGTTCGACCTCGGCCAGAAGCCCGACGGTCACACCTACGGCCAGGGCCCGGACGTCGACGTTCCGTCGCCCGCGCGTGCAGTCTTCGTCTTCAACTTCTCCGAGCTCGTGCCCGGCAAGTCGCTCCTCACCTTCCACTGCAACACCGACGGCGTGGCCAAGCCCGAGGACATCGAGGTCCGCCTGAACGGCCACCACCTCGGCTACCTGCCGGCTACCTTCGGCGATTCGCGCCCGGTCGACTGGCTCCTCGATCGGCACATGTTGCTCGTGAATGCCGAGAACCGCATCGAGTTCGTCAACCTGCGCCACCCCCCGGCGGACTGGGAGGCCTTCGATCTCTGGATCGAGCAGGAGAGCTTGCCATCGGGCACGCCCGATCAGCTGCGCATCGAGGCGCAGAGCGAGTACGACCTCGCCGAGGGGCGCTTCAACAGCGAGAACGTCGCCGCGGGCAACCTGCACGAAGCCATGCTCCACTACCGGCGCGCGCGGCTGGTGCTCGCGGCGATGCCGGTGCCGCCCGCCGCGCTGGAGAGCCTCGTGACCGAGCGACTGCACGAGGCGCAGAACAAGCTCGACCACCGCTGCCACGCGATGCTGTTCACCGCCCAGCAGGCGCTCGCCACCAAGGGCGTGGACGACGCGCTGGACGTGTGGCGCGACATTCTCAATTACTTCCCCACCGACGACCATCCTTGCAACGAGCGGGCCCACAAGGCCATCCAGCAGTACGAGTAGCGCATGCCCCCGCCTTCCGGAAAAAGACCTGCGCCGCCCCGCAACGCCAAGGAGGGGCCCGCGCCCGAGAACTCGACGGTGCTCTTCGACACCAACCGGCCGCGCGGCGGCGGCGCGTCGAAGCGGCCGGAGAGCACGGTGCTCTTCGACGCGCGCAAGCTGCAGCAGTCCACCTCGCGGGCCAAGCTCGTGGGCGTCCGCGGGAAGAAGCGGGGCGTGCAGTTCTCGCTGTCCGGCACGGAGATCACCATCGGCCGCGAGCCCTCGAACGACGTGGTCATCGCGGACATCAGCGTTTCGCGGAAGCAGGCCTCGATGCGGCGGCTCCCCGACGGCTGGCTCATCGCGGATGCCGGCGGCGGCAACGGCACGCGCGTCAATGGCCTCGCCATCGACGAGGTGCTGCTCCACGACGGCGACGTCATCGAGTTCGGCAACACCGAGCTCAAGTTCGTCGAGCCGCCGCCCGACCCGGAGGCCGCGGCAGGGCAGGACGGCGACGGAGCGCCGGGCGCGGGGCGGAAGGCGCCGGCCAAGCAGCAGGGCGGGCTGAGCCCGCGGCTGAAGAAGATCCTCCTCGGCTTCTTCGCGCTCTTCGTGCTGCTCATCGGCCTGAAGGCGATCATGCCCACCGGCCGCCGCCATGGCCCCGCGGTGGTGTCGGCGGGGCCGGAGGTCGACGACTTCGCCCTCGCCCGCAAGCTGATCCTGGGACAGAAGTGGAACGACGCGAAGGCGGCGCTCCTGAGGGCGCAGCAGAACGATCCCGACAACCCGGAGATCAAGCGCTACCTCGACACGGTGGCGCTCGAGATCACGAACCAGCAGCACCTCGACGCGGCCGGGGCCGCCTTCTCGAAGCAGGATCTCGTGGGGGCGCTCAAGGAGCTCAACCTGGTGGGCGAGGGCAGCCTGCTCGCCGATTCGGCGGCGGCCCTGAGGACCAAGATCGACGCCGCCGTCGCAGCGCTCGTGCAGCGGGCGAGCGACGCCCTCACCGCCCGCGACCTCGATCTCGCCAAGCAGCTCCTCGATCAGGCCCTGGCCGCCGAGCCGCAGCAGCCGCAGGCGCTCGCGCTGCAGCCGAAGCTCACGGGTCAACTCGTCGTGGCGCGCGTGAACGCCGAGGAGGCGGCGCGCAAGCGCAAGATGACCGAGGCCGAGCTGCGGCTCGAGCAAGGTCCCGTCGGGCAAGCGAGGCGCCTCTTCATCAGCGGCGATCTGAGCGGCGCGCTCGTCACCATTCGGCAGGCCAGCGGGCCCGACGCCATCCCGGGCGCCCAGCTCGCCATGAAGCTCGACGCCTTCGCCAGCGCCAACCAGCGCGGCCGCAGCGCGCTCAACTCGCGCCGCAACCAGGTGGCCGTCGATCAGCTCGGCCAGGCGCATCGCCTGGCCGTCGAGATCGGCGGCGCCGACGCCGCTCCGGCCATCAGCACGGGCAAGGTCCTCTCGCAGCTCCACGATCAGATGGGCATGCAGGCGCGCTCGGCGCGCATCATGGACAAGGCCTACCGGCACTTCGCCGCGGCGCTCGACGCCAACCCGGCCGATCAGCAGGCGCAGGAGCAGCTCCACCGGCTCGAGACCGAGGCGGAGGACCTGTACCACACGGCGTACGGCCAGATGGACAGCGACCCCGCGACGGCCCGACGGAACTTGAAGCTCGTCGTCCAGATGACCGGCCCGACCTCCCAGTGGCACCAGAAGGCCCAGGAGCGGCTGCAGCAGCTTCCCACCGGCTCGGCGCAGTGAGCGCGCAGCCGAAGCCCGACCAGTTCGACCTCTTCGCGCCGCGCGCGGCTCGCCCCGAGGGGCCCGCCGTCGCGCCGCTGCCTGCGCCGCCGCCGCCCGCCGTCCTGGAGCCGCCCCTCGCCGCGGGCCCCGTGGTCCTCACCGTGTCGGAGCTGACCGTGCAGGTGAAGGGCCTCCTCGAAGCCGGCTTCTCCCGCGTGGCCGTGAGCGGCGAGCTGTCCAATTGCCGCCGCCAGAGCTCCGGCCACCTGTACTTCACGCTCAAGGACGCCGGCGCCACGCTGGGCGCCGTCATGTGGCGCCGCGAGGCGGTGCGGCTGCCCTTCGATCCGCACGATGGCCTCGAGGTCGTGTGCCACGGCCGCCTCGAGGTCTACCCGCCGCACGGGAAGTACCAGCTCATCGCCGAACGGCTCGAACCGCTCGGGGCTGGCGCTTTGACCCTCGCCTTCGAGCAGCTCAAGGCGAAGCTCGGGCAGGAGGGGCTGTTCGAGCCGGGACGCAAGCGCGCCCCGCCGTTCTTGCCTCGCAAGATCGGCGTCGTCACCTCGCCCACGGGCGCGGCGCTGCGCGACTTCCTGCGCGTCCTGCACCTGCGCTACCCGGGCCTGCCCGTGCTGGTGGCGCCGGCGCGCGTCCAGGGGGAGGGGGCGGCGGCGGAGATCGTGGTGGCGCTGCAGAGCCTGTCGGCTCGCATGGACGTCGACGTCGTGGTCGTGACCCGCGGCGGCGGCTCCATGGAAGACCTGTGGGCTTTCAACGAGGAGGCCGTCGCGCGGGCCATCGTCGGCTGCCGCGTGCCCGTCGTCTCCGCCGTGGGGCACGAGATCGACTTCACCATCGCGGATTTCGTCGCGGACCGGCGCGCGCCCACCCCCAGCGGCGCGGCCGAGATGCTGGCGCCGGTGCGGCGCGAGCTCGAGACCGGGGTGGCGCTCCTCGTCCGCCGCCTGCGGCGGGGGCTCGAGAGCACGGTGCGCCAGCGGCGGGAGCGGCTCCTGCGCCTGCGCTTCGGCCTCGGCGATCCCAGGCTCGCGCTCGCGGATCGCCGGCTGGCGGTCGCCGACCTGGAGGACCGCCTCCAGGCGGGCCTGCGCGGCGCGTTCGAGGGCCGGCGCGCCGCCCTGCGCAAGCTCCGCGAGCGCCTCGAGGCGCGCAGCCCCCGCGCCGATCTCGCCCAGCGCACGCGGTTGCTCCACGCGCTGCGGACGGCGCTCGAGCGGAGCGGGCGGCGGGCCATCGCCCTCCCGGCCCGCCAGGTGGCCCTCGCCCAGCTGCAGGGCCGGATCGCGAGCGCGGCGAAGGCCCTGCTGCAGCAGCGGCAGCAGGCGCTCCAGATCTCGCACGCTCGCCTGCACGCCATCTCGCCCCAGCGGGTCTTCGAGCGCGGCTATTCGGTCACGCGCCTGTCGCGCACGGGCCACATCGTCCGCAGCTCGAACGAGGCCGTCGCGGGGGAAGAGATCGACGTCGTCCTCGGTTTGACGGACGAGGTAGGTGGCGTGAGGGAGGACCGGCTCCGGGCCATCGTCACCGGCAGCTGCGACCCCTGACCCCGGGTTGCCAACTTGGGGGGGGCCCTCTATGCTGCGCCCGCCTCGAGGTCGAGGTCGCCGCCATGATGACGCAGTGCATCGAGATCACCGACTCGCCACGGCTGGAGCGTCGCCGCTTTCCGCGCTGGGAGCTCGATCGCGCCGCTCGCGTGGCCTCCGACGAGGCGGGCCTCGCGGCCCGCTGTCTGGACGTCTCGGCGGGTGGGGCGCTGCTCCGGCTGCAGGGTCGCGCCGAGATTCCCCCGCGCGTGCTCGTCTACCTGTTCCTGGGCTCGCTCGGCGACGTCCCCGCCGTCATCCTGGCCCGGGTCGTCTCGGTCCAGGGCGCCAAGCTCAGGGTTGCGTTCGACCCCTTGCCCGCCTTCGTGGCCCGGGCGCTCGAGGCCGAGATCCAGGGCGCGCGATCCGCGCGCCGGCCCTCGGGCACGCTCCCCAACTGACGCGCGCTCCGGCCATCGTCTTGCTGCTCGCGGCCGCCTCGCCGCCGGCGGTGCCCGTCGTGCGGACCGTCGACGAGGCCCTCGCGCTGGAAGCGCCCGGGCACGGGCTCCGCGTGCTGCACTTCTGGGCGCTCTGGTGCGGGACCTGCCGGCGCGACCTGCCGAGCCTGAGGCGCCTGGCCGCGGGGCTCGACGCGGCGGGGGTGCCGCTCATCGGCCTCTCCCTCGATCGACCGGACCAGGCACAGGCGGTCGAGGCCTATGCGCGCGAGCAGCGGCTCGCCTTTCCGAACGCCATCCTCGACGCCCCGGATCCGACGCCGATCACGCAGCGGCTGGATCCGGCGTGGGACGCCGACCTGCCCGCTACCTTCGTCGTGTCGAAGTCTGGTAAGACTCTGCGGGCTTACCTCGGCTTGACGCCGGTCGAGCGGGTGCTCGACGACGTGCGGCGGCTGGCCGGGGCTTCGCCACCGTCCCAGGAGAAGAACCCATGAAGCTCACCATCGCCGCGCTCGCCTCCCTCCTCCTCTCCGTCCCTGCGCTCGCCAAGGACGCCACCGCCACCGTGAAGGTGAAGGGCTGGCACTGCGCCGGCTGCGCGGGCGAGACCGAGGCGGCCCTCGAGAAGGTGAAGGGCGTGAAGAGCGCCAAGGCCGACTTCGACAAGCACGAGGTCGTGGTCGCCTAC
>DATJNL010000402.1:0-13597 GCA_035508175.1 Myxococcales bacterium
GGCGAAAGGTCGGGCGCGGGCGTCGCCTCGAGCCCCGCCTCGCGGACCAGCTGTGCCATCTGGCCGTCGATCCAGTCCTTCACCTTCGGCAGGCCCGCGAGCGAATCCGCGAGCGTGGCGGACGTCGTGGCCAGGGTCGCCCAGCGAAGGTGGCGGCGGCGCGCCACCAGCGCCCCGGCGAGCGTCTGCTGATCGACGAGCAACACGTCCGGCCGGAAGGTCGCGACCGCGGCGTCGACCGCGGGAAGCATCGCCCGGGCGAGCGGCAGGAGGAGCTCCTCCCAGAGCTGCTTGAAGGCGGAGAGTCCGCGCGCCCCCTCGGTGGCCTTGCGCAGCTGCGAGCCGGCCCGCTCGACGTCGCCCTCCGGCAGGGCCAGGAGCTCGGCCCCGGGGGCGAGGAGCGGCCGCACCGCGGTCGGATGGCCCGCCCAGGCCACGGCGTGGCCGCGTTCCCGCAGGACGTGGCCGAGCGAGACCGTCGGGTTCACGTGGCCCACGAGCGGTGGGACGACGAAGAGGAAGCGCGCCAAGGCCTACCTCCGCTCCGCGAGCCAGGCGAGGAGCTCGCCGCGCACCCACGGCGTGGCCTCCCAGAGCACCGAGTGCGTGCTGCCCGGCCGCAGCACCAGGCGCGTTTGTGGCACCAGCTCGCGCAGCGCCTCGGCGTCGGCGCGGCGATCGGAGCGTTCACCGTAGAGCGCGAGCACCGGCAGGTCGAGCGCGCGCAACGCGGCGGACGAGAGGGGTGGGCTGCGGCGCAGGTCCTCGACGAGCGACGTCTGCTCGACGAGGGCGCGCGCCGTCTCGGCGAGGCGGCTGCTCTTGCGCTCGCTGTTCCGGCCGAGCCAGTGGCGAAAGTCCTCGGCGATGCGCCGGTCGCGCGCCTCGCCCTGCAACTCCAGCGTCGCCGTCATCTGCTCCGCCCAGCCCGGCAGCCCCACGTGGGCGTCGATGAGCGTGAGCGACGCGGCCCGCCCGGGGTGACTCGCGGCGAAGGCGAGGGCGAGCAGGCCGCCGAAGCTGTTGCCCACGAGGTGCAGCGCGCCGGCCGGCGCCAGGGCGGCGACGAGCCCGGCGAGATCCGCCACGAAGTCGGCGACCGCGTAGCCCGAGGGCGGCCGCTCGCTCTTCCCGTGGCCGCGCAGGTCGAACAGGAGGGCCTCGGCCGCCTGGGCCACCGGGTTCGCGAGCGTGAAGTAGAAGCTCGAGAGGTTGTCCATCACGAGCCCGTGCACGAACAGCACCGCCGGAGGACCGCTTCCCAACCGCTGCACGTGCAGGCGCACGCCGTTGGCGTGGACGTCAGCCACCCAGGTAGTCCGCGAGCGCCTGCGTCAGCTCGGCCGTCGATTCCAGGTGCAGGTTGTGGCCGCCGGGGAGGAGCACGAGCTTCGACCCCGGGATGACGCGGGCGAGGCGCTCGCCCACCTCGCGGCAGCTCGAGCTCTCCCCGTAGACGAGCAGCGGCGCCGACAGACGGGCCAGCTCCTTGTCCGGCAGGTCGCGCTCGGCGCGCACGTCGGCGAGCGCCGTGGTCTCGAAGCAGAGGTGGCTCAGCGAGGCGAGGAGCTTCTCCGCCTGGCGGCCGCGGCGGTCGAGGAAGTGCCGCGTGACCTGCGGCAGCGACTCCGCCATCTTGGAGGGATCGAGCGCGAAGAAGGCCTGCAGGTCCGGCAGGCGCGACGGCGGCAGCGGGGCCTCGACCAGCGCGAGCTTGTGGACGCGTTCCGGGTGATCGAGCGCGAAGCGCAGCGCCACGAGAGCGCCGTAGCTGTGGCCGACGACCGAGATCGGGCCGCGCCAGCCGAGCACGTCGAGCAGCGCGCGCAGGTCCTCGGCGAGCGTCGCGGTGTCGTAGCCGCGCGGCGCGCGGCTGCTGCGGCCGTGCCCCCGCATGTCGTAGAGCAGGAGCCGGTGATCGCGCGCGAGCGCCGGCGCGCACGTGAAGTACCACGAGGCGCTGCTCCCCACGAGCAGGCCGTGCAGCATGACGACGCGGGAGCCCTGACCGAGCTCGACCGCGTTCTGCGAGAGCCCGTTGGCGAGGACTAGAGGCACCGAGCGATGAACTCTACCAGATCCCCGACTTTCAACCCGAGGATCTCGTCCAGCTCCTTGCCCGACAGCCAGCCGACGAAGTCGACCTGCTTGCCGAAGTGGGTCTGCAGCCGCTCCCCGAGCGCGACGAACTCGATGCTCTCGAGCTCCAGGTCGTGCCCGAAGGAGGTCTCCATGCCGATGTCCTTGTCCTCGATCCAGGCCTCTCCGACGACCTCCCGGATGAGGCGCGCCACCTCCTGCAGGACGGCCGTCCGATCGCGCGCCGTCACGGCAGCTCGCTCCAGGCCACGATCAACCCTTCGTCCAGCGCGGTCTCGACCCAGGTTCCGTCGATCAACAGTCTCTCTCCTTCGATCGCTTGCAGCGGGAGCTTCCGGGGATCGCCCGCCAGGCCGGTGCCGCGGGCCTTGCCGAGCGCTTCTTTCGCCGTCCACGCGCGCGCCAGCCAGGCCGGGCCCGCCGGCAGCAGGCGGCGCTCTTCCGGAGTGAGGGCGATGTCCACGAAGCCGTCGGGCCGGGCGTCGGGGCGCTCGACGTCGATGCCCACCCGGTGCCCGGCCGACACGCGGGCCACCGCGGCGCCGTCGACGTGGGCGAGGGAGACGTCCAGGCCTTCGGTACCGCGGCCGCGGACGCGCGGCCGGCCCCGCTCGTCGTTCTCGACCTCGACCTCCACGGGGAAGAGCGGGCCGGCGCCGCGCCGCCACAGGAGCTCGCGCACGGCGTCCTTCACCGCGATGCGGCCGTTGAGCCACTGCCCCTGCCGGCGCGCCGCGACCGCGTCCATCTCGGTCCGCTCCCTCCCCGTCAGGTAACGGCGGGCGAGCAGCTCCCGCGAGGGCAGCGTGCGCCAGGCGTCGGTGACGAGGAGGTAGCCGCCGGGGCGCGGCGTCGCGAGCAGCTCGCGCTCCGGCCAGCGGAGCACGCTCCAGAGCCGCGGGTCGCTGTCGAAGCGGCGGTCGCGCCAGCCCTGGATGCGGCACAGCGGGCGTCCGTCCGCGAGCGTGAGCCAGACGTCGGCCGCCACCTCGCGCTCCTCGAAGCTGCGGATCCGCACGGCGCAGCCCACGCGCTGCCCGACAGCCGGCATCGGCGCGAACAGCTCCACCCGGTCGAGCTTCACGGGCAGCGCCAGGTGATCGCGCTCGGCGCGCAGCATCACCCAGAGGCCGAAGAGCTGGCCGGCGTTGTCGAGCAGGCCGCCCGGCCCCGCGGGAACGGTCAGCACGCCGTCGATGCCGTCGGGCCCCCAGGCGTCGAGCGAGGCGACGCCCTGGTACGCCGGACCGTGGAACATCCAGCGATCGCGGTAGAGCGCCTCGGCGCCAAGAGGCAGCCGCTCGCTCGTCCGGAGCGGCGGGGGCGGCGCCCAGCTCGGGGCCGCGCCGACGATCGCGGTGGCCTCGGCATAGCCCTCGACCGCGACGGCGACCCGATCGCCCTCCCGTGTCGCGCGCAGGGTCACGTCCAGCGGCGGCGCGACGGGAAGCCAGCGCAGCGCGCGAACGTCCTCGAGCGCGGAGATCGGACCGGCGAGCGCCTCCGCCGCCTGGCGCAGCCAGTCGACCGAGAGCGTCATCGGCACCACGGGAAAGCGGTCCGCGACCTCCGGCCAGCCGGCCGGCTGGCGGTAGAAGCAATGGTCCAGCAGGTACGGGTGGCTCTCGACGGACAGCCGCCGGCGCTCCGTCCAGCGCGCGCCCCGGTCGGCGCCCGTGGCGAAGGCCTCGGTGACCTGGCGCTGGGCGCGGGCGACGGCCTGGATCGACTCGGCGAAGCGTTGCATCACCGCCGAGGCGCCCGGCGCCTGGCTCGCCGTGGCCGCGAGGGGCGCGGGCCCTGCGCTGAGCATCCGCGGCAGGTGGACGAGGGGCACGCCCAGCGCGAGCGGCCGCCCGGCGCTGGCCCGGGGGCGGTCCACCGCGTCCGGATCGACGTCCAGCCCCTCGCAGAAAGCCGCGGCGAGGAGGCGGCGGAGCTGTGCCAGCCCGCTCCGCTGCTTCACGTTCGCGCTGATGGCGAGCTGGGGCTTTCCGCGCAGCGTGTCCTCCACGAAGCCGGGGAGGCTCGTCCCCGAACCGATCTGGACGAAGAAGCGAAATCCCTCGGCGTGGAGGCGCTCGACCAGCTCGCGGAAGCGCACCGGACGCACCAGGTGCTCCACCGCGAGGGCCCGCACCGCGTCCATGTCCTCTGGGTACGGGGCGCAGCTCGTGGCGGACCACAGCGGAACGAGCGGCCGCTGGAGCGGCAGCTCGGCGAAGTGCCGGCGGTGAGGCGCGAGGTAAGCCTCGAACAGCGGCGAGTGGAAGCCCGAGCGGAAGGGCAGCTTCTGCGAGAGGACCTGCGCGTCGCGCAGGCGCGCGAGCGCCGTGTCCACGGCGGCGGTCCGGCCGCACAGGATGACCTGGTGAGGGCAGTTGTCGTGCGACAGCGAGACGCCGTCGAGCCCCCGCAGCGCCTCGCGCGCCCGCTCCGCCGAGCAGCCCGCGGCGGCGAAGACCACGTCGGGGACCTCCAGGCGGCCCGGGACGATCGAATCGATGAAGGCCTGCGCGGCGGCCGGCGGGATCATCTCGGAGGCGATCATCGCGCTCCACTCGCCGATGCTGTGCCCCGCGAGCGCCTGCGGGACGATGCCGAGGCCGCGCACCACGTCGTAGAGCAGCCGGCTCACCGCCACGACGGCGAGGCCCGTCTCCTCGATCAGGGCGCCCGCGGGCGCCCTGGGAGCGGCGGCGCCGAAGCGGGCCGCGACGTCGTCGACGCGCGGCTCGAAGGTGGGCTCGAGGCCGGGGAACAGGAAGGCGATCTTGCCGCCCTCGCGAAGGAGTCCCTTCGGGCTGAACCACACGTCGTCGTGCCCGCGCCAGGGGCGCTCCTTGGCGACGATCTTCTCCGCCATCGCCCGCCGCTCCGGCGTCGGATCGAACACCACGAGCCGGTACGGCCCCGGCTCGCGCCGCGGCTCGTTGCGGCGCAGCGCCTCCAGCAAGGCGGCCGGACTCGCCGCCGAGATCGCGAGCGACGCTTCGGGCGCCTCCGCTCGGCTGGCCGTCATCCGGCGGGCCGGCGTTCCCGGCGCTTCCTCCAGGATCGCATGGGCGTTGATGCCGCCGAAGCCGAAGGCGTTCACCGCGGCGCGGCGCGGCGAGGCGCCGATCGCCTCCCAGGGCTCCGCGGCGGCGGGCACGCGGAAGCGCGTCTCGGCGAGCAGCGGCCGCGGCTCCTCGCAGTGCAAGCTGGGGGGCAGGACCCGGTGGTGCAGCGCGAGCGCGGCCTTGATCAGGCCGGCGGCGCCGGCGGCGGGCATGGCGTGGCCGATCATCGACTTCACCGATCCGAGCGCCGCGCGGGGAGCGCCGGGGGGGAGCGGGCCGAAGAAGCGCGCGAGCGTGGTCAACTCGGTCTCGTCTCCCTGGATCGTCGCGGTGCCGTGCGCCTCCAGCAGGCCGACGCTCTCCCGATCGGCGCCGGCGAGCTCCCACGCCTGGCGCAGCGCGGAGAGCTGCCCGTCGAGTCGTGGGCTGAGGAGCGTCGCGCCCTTGCCGTCGCTGCCGACGCCGACGGCGAGGAGCTTCGCATAGACGCGCTGCCCCTCGCGCTCCGCATCGGCGAGCCGGCGCAGCACGAGGATCCCGGCGCCCTCTCCCACGAGCAGACCGTCGGCGCGGCGGTCGAAGGGGCGGATCTGCTGCTGCCGGCTCATCGCGCCCAGCTGCGTGAACACGCTCCACAGGGTCACGTCGTGGCAGAGGTGCACGCCGCCCGCGAGGCCGACGTCGCAGCGGCCGCTCCAGAGCTCGCGGCAGGCCTGGTCCAGCGCGACGAGGGAGCTCGCGCAGGCCGCGTCGACCGTGTAGGCGGGCCCCTGGAGGTCCAGCCGGTTGGCGATGCGCGAGGCCGTCAGGTTGGGGACGAGGCCGATGGCGGTGTCGGGGCCGTAGGGACCGAGCTTGGCCTGGAAGGCCTCCTTGAGGCGGCGCAGCTCGCTCTCCGCCACGCCGGGGAGCTGCTCGCGGAGGATCTCGACGAGCTGCTCCGCCGTGCGCACCCGCTGGTCGAGGCGCGCGAGGCCGGGCCCGAGGTAGGCGCCCCGGCCCAAAACCACGCAGGCCCGCTCCCGCCAGCCGCCTTCCTCGGGAAGCCCCGCGTCGGCGATCGCGCTCCGGGCGACCGCCAGCGCGAGGAGCTGGTCGGGCTCCGCGCCCTCGACCACCCGGGGCATCACGCCGAACGCGAGCGGGTCGAAGCGCGCTTCGACGAAGCCGCCGCGACGGCAGTAGAAGCGGTCCGGCGCGCTCGAGCCGGGATCGAAGAACACCGGATCCCAGCGGTCGGCCGGCGCGTCCGAGATGGCGTCGACGCCGCGCTCGAGGTTCGACCAGTAGGTGGCCAGGTCGGGCGCGCCCGGGAAGACGCAGCCCATGCCGACGATGGCGATGGGATCAGGAGGCGAGGACATGCGGGGCGTCGTTCGACGGGCCGTCGCTGCGCCGCGCGTCCGCTTCGGGCGCCCCTTTCGCGGCGAACGCGGAGAGCGGCGCCGCGGCGAGCATCAGCTGCGGCGGCAGGCGCGCGGCGTGGCCGTTGCCGGCGCCCCCGAACAGCGCGTCGAGCACGGCCGCCACGCCGGCCTCCAGGGGGATCAGCGGGACGCCGCGCTCCTCGTACGTGCGCACGAGCTCCGGGCCGACCATGCCGGCGCCCGCCCACGGGCCGAAGTCCAGGGACACGACCGGCCCGGCGAAGCGATCCGACAGGGCCCAGGCCAGGCGATCGAGGGCGTCGTTGGCGGCGGCGTAGTCGGCCTGGCCGCGGTTGCCGAAGACGCCCGAGACGCTGCCGAAGAAGGCGAGGAGCTTGAGGTCGGGGCGCAGGTGGCGCAGCAGGGAGAGCGCGCCCCCGAGCTTCGTCGCGACGACCCGATCGAAGCCCTCGCGCTGCTTCGATTCGAAGGCCCGATCGTCGGTGATCCCCGCGCCGTGGAAGACGGCGTCGAGCCGCCCCTGGCGCGCGTACAGCTCGGCGAGCAGGCCGCTCACGGCCGCGGGCGTGCGGACGTCGACCGCGTGGTAGACCGCCTGGCCCCCCGCGGCCTCGATCGCGGCGAGCGTGCCGCGCGCCTCGCGCCCCGCGACGATCGCCTGCGCCTCGGCCTCGATCTCGGCGAGGCCCCGCGTCTTTCCACCCGCGAGCAGCGCCTTGCGCAGCGAGACGAGATCGCCCGCGCCGCGAAGCTCCGGCGCCTCCTGGGCGGGGAGCTCGCGCCGGCCGACCAGCTCGAGGCGGCAGCGGAAGCGCCGGGCCAGGGCCACGGCCAGCCGCGCCGTGATGCCGCGGGCGCCGCCCGTGAGGAGCACGACCGACTTCTCGTTCAGGGCGAGACCGGCGCCGGCCGGGGCCGCTTCGGCGATGACGGGCACGCGCCGGACCCCCCGCTTCCAGGCGGATTCGGTCTCGGCGGCATCCGCGCCGAGCTCGGCGGCGAGGGAGGAAGCCACCTTGGCGGCCTCCTCGGCCGCGTCCACGTCCACGGCGCGGACGCGCAGCGAAGGGCGCTCGTGCCAGAGGCTCGCGAGCAGACCCGCGAGGCCCGCCCCCGCGAGGTCGCCCTCGGAGGTGAACGCCGCGCCCGCGCCCCCGAGGCCGCCCAGACCGGAGGCGGCGATCAGCTCGCCGGCGCCGGCGGCCATGGCGGCGCGGCAGCGCTCGAAGGTGCCCCACAGGTCGGACCGTCCGAGGCCCGCCAGGTCGACGAGGCCGTCGCAGCGCCCCGGGGCCTCGCGTTGAACCACGGCCATGGCGCCGCGCCCGCGCAGGGCCGCGGCCAGGAGGCCCGCGACGCCGCGATCGTCGGGCACGATCCAGTAGCTCCGTCCAGCCAGCGACGCGGCCGTGGGTGGGGCGCGCTCCGCCCAGCGCCGCTCCGCCCAGTAGAGGGCCGGCGCGGCGGCGCGGAGGGTCGTCGCCTCGGCCAGCGCCTTCACGGGTGGCGGCGCCGCGGCCACCTTGGGCGCCTCGCCGCCCATGCGGGTCTCGATCCAGCTCGCGATCCCGCGCAGCGTCTTCACCGCCGCCAGCTTCTCGAGCGCCAGGTCGCCCGCGCCGCCGTTGCCCTTGCCGAGCCCGAGCCGCTGCGTGAGCGCCCCCAGGATCTCGACGCGCTTGATCGAGTCGATCGACAGCTCCGCCTCGAGGTCGGCGTCGAGGTTCAGCATCTCCGCGGGGTAGCCGGTCCGCTCGCTGACGAGCGCGAGCAACAGCTCGGCGATGTCGGGCGGCCGCCCGTCCTCCAGCGCGACCCCCACCGTCGGCGCCGGGGCCTCGGCGACCCTCGCGGGCGCGGCGGCGCGGGGCGCGGTGTGCGTCCGCTCCAGCGTCTGCGCGGCCTCCGGCGGCGCGCCGAGGTAGCGCAGCATGACCTCGCGCTGCGCGTCCGCGAGCTGCTGCATCGATTGCAGGAAGGTGAGGACGGTGCCCTCGCGCTCCGAGCCCGCCGCCGCCGCGGGCGCGAGCACGGCGATCGGCTCCTCGTTCGGCCGGAGCGCCCCCGCGGGGATCTCGCCTCCCGCCGGACGGGCCAGCTGCCCGTTGACGAGCCACAGCGACGGAGAGACCGGCGCGGCCTTGAAGTCGACGCGCTTGACCTGGCGCCCCGCGAAGAGCGGGGCGAGCTGGACCGGCACGCCGTGCACGGCCAGCTCGGCGAGCGCCGTCAGGAGCTGCTCCAGGCCGGGCTGCCCGTCGCGCGCGATGGCCACCGCGACGTGCGGGCGCTCGCCGAGGATGCGGCCCACCAGCCGCGTCAGCACCTGGCCCGGGCCGGCTTCGACGAACACGCGCGCGCCCGCGGCGTACATCGCCTCGACCTGGTCCTTGAAGCGCACCGGCGAGACGAGCTGGCGGGCGAGGAGGCGGCGCACGTCGTCGGGGGACGGCGCGTAGGGCGCGGCGGTGACGTTGGAGAAGACCGGCAGCCCGGGCGCGCGCAGGTCCATCGCCGCGAGCCGGCGCGCGAAGGCGGCGTCGGCGCCGGCGAGGAGCGGGCTGTGGAAGGCGCAGGCCACCTGCAGCCGCTGCGCGCTCACGCCATGCTGCGCGAGCTTCTCGAGGGCGGCCTCGACCGCGGCGCGGCTGCCGGCGATCACGCCCTGGCTGTCGGAGTTCTCGTTGACGAGCGTCGTGCCCGTGCCCTCGCACAGCTCGCGCACCCGGGCGAGCGGCGCGGAGACCGCCGCCATCGTCCCGGGCTCGGCGCCGGCGGCCGCGAGGATGCACTCGGCGCGGGCCTGCGAGATCGCGAGCAGGTCTTCCTGCGACATCGCCCCCGCGGCGCACAGGGCGGTCAGCTCGCCGTAGCTGTGGCCGCCCGCCATGTCGGGGGTGACGCCGAGGGACGAGAGCAGCTCGAGCGCGGCCAGCTCGACCACGCCCAGCGCCGGTTGCGCCACGCGCGTGTCGGTGAGCGCGGCCGCCTGGGCCTCGCGCTCGGCCTCGCCGAAGGCCGTGGCGGGCAGGATGCGGCCGGCCCACGGCCGCCCGAGCTCCAGCAGCCGCTGCAGCGCGGGGAAGGCCACGAAGAGGTCGCCCAGCATCCCGGGCCGCTGGCTGCCCTGCCCGGGGAACAGGAAGGCGAGCTGGCCGGCGGGCGCATGGGAGAGAAAGACGCCGTCGCCCGCGGCCAGCTCCTTCGCGCGCGCGAGCTTGCGCCGCAGGTCCTCGACGCCCTGCGCGACGAGCGCCACCTGGACCTGGCCCTTGCCGTCGCCGAACGCGGTGAAGGCGAGGTCCGCGAGGCTCGCGGTGACCGTGGGCGTGAGGCGCGCGAGCAGCGCACCGGCCCGCTCGGCCGCCTCCGCCGGCGTCGCCCCCCGGAAGAGGAACAGCTCGCAAGGGAAGCGCTCGCCGCCCGAGGCCGGCGGCTCCTCCCGCGGGTACTCGGCGAGCACCGCGTGGAAGTTCGTGCCGCCGAAGCCGAACGCGCTCACCGCCGCCTTGCGCGTGCCGCCGCTCTCGGGGGGCAGCCAGGGGCGCGCGCCGGTCTGCAGCACGAACGGGCTCTGCGCCCGCTCCCAGGCCGGGTTCGGCGCCTTCACGTGCAGCGTGGGGGGCAGCACGCGGTGGCAGAGCGCCAGCGACGCCTTGATGAGGCCGGCGAGGCCGGCGCAGCACTTGGTGTGGCCGATCTGCGACTTGACCGACCCCAGCGCGGTGGCCCCGACCGCGGCGCCGGCTCGGGAGAAGACCTCGGTGAGGCTCGCGAGCTCGGTGCGGTCGCCGACGACGGTGCCGGTGCCGTGCGCCTCCACGAGCCCGACCTCGGCCGGCGACACGCCCGATTGGCGGTAGGCGCGCTCCAGCGCGCGCATCTGCCCTTCCTTGCGGGGGGCGGTGAGCCCGAGGGAGCGGCCGTCGCTCGAGCCCGCCACGCCGCGCAGCACCGCGTAGATGCGGTCGCCGTCGCGCTCGGCGTCGGCGAGCCGCTTGAGCACGACGCAGGCCACGCCCTCGCCGAGGACGATGCCGTCGGCCTCGGAGTCGAACGTGGCGCAGCGGCCCTTGCGCGAGAGCGCGTGGACCGAGGCGAACATGAGGTAGTCGTTGATGCCGTTGTGCAGGTCCGCGGCGCCGCAGAGCACCATCTCGCTCGACCCGCCCACCAGCTCCTTCACCGCGAGGTCGAGCGCGGCGAGCGACGACGCGCAGGCCGCGTCGACCGTGTAGTTCACGCCGCCCAGATCGAGCCGGTTGGCGATGCGCCCCGAGATGACGTTCGAGAGGACCCCGGCGAACGAGTCCTCGCTCAGCGTGGGGAGGTGCTCGCGAAGCTTGTCGGGAAGCGGCCCGAGGAGCTGCGGGTAGAGGGCGCGGAAGCCGTAGGCCGTGGACAGGTCGGTGCCCGCCTCGGCCCCGAAGATCACCGAGGTCCGTTCCCGATCGAACTCGCGCTCCAGGTAGCCGGCGTCGGCGAGCGCGCGCCGCGCCACCTCGAGCGACAGCAGCTGCGCCGGATCGATCGAGCCCAGCGACTTCGGCGGCAGGCCGAAGGACAGCGGGTCGAACGGCACGTCCGCGAGGAAGCCGCCCCACTTGGAGGGCGTCCGCTCGCCGTCGTTCGAATCGGGGTCGAAGTAGAGGTCGGGGTTCCAGCGCGCGCGCGGCACCTCGGTGATCGCGTCCACACCGCCCACGACGTTGGCCCAGTAGGTCTTCAGATCCGGCGCGCCCGGCAGCACGCAGGCCATGCCGATGACGGCGACGTCGACCGGGTGGCTCTCGCCCGTCAGCAGCGGGGCCACCGGCAGCGCCGCCAGCAGGCGCTGGCTGCCCTCCGACACGTCGCGGTGCAGCTCCTCGATGGTCACGACCGACGATCGGACGGCCGCCACCTGCCCGATCATGTACATGCCCTCGCGCCGCTGCTCCTCGGCGTCGACGGCGACGAGCTTGTCGCCCTCCCGCTTGAGCCCCTTCGCGGCGATGCGCAGCCGGCCGAGGTTCAGCCGCTCGAGCTCCGCCCAGACCTCCGCGGGCGGCAGCCCTTCCGCCTCCAGCTTCGCCCGCGCCGCGCGGAAGTCGCGCACGTACTCGGTCTCGACGCAGCGGGTGGCGTGGCCGGGCCCCGTCTCGAGCAGCGCGGTCCGTTCGCAGGCGAGCGCCTCTTCCTGGAAGCCGGGGGCGATGGCGCCCGTGGCCACGGCCTCCTCGGTGAAGAGGTAGGCCGTGCCCATGAGCACGCCGAGCCGCGCGCCGCGCGCCGCGAGCGGCGCCGCCATCGCCGCGACCATCGCGGCCGAGCGCGCGTCGTGAATGCCGCCCGCGAACAGGATCGACAGCTCCTCCGGCGCGGGGTGCAGCAGCAGCCGCTCGACGGCCTGCTCCCACAGCACGAAGCTCGAGCGCGGCCCGACGTGGCCGCCGCACTCGCGCCCCTCGAAGACGAAGCGGCGCGCGCCGTCGCCGAGGAAGAGGTCGAGCAGCGCCGGCGAGGGCACGTGCAGGTAGGTCTCGATGCCCTTCTCTTCCAGCGAGCGGGCCTGGTCGGGCCGGCCCCCGGCGATCAGGGCGACCGGCGGGCCGATGTCCTCGACCACCGCGAGCTGCTCCGCGCGCAGATCCTCCGGCACGAAGCCCAGGATGCCCACGCCGAAGGTGCGGCCGCCGAGCAGGCTCTTCGTCTCCTCGAGCAGGCGGCGCACCTCGTCGGCGCGCAGCAGGGACAGGGCCAGGAACGGCAGCCCGCCCGCCTCCGCGACCGCCAGCGCGAAGGCCGCGCGATCGCTGACCCGCGTCATCGGCCCCTGCGCGATCGGGTAGCGAATGCCGTGGGCCTGGGCGAGCGGCGATCCCGGCGCGAGCGGCGCCAGCTCCTGCGCCTGCCGGATCTGCCGGTCCGCCGCCCGCGTGAGGCCGCGCACCACGCCGCCGGCCGTCCGGAAGCGGCGCGCCATCGGGGCGGCCAGCGCGCCGTCCTGGCCCACCGGCAACAGCTGGGAGGCGAGGTCGCGGCCGCCGAGGTTGCCGCGGACATCTTCGGCGACGGCCTCGGTCAGCTTCGCGGCGGGCAGGTCCGGCCGGGTGAAGACGCGGTGGCCGCCGACCACCGCCGTCTCGCTGCCGTCCATGCCCGCGAGCACGGCCTTGATGGACTCCGGCACCGCGGACTCGCGCACCAGGGCGAGCTGGGAGTCGAGGAGCACGCCCCGGGCGCCGGCGGCCCGCACGGCCGCCAGCCCGTGCAACCCCATGCCGCCCTGGACCCAGATGGGCAGCCCCAGCTCCTCCTGCACGATTCGCTGGAGCAGGACGAAGGCGGTCTCCTCGCCCACGCGGCCGCCGCTCTCGGAGCCCTTGGCCACGAGCCCCGCCGCGCCGCCGTCGCGCGCCGCGCGCGCCTCCTCCAGCGATGTCACCTGCACGAGGGTCGGGCGGAAGGGCGCGAAGGCAGCGAGTCCCGCGGTCGCCGGCAGCAGCACGAGCGCGGTGCTCTCGGGCAGCGCCCACGGCTCGACGCTCAGCCCTTCGGGGATGCGTACGCCGAACTCGCCGGGAACCTGGGCGCTCACCGCGGCGAGCGCGTTGCGGGAGGCGCGCGGGTCGCGGCCCAGGTCGAGCACGCCGATCGCGCCGGCCCGCGACAGCGCGATGCAGAGCGCGCTGTCCGGGTGTTCGAAAGGCGTCAGCCCGAGAATGGGCCTCGCGAGGATCGGGCCTGCGTCGGAGATCGGCGGCATCGGTGAACGGAGAGACTTCCGCGAGCCCACTCTAGCACGCTCGCTGGCGCCCCCAAGCTTCCGGAGCCGCCTATGTAGGCGGAACTCCTACCACTCTCCGAGCAGGCGCGTTTCGGTGACAGCCGACGACAAGTCGACTATGTCGTCAGCGGTCTCTGCAAGGGGAGAACCCAAATGATCCCAGCATCCGTCGCTTCGCTTCTCGCACCGCTCCTCGCGGCGCTGCCGCCCATTCCGGCGACGCCCAAGAAGCCCGTCACCACGACTACCACGGCGTGAAGGTCGTCGACGATTACCGC
>DATJNL010000403.1:0-14171 GCA_035508175.1 Myxococcales bacterium
GCTGATCTGCGCGACCCAGTCGGTGCCCTGCGGCTCGCGATCGTCGATTCCCCTGGGCAGGGAGGGGCCGCGCGGCGCCGGCTCGTCCACCGCGGAGTCGAGCTCGCTGCGCTCTTCGGCCGCCTGGACGCGTTCCCGATCCCGCTGCTCCTGGCCCGGATCGGGAGTCGACATGACGACGATGTGGGGATCGGACACCTGTCCCCCCACGGGCCCTCCGGGGCCTCTGGCGAGCGCCCGCAGAGGGAGCGCCGCGACGAGAGCGCATCCCGTGACGGATGAAAGGAGCGCCGCTTTCATGGGGTCGGATGGTAGCATGGCTCGCGCCATGCGTCTGCTACTCGTGCTCCTTTGGAACAGTCTCGCCGCCCTCACCTGGCCGCTGCGGGCACTCGCCGCCGTGGCGCTCGGCCACGCCGCGCCTCCGTGGGTGGAGGTGCGGCTGCATGGCTCCCTGGCCGACTTCCTACCACCCCGCCGGTTCTGGACCCGACGCTTTCAACCGTCGAGCCGAACCCTGTCCTCCCTCCGGCAAACCTTCGACCGTGCCGCGAAGGCCCCGGGGTGCAAGGGGATCGTGCTGCGCGTCGACGGCCTCCGCGGGAGCGCCGCCCAGCTCGCCGCGCTGGCCGACTCGATGGCCGCCTTCCGGAAAGGCAGCGGAGCGATCCCCGGCAAGGAGATCGTCGTCTGGGCGGAGAGCCTCGACGGACGCAGCTACGCGGCCCTGTGCGGCGCCAGCCGGATCCACCTGCCGCCCGGGGGGAGCCTCGACCTGGCCGGCATGGCCGTGGAGCTGACCTCGGCCGGCGTGGCGCTGGGCCGGCTCGGCGTTCGCCCGGAGTTCTTCCGCCGCGAGGAGCACAAGACGGCGCCGGAGCTCTTCACGCGGTCCGAGCCTTCGCCCGCGCAGCGGGGCACCGCGAACGCGCTGCTCGACGCCGGCTTCGCTTCCCTGGTCGCCGCGCTCGCCCGGCGGGGTCTCGACGCCGCGCGAGCGCAAGCGGCCATCGACGGGGGGCCCTACCTCGGGAAAGCGGCCGCCAGGGCCGGCTTGATCGATCGGCCGGCCTTCTGGGACGAGATCGTGAGCGAGCTCCAGCCGGGCACGAAAGCGAGACGCGGCGACTCGCAGCTCGCGGGCGAGCGGCGGCTGCTCTCGAGCGGCCGGAGGGCACGGACGGGCTTCCGCCCGCTGCGCCGCGCCGCGGGGGTCGCCGTGGTTCCCCTGCGAGGGATCATTCGCAGCGGCCGCAGCGGATCTCTTCCCGGTACCGGCCGCTTCTGCGGCAGCGACTCGCTTTCGGTTGCGCTGCAGCGAGCTCGCCGCGACGGCAGGATCCGCGCGGTGTTGCTCTACCTCGACTCCCGCGGCGGCTCCG
The DNA here is from genome assembly GCA_035508175.1 of Myxococcales bacterium. Classification (GTDB taxonomy): domain Bacteria; phylum Myxococcota; class Myxococcia; order Myxococcales; family JAKAPL01; genus DATJNL01. The sequence goes on from DATJNL010000403.1 coordinate 1,383, forward strand.
CGCCCGCCTCCGAGCTCATGTGGCGAGAGATTCGGCGGACCGCCGAGGTGAAACCGGTGGTCGCCTACGTGGACGGCGTGGCCGCCAGCGGCGGTTACTACGCCGCCTGCGGCGCGCAGCGCATCCTCTCGTCCCCGCTGGCCCTCGTGGGCTCCATCGGCGTGTTCTTCGGGCGCTTCGACGTGTCGGAGGCCCTCGGCCGGCTGGGCGTCCATTCGGAGCTCCTCGTGCGGGGAGCACACGCCGGACTCGCGTGGCCGACGCGCCCGTTGTCTCCCGGGGAGCGCGAGGCCGCCGAGGCGATGGTGGCCGCGATTTACGACGATTTCCTCGCCGTCGTGGCGGCGGCGCGCCATCGACCCGTCGAGGAGATCCGTCCACTCGCAGGGGGCCGGGTCTACACGGGCCGGGCGGCGTTCGAGGCCGGCCTGCTCGACGGCATCGGGGACTTCGAGGGCGCCCTTCGGGAAGCGGCGAAGCTGGGCGGGCTTTCCGCCGCCGAGCGCCCCCATGCCGTCGTGGTGGAGGACACGGCTCGGGGAGCGGCGGCGCTGTCGACCTTGAGGGGGGTGCTCCAATCGCTCGCACGCCCGCAGGCCCATGCCCTTCACCTCGGTCCCACCTGGGCGGAGGAGCCTCCGGGCTGAACGGCCGCTCTTGCGAAAGGCTCGGCCGGCCCTTATTCAAGACCCTCGCTTCTTGACAGAAGCCGCGCCCGTCACCGAGGATCGCGCGCCCTTACGCATCGAGGTTCCGAACGACCATGCCCCTCACCGAGCGCGACGTCCTGGCCGCGCTCTCGACCGTCCAGGATCCAGAGCTGCACCGCGACCTCGTGTCGGCGGGGATGATCAAGGACCTGCGCGTGTCGGACGGCCGCGTCGAGCTGACGGTCGAGCTCACCACGCCGGCCTGCCCCCTGAAGGGCCAGATCGAGAAGGACGTGCTCCGCACGCTGGAGAAGCTGCCGGGCCCGCCGCTGCTCGAGGTTCACTGGACGGCCCAGGTGCGCCGCGCGGGCCCTGCCAACCAGCCGAGCCAGGATCTCGTCCCCAGCGTCAAGAACGTGGTGCTGGTCGGAGCCGGGAAGGGTGGCGTGGGAAAGTCCACCGTCGCCGTGAACGTGGCCGTCGCCCTCGCCCGCTGCGGCGCCTCGGTGGGCCTGCTGGACGCGGACTTCTACGGACCCTCGATTCCCATCATGACCGGCCTCAACGAGCGTCCCCGCTCGGCGGACGGCAAGCGGCTGGAGACCCTCGAGGCCTTCGGGCTGAAGGTCATGTCGATCGGCTTTCTCGTCGACCCCGATCAGGCGCTCGTGTGGCGCGGCCCGATGCTTCACGGCGCGCTCATCCAGCTGCTCCGCGACGTCAACTGGGGCGAGCTGGATTACCTCGTGCTCGACCTCCCGCCCGGCACCGGCGACATCCCGCTGACGCTGGCGCAGCAGGTACGCGCTGCGGGCGTCGTGCTCGTCTCCACGCCGCAGGACGTGGCGCTCTCGGACGTACTGAAGGCCAAGATCATGTTCGACAAGGTCCACATCCCGGTGCTCGGCCTGGTCGAGAACATGTCGGGCTTCATCTGCCCTCACTGCTCCAAGGAGACGGCCATCTTCGACATGGGCGGAGGCGAGAAGGCGGCCAGCCGGATGGAGATCCCCTTCCTGGGCCGGATCCCTCTCGACCTCGAGGTGAGACAGGGCGGCGACGCCGGGAAGCCGATCGTGGCCTCGCGCCCGAGCTCGGTCCAGGCTCAGATCTTCGAAGACGTGGCGAGGCGCATCGCCGGGCAGGTCTCCGCGCGCAGCGCTACCACCAAGCTCCCCATCTTCAAGACCGGATCCTGACATGCCCGAGCGACGCTCACCCATGGAACCGCCGGACAGCCTCGATGACGCCCCCGGGTCCGACGACGGGGTGGCCGAAGATCTCGGTGGCGATGCGGCGCCTCGCGGCGGTGAAGAGGGAAGCCTGCGTGGGCGCGCCACCGACTTCATGCGCAAGGCGCTCGTCGCGGGCGTGGGCGCGCTGTTCCTCACGGAAGAGGGCATCCGCAACCTGGTCGGCGAGCTCAAGCTACCCAAGGAGCTGATCGGGGCCCTGCTGGCGCAGGCCGATCGGACCAAGCAGGACGTCGTGCGCATCCTGGGAGAGGAGCTGCGCCGCTTCTTCGAGTCCGCGCAACTCCACGAGGAACTGCTGAAGCTGCTCACCGACGTGACGATCGAGGTCAAGACGGAGATCAAGCTTCACCCGGAAGGCCGCGGCGTACGCACGGAGGTCGTGGGCGAACCGCAGCTCGGCGTCCGCCGCCGTCGCAAGGAGCGGTGACTGCGAGCGTCGGGGGGGCATGCTATGGCTGCCTTTTCTCTAGGATGAGAAACTGACGATGCTGGAGTATCCGGTCCGCGAGTGCCTCACCTTCGACGACGTCCTCCTCGTCCCGGCGGGCAGCGACGTGCTGCCCCGGCAGGTGGACGTCGAGACCCACCTCGCGCGCGGCATGCGGCTGCGCGTCCCGCTCCTGTCGGCGGCCATGGACACGGTCACCGAGGCGCGCACCGCCATCGCGATGGCCGAGGAGGGCGGCATCGGGGTCGTCCACAAGAACCTGCCCATCGAGGCCCAGGCGCTCGAGGTGGCCAAGGTCAAGAAGTTCGAGAGCGGCATGGTGGCCGATCCCCTGACCATAGGCCCCGAGGCGCCGCTGCGGGAGGCCGTCGAGCTGATGCAGCGGCACGAGATCGGGGGGATCCCCGTCGTCAGTGCGGGCAAGCTGGTCGGCATCCTCACGCACCGAGACCTGCGCTTCGAGCGCAACCTCGATCAGCCGGTGCGGGCCCTCATGACCACGCGCCTCGTGACTGCCAAGGAGGGCGTGAGCCAGGAAGAGGCCCAGGACCTCCTGCACGAGCACCGCATCGAGAAGCTCCTCGTCGTGGACGATCAGGGCCGCCTCAAGGGTCTCATCACCATCAAGGACATCGAGAAGACGCGGACCCATCCGCAAGCCTCCAAGGACGCGCGCGGGCGGCTGCTCTGCGCCGCCGCCGTGGGCGTGGATGGCGAGGCCGCACGCCGCGCCGAGGCCTTGCTCCAGGCCGGCTGCGACATGATCGTCGTGGACACCGCGCACGGGCACTCGCGGGGCGTCCTCGACGCGGTGCGAGATCTGCGAAAGCGGCACCCGGCCGCTGCGCTCATGGCGGGCAACGTGGCCACCGCCGACGGCTGCGCGGCGCTCATCGACGCAGGGGCGGATGCGGTCAAGGTCGGCGTCGGACCGGGATCGATCTGCACCACGCGCGTGGTCGCCGGCGTCGGCGTCCCGCAGGTCTCTGCGATCGACGACTGCGCGCGCGTCGCCCAGAAGTCCAGGATCCCGATCGTCTCGGACGGGGGCATCAAGTTCAGCGGCGACGTCGTGAAGGCGCTCGCCGCCGGCGCGTCCGCCGTGATGATCGGTTCGCTGTTCGCCGGCACCGAGGAAGCGCCCGGCGACGTCATCCTCTACCAGGGCCGCAGCTACAAGCTCTACCGCGGCATGGGATCGCTGGGCGCGATGCGCCAGGGCTCCAAGGATCGGTACTTCCAGGGAGACGTCACCGACGCCGAGAAGCTGGTGCCCGAGGGCATCGAGGGCCGCGTGCCCTACAAGGGCACGGTGGCGATGAACATCCACCAACTCGTCGGCGGCATCCGGGCGGGCATGGGCTACCTTGGCTGCAAGACCCTCGCCGATCTGCGCGAGAAGGCTCGCTTCATCCGCATCACGCAGGCGGGGTTGCGTGAGAGCCACGTGCACGACGTGATCATCACGCAGGAAGCGCCGAACTACCGGCTGGAGTGAGAGGCGCTACCTGCGACCGACGACGTGCTCCGCGGCGCTGATGCGATCGAGGAGCGAATCTGCGTCCGGAAGGGCGAGCTCCTGAACCGCGCTGCGCAGGAGGATGAAGCTCACGCGGGCCACCCGCCTCCGCGTCGAGAGGTCTTGGATGATGAGCGGCTGGAACAGGTCGCGCACCAGCACCTCGAACTCCGACCGCGCGTCCGCCGACATCTGCTGGCAGCGGTCATTCTCCGCCCGCGCCCGATCCGCCTCCGCCTGCTCCTTGCCGCCGCCGTAAACGAGCGTGGGGTTGCGATCGAACGCGCGCTCGTTGTTGGCGAGCCGGGCGGTGAGGTCGTGGTAGAGCTGCATGTAGCTGCGCAGGCGATCGGCCTCGGGCCGCTCGCCGTTGCGCGCGCGGCCGAGCGACTCGGCGAGGTCGTCGCAGCTCAGGATCGTCTCGCCGCCCGGGGTCGAGTCGTTCACCGCCGCCGTGAGCCGGTCGTCGGAGTCCGGTCCGTAGGCCGGGTGGGCGCAGCCCAGCGCCGCGAGCGCGGCGGTGGCAGCCGTGAGCATCGAACGAGTAGGATGGCGCACGCGTCATCCGTTCTATAGGGCCCCGAACCCAGGTGTCAACGCTCGGAGTGAGCCAGTGAATCCACCGCTCGATCGCATCCTCGTCCTCGACTTCGGCAGCCAGACGACGCAGCTCATCGCGCGCCGCGTGCGGGAGCAGGGCGTCTACTGCGAGATCCACCCGTACCGCGTCGGCCTCGACCGCGTGCGTGCGTTCGGCGCCAAGGGCGTCGTGCTCTCGGGCGGCCCGTCCTCCGTGCTCGAGCCGGGTGCACCCACGGTCGACCCTGGCCTGTTCGAGCTGGGCGTCCCCGTGCTCGGCATCTGTTACGGGCAGCAGCTCATGGCGAAGCTCCTCGGCGGCGTGGTCGCTCCGGCCGACCGGCGCGAGTTCGGCGCGGCGGATCTCGAGATTCGCGAACCGCGCGAGCTGTTCCACGGCCTGACCGGCCGCCGGTTGCGGGTGTGGATGTCCCACGGTGATCGTGTGGAGCGGTTGCCGTCCGGCTTCGATTCCATCGCCGACAGCCCGGGCTCACCGTATGCGGCCATCGCACACCGGACCCGTCCGCTGTATGGGGTGCAGTTTCACCCCGAGGTGGTGCACACGCCCGACGGGGCAACCATCCTCGGCAACTTCGTGCGGCGGGTTTGCGGCTGCCGCGCGAGCTGGAGCATGGCCAGTTACCTCGAGCAGGTGGTGCCCGAGATCCGCGCGAAGGTCGGCAAGGGCAGGGTCCTCTGCGCGCTTTCGGGGGGCGTCGATTCCGCCGTCGCGGCCGTCCTGGTCCACCGCGCGATCGGCGACCAATTGCAGTGCGTCTTCGTCGACACGGGCCTTCTCCGCCGCGGCGAGGCCGAGCAGGTGCGCCGGGTCTTCGAGCGGGAGTTCTCTCTCAAGCTCAAGTGCGTCGACGCGAGCGACCGCTTCCTGCGCGACCTCGCGGGAGTCACCGATCCGGAGACGAAGCGAAAGAAGATCGGCGCCGCTTTCATCGACGTTTTCGAGGAGGAGGCGCGCGCGCTCGGGGGCGCGGACTTCCTCGTGCAGGGGACCCTCTATCCCGACGTGATCGAATCCGTGAGCGTGCACGGCCCGTCGGCCTCCATCAAGAGCCACCACAACGTGGGAGGCCTCCCCGAGCGCCTACGCTTCACGCTGCTCGAGCCGTTGCGCGAGCTCTTCAAGGACGAGGTGCGCGCGCTCGGGCGCGAGCTCGGCCTGCCGGCTGGGGTGCTCGAGCGGCAACCGTTCCCGGGCCCCGGCCTCGCCATCCGGGTGCTCGGAGAGATCACCGCGGCACGCCTCGAGCTCGTGCGGGCCGCCGACGCGATCGTGCAGGAAGAACTCGGACGGGCGAAGCTCGATCGCCCACTCTGGCAGTCCTTCGCCGTGCTCCTTCCGGTCCAGTCGGTCGGCGTGATGGGGGACAGCCGCACCTACGAGGCCACCTGCGTGCTCCGGGCGGTCGAGAGTCTCGACGGCATGACCGCCGACTGGGCCCGGCTGCCCCACGAGCTGGTCGCGGGCATCTCGAACCGGATCACGAACGAAGTACGGGGTATCAACCGGGTGGTCTATGACGTCAGCTCCAAGCCGCCAGCCACGATCGAGTGGGAATAGGCAGGCGTGCGCGCAAGCTACATAACGCCCCTTCTCGGGTCACTGACTGTCCTTGGCCTGGGCTGTCCTTCGAAGCCGTCGGCGCCGGCGCCTCTCGACGCCGGCTTGGGCAGGCCCGACGCAGCCATCGCGGCAGCCTCCGTGGATGCCGGCCCGCAGCCGCTCCCGGCAGCCTCGCTCGTGGCCGTTTGGGACGGCGGCACGCTCGATCTACGGTCGACGCCCGACGCATCTCTACCGCCGCTGGCACTGTTGCGCTTCTCGACCGCCGTGCGCCTCGCGGATCCCCGGATCCGGGTCCTGGACGACCAGGACCGCATGCAGCCGAGCCACGCGGTGATCTCATCGGCCGGTGGTGGCACGCTGGTGACGGTTCAGCCCACGCAGCCGATGTCCGCGCGTCAGTGCTGCCGTTTCGTGGTGGACGGCGAGCGCCAGCCTCTGCCCCTGGACGCAGCCGGCCATCGGTTCCTGCCATTTCAAGTGCGTTTCACCGTGTGGCCGCCGCCGGTCTCGGTCGCCTCGGCCCGGCCCCGTCACCGCCGGCGGCACCACCGCCGCTGAAACCTCCGCTCAGCCGGCCACGGCCGGTAGCAGCTTGGGCAGCAACTCGGCGTCCGAATCGCCCAGGCCGGCCTCGGCAAGTCGCTCGAGCGGCAACCAGACGCAGCTCTCGACGTCGTCGCCGTTGCCCCCGAGGCGCACCGCCCCCGAGACCCGCCGCACGCGCCAGTAGAGCTTCACGAGCTGGTTGTCCGGGTAGTCGCGTGACCGGTGGTAGCCCTCCGTCGCGTGGAAGAGCCCCTCGACCGTCACCTCCAGTCCGGTCTCCTCGCGCAACTCCCGCCGCAGCGCGTCCACCGGCCCCTCGCCGGGCTCGACGGCGCCGCCCGGAAAGTTCACGAGGATCCCCGAGCGCACGCGCGTACGCGTGAGCAGGACCTGCCCGTCCTCCACGAGCACGCCGTAGGCCCCGACGCGAAACACGCTCGGCAACCCGTGGCGGATGCGCTCGAGGAACGGCCGGTCCGCCTCGCAGAACGGCAGCTCGGTGAGACGCGCCGGCTCCACCCAGTCGAGCCGCTGTCCATCGTTCGCCTTGGGGGTGCCCAGCACCAGCCGGCAGCTGTAAATCGCGAGGTGCACGCGCAGGTCCGGGTATTCGTGCTCGGTCTCCCAGAGTCTGGCGCCCACCTGCACGGTGACTCCGAGTTCCTCGCGGCACTCGCGGACGAGCGCCTCCTCGTCCGTCTCGCCCGTCTCGCGCTTCCCGCCGGGGAACTCCCACAGCTCACCGCGCGCCATGCCCTTCGGCCGCTGCTGGATGAGACAGCGGCCCGCTTGCTCGAGGTACGCGGCAACCACGAAGGCCTGCGGACGGGCCCCCGCGCCTTCGCTCACCGGATCCCCAGCGCGTACAGCCAGCCCGCATTCGAGAGGACGTACAGCTCGCGGCCCGCGAAGGCCGGAGGCGCGTCGACGCCGCGTCCTGGCGAGAAGCCCTGCCCCAGCTGCGTGCCCGAGTGCTGGTCGAGCAGGAGGATCTCCTCCGTGGTGGGTACCGCCAGCACCGAGCCCGCGAGCCGAGGCGGTCCCGGCGAGCGCTCACCCAGACCCTTCTCCCACAGGAGGCTCCCGTCGGTCGGCGCGAATGCCGCCACCTTGCCGATGGCGGTCGCGAAGAGGATACCGTTCCCGAGCAGGAGCCCGGTGACGCCGCGGAAGGACACGTGCCAGGCGAGCCCGCCGTCCTTCTCGTCGAGCGCCGAAACGCCCTCCGCGAAGCTCGCCACGTACACGTGGCTTCCGAGGAGCTGGGGCGTCGCGTCGGCGTCGACGAACTGATCGCCGGGCCCCGAGGACTTCTGCCAGACCACGTCGCCGCTCTTCACGGACAGGGCGACGATCTCGCCGTCCGAGAAGCCCGTGTACACGACGTCGCCGGCGGGCCGCGGCGCCGCCACGGTGCGCAGCGTGAACGGCCGCTCCCGCTCGCGGCGGTAGTGCCACTTGCGTTCGCCGGTCGCCGCGTCGATCGCGAACACGCTGGCCTGGTGCGTGGCCACGTAGATCGCGCCGGCGGAAACGACGGGCGGCGTCGCGGGCTCTTCGCCGAGGTCGTGGCTCCACAGCTGGCGCCCCGAGGCGGCGTCGAAGGCGTAGACCGACCCACCGCCGGCGGCCACGTACACCCGCCCCTCGGCGTATGTCGCCGACGTCGTGATCGCTCCGACCGTCCGCGCCTCCCAGAGCGGCTGGCCGTCCAACGAGAACGCGTGCAGCACCCCGGCGGTCGAGCCCACCACGACCTCCTGCTCGATGGGGATCACCGTGGGCGAGGCCGTCTCCTGGGGCGCCCAGCGCAGCAGGTCGACGTTGAGGGGCGGCTCGGGCGCGAGGTCGGAGCGCACCTGCGCGCGCCAGTCGATCGTGTACAGCGTGCGCCGTTCCACCGCGCGCTCCGACGTGAGCAGCGCCACATCCGGCGGCGGCGGAGCGCAGGCCAGCGCGAGCGCGAGCCCCATGGCCGCGCGCATCGCGTGGGTTCCCCGGAGACCTTTCGGCATGGGCTACGGGTGTGGGGGCTTCGGCATCCCGGCCGGCTCGGGTGGCGGCACCCCCAGCGCGGCCAGACGATCGCTCGCCGTCCGCCCTGCGGGTGACTGCGGGTAGTCGATGGCGAGCTTCTGGTAGGCGTCCTTGGCCACGTCCAGCTTGCCGAGCTGCTCGGCGATGCGCCCTTCCGCGAGGAGCCCGAGATCGCGTCCGAAGCCGCCCGGCGGGCCGTCGACGAGCCGCTTGGCGGCCGCGATCGCGTCGTCGCCCTTCCCCGCGCCCAGGAGCGCATACGCCTGCCCCTGCAGCGCGAAGGCGCGCAGCGGGTCGGTCGGCGGCTCCTGGTCGAGGAGCTTGCCGTACTCGGTGACCGCGTCCTGGAACTTCCCCAGCCGGTAGTCGGCATCGCCGAGCGTCAGCAGCGCGGTGCGCCCCGAGGGCGTGCCCGCCTGCTTCTCGGCTACCGCGGCGGCGGCCTTGGCGATGGCCTGCTGCTTCTCCTTCTCGGTCGAGAAGTAGTCGGCCTTGGCGTCGTCGGGGGCCGCGTCGTCCTTCCCCACCACCTGCTTCTCGGTGGCGCGCAGCGCGTCCCCCAGGGCCATCGCCGCGGCCTCGTCGTGCCGGCTCGACAGCGTCAAGCCCACCGCGACCGCCACGGCGGCGAGCAGGATGGCGCCCGCGCCCACCGCCACGATCTTCCAGTGCTGCTCGAGCTTCTGGAAGAGCGGCTCCATCGCCTCGGTGAAGGCATCGGATTTCTCGGTGTCGGGCCGGGAGGCGCGCGCCGCGCGCGAGGTGGATGCGTTGGCTGCCACGGTGTGTCGCCTCCTTGAAAAGGCGCCAGACTTTCAACGTTCCGGAGGCGCCTGTCAACTCCCGCGGCGCCGTTTTCGGAAGACCAGCCGCACGGGGACTTGGAGGTCGAAGCGCTCGCGCAGCCGGCCCGACAGAAACCGCCGGTAGGCCTCGGTGATGCCCTCGGGGCGGTTCACGTGCACGAGAAAGGTGGGCGGTGAAACCGCGACCTGGGCCATGTAGTAGAGCCGCACCGGTCCGCCGCCCGCGCGCGGCGCTGGGTGGGCGTCCTCGGCCTCCCGCAGGAAGCGGTTGAGCTCCGGGGTGGGCAGCCGCCGGGCCGCCTGATCGTGGAGGCGGCCGCAGAGGGGTAAGAGCGCGTCGAGCCCCTGCCCTCGCAAGGCCGATAGGAACTTCAGAGGCGTGCCCGACGGCAGGAACGGTAGGTGCTCGGCGATCGCCTCTCTCACCGCCTTGCGCCCTGCCGCGCCTTTCAGGAGATCTGCCTTGTTGACCGCCAGGACGAGTGGCTTCTGGCGTTCGACGCACATCCCAGCGAGTCGCGCGTCCTGCTCCACCGCCGGCTCGGTCGCGTCCAGGAGCACCATGGCCACGTCCGACCGGCCGAGCGCATCCACGGCCCGCGCGATGCCGGCGAGCTCGAGCGCGTCGGAGGTCTGTCCCTTGCGGCGGATGCCCGCCGTGTCGGTGAGCACGTAGGACCGGCCCTTGACGGCGATTTCCGCATCCAGCGAGTCGCGCGTCGTTCCCGCCACCGGGCTCACGGCGAAGCGCTTCTCCCCGAGGAGCGCGTTCGCGAGGGTCGACTTCCCCACGTTGGGACGCCCGAGGATCGCCACGCGGGGCGGTCCGTCTTCTGCCGCCTCGGGCAGCGGCGGCGCTTCGGGCAGCAGCTTCACGAGATCGTCGAGCAAGGGCCCGACGCCACGGCCGTGCTCCGCCGAGACGTCGTACAGCTCCTTTGGGCCGAGGCGGTAGAAGTCCCCGCGAGGTGCCTCGGCCTCGGCCTTCTGGCCGTCCAGCTTGTTCAGCGCAAGGAAGGTGGGCTTGCCACTCCGGCGCGCGAGTCGCGCCAGGTCCTCGTCGGCCGCGGTCGGCCCCGCGCGCCCGTCCACCACGAGCAGCACCACCTCGGCCTGCGCCATGGCGCGCTCGGCCTGCGCGCGGACCTCACGCGCCAGGACGTCGCTCTCGCCCACCACGAAGCCGCCCGTGTCCACGGCGAGGAAGCGTCGCCCTCCCCACTCGACCTCGGCGTAATGGCGGTCGCGCGTCACGCCGGGCGAATCGTGCGTGAGCGCCTGGTGCCGCCCGACGAGCCGGTTGAAGAGCGTGGACTTGCCCACGTTGGGCCGGCCCAGGATGGCCACGACGGGCAGCACGGCTCAGACCTTGGGGCCGTAGCCGAAGCGATTCACTTGGCGCTCGTTCTCGGTCCAGCCCTCTTCGACGCGCACGTTGAGCGCGAGGAAGACCTGGCAGCCGAGCAAGGCCTCGATCTCGCGCCGGGCCGCCGTCCCGATGGCCTTGAGGCGCGCGCCGCGCTTGCCGATCAAGATGCCCTTCTGGCTGTCCCGCTCCACGTGGAGCGTCGCGTGGATTGACACGAGCGGCCTCTGGCCGCCGCGCCGCGCCTCGTCGAACGCTTCGATCTCCACGGCGACGCCGTAGGGCACCTCCTGGCGCAGCTGGCGGAAGACCTGCTCGCGCACCAGCTCCGCGGCGAGCACGCGCTCGGCTTGATCGGTCACGACGTCGGCGGGGAACAGTGGCGGACCCTCCGGAAGGAGCTCCGCGAGCGCGGGAGCGAGGCCGTCGGCGTTCTCGCCGGTGAGCGCGGAGAGCGGATAGACGAGGTCGAAGGGATGCGCCTTGGCCCAGCCATCGATCAGCGGGAGCAGCCGCCGCTTGTCCACCTGATCGACCTTGTTCACGATGAGCGCGCTCGGCCGGTGGCGCCGCCGCACCTCTTCCACGAGCTCGCGCACGTCGGGCGCGGCCTGCGCGGGGCCGCCGGGACGGGCCCCGTCCACGACCAGGGCCACGAGGTCCACCTCGTGCGTGGCCTGCGCCGCCGTCTCGCGCAGCGCCTTGTGAAGCGCTCCCTTGGCGCGGTGGAGGCCAGGCGTGTCGAGGAGCGCGAGCTGGTAACCGGGCGCGGTGAGCACACCAAGGATGCGGTTGCGCGTCGTCTGCGGCTTCGGAGAGACGATGGCGACCTTCTGCCCCAGCAGCCGGTTCAGCAGCGTGGACTTGCCCACGTTCGGCTCGCCGACGAGCGCGACGAACCCGGCCTTGTGGGGCTTCAAGCGCGCCCGCTACTTCGGCTGCGTCTCGCTGATCGTGAGCTTCTTCAGCGTGATGGCCGGGTCGGGGCGGCTCCCGGGCGCGTTGGCGGTGGCGATGGCGTCGACCACGTTCTGTCCGGAGACCACCTCGCCGAAGATCGTGTGGTGGTTGTTGAGCCACGGCGTCGGCACCTGCGTGATGAAGAACTGGCTGCCGTTCGTGTTCGGCCCGGAGTTCGCCATGGCGAGGATGCCGGGGTGATCGAACACCTTGCCCGATCCGAACTCGTCCTCGAACTGGTAGCCGGGGCCGCCGATGCCCTTCCCCAGCGGATCGCCGCCCTGGATCATGAAGTTCGGGATGACGCGGTGGAAGATCGTCCCGTCGTAGAGCGGCTTGCCGGTCATCATCTGACCGCTGGCCGGGTCCTTCCAGGCCTTCGCGCCGGTCGCGAGGCCGACGAAGTTCTCGACGGTCTTGGGAGCGTCCTTGCTGAAGAGCTTGCACACGATCGTGCCCATCGAGGTGTCGAAGGTGGCGTACAGCTCCTTGCCCTTGGCGACGTCGGCCATGAGTTGCTCCTTGGTGGGGTTCCGGTGCCTCGCCTGGGCGGCCAGCGACGGCCCGAGCAGAGCCGCGATGGCGGCAGCGGCGAAGGCAAAGCGGCGGAGATGCTTCGGCGTTTCCATGCGGTCGTGCTCCGGAAGCAAATGGGGGGTCGAACGGCGCGCAGCATAGGAGCGAGGCCCGACCGGTGCAAGCAAAAGGTCGAAGCCGGGCGTGCCGGCTCTCCGAGGATCGGAGGCCTACTCCGAATCGGGTGCCGGAAAGATCCACGCGTACGACGTCGCGTCGAGCACGGACGCGACTCTGGCGACCGGCCTGTCCGACCCCGAGGGGCTGGCGATCGCGGGCGGCCAGATCTACTGGGCCGACTACGGCGACGGGAAGATCATGACCCTGCCGACCACCGGAGCCGCGAGCCCGACCGTCCTGGTCTCGGGCTTGAACCTCCCCATCGCCGTCGCGGTCGACGCGCAGCACATCTACTGGCTGGACACGGGCGACAACTTGGTGGAGCTGGCCAACCTGGA
>DATJNL010000404.1:0-6444 GCA_035508175.1 Myxococcales bacterium
GATGTGGAAGGGCTCCTTGTGCATCTTGAAGACCGAGATGGGCTTGCCGCGCGCCGCCCAGACGCCGTTGAAGTTCACGCCGGCGCCCATCACCATCACGAGCACGTCGTTGGCGCCGATGGGCGGCAGCGGCACCTCCTCGAGCTGCATCGCCTTCTCGGGGGCGCCCTCGCGGTCGGGGCGGATCACCAGCGCCTTCATCCGGTCGGGCAGCTCGCCCAGCTCGGGCATGGTGTAGAGGTCGAAGGTCTTCATCGGTCTGCCTCCGCGGTCGCTTCGAGCGGCCGTCGTTCGGTCATCGCCAGGCTGCGCACTGCGTCCACCACACGATCGAGCGGGGTCTCGGGGCCGAAGATCGCGGCCACGCCGAGCGCCTCCAGGGCGGCGCGATCGGCGGCGGGGATCACGCCGCCCACCACCACCGGAATCGCCACCTTTTGCCGGCGCAGCTCCTCGAAGAGCCGGCGGCAGATGGAGAGGTGCGCGCCCGAGAGGATGGAGAGGCCGATGACGTCGACGCCCTCCTGCACCGCGGCGTGCGCGAGCGCCGCCACGTCGGCGCGCAGGCCGCTGTAGACGACCTCCATGCCCGCGTCGCGCAGCGCCATGGCCACGACGCGCGCGCCCCGGTCGTGGCCGTCGAGGCCGGGCTTTCCCACGAGGACGCGGATCTTGGAGGTCACAGGCGGGTCGGGGGCTGGTAGGTGCCGAAGACGTCCTTGAGGGCGCCCGCGATCTCGCCCACGGTGGCGTAGGCGAGCACGGCCTCGCGGATGGGGGCCATGAGGTTGGCGTTGCCGCGCGCCTCGTCGCGCACCCGGTCGAGGGCCTTCTGGACCGCGGGGCCGTCGCGCCCGGCCCGCAGCGCCTTCAGCTCCCGCGCCTTGGCCTCGCCGGCGCCCTGGGTCAGCGGCTGCGCGACGGTCTCCTCCTCGCGCTCCGCGGCGGGGGGCAGGCCGGGGGGGAAGTTCACGCCGACCACGGGCTGCGCGCCGCTCTCGATGGCGCGCTGCTGCGCGTAGGCGCTGCGGGCGATCCGTTGCTGCAGCAGCCCCTGGCGCAGCGCCTCGACGATGCCGCCGGCCTGGTCGAGCTCGCCGAGGATGACGCGCAGGCGGGCCTCCATGGTGTCGGTGAGCGCCTCGACGAAGTACGAGCCGCCGAGCGGGTCGGCCACCTGGGTGACCTCGGTCTCCTGCGCGACGATCTGCTGCACCCGCAGGGCCGTGCGGGCGGAGAGCTCGGTGGGAATCGCGAAGGCCTCGTCGTAGGCGGCGGTGAAGACCGACTGCAGGCCGCCGCAGGCGACGGCCATCGTCTCGAGCGTGGTGCGCGCGATGTTGTTGAGCGGCTCGGCGCGGGTGAGGCTCGCCCCGCCGCAGACGCAGGCCGCGCGCAGCTTGAGGCTGGCGGGCTCCCGGGCGCCGTAGCGCTCGGAGAGGAGGGTGGCCCAGAGGCGGCGGCCGGCGCGGTACTTCGCCACCTCCTCGAAGAAGTTCGTGTACGTGTAGAAGAAGAACGAGAGGCGGGGCGCGAAGCGGTCGATGGCCATGCCGCGCGCGAGGCAGCGCTCCACGTAGGCGAGGCCCGCGGCGAGCGTGAAGGCCATCTCCTCGGCGGGATCGGCGCCCGCGTCGCGGTAGTGGCTGGCGATGCTGATGGGGTTGAAGCGCGGCAGCCGCTCCACGCAGTCCTGCACGACGTCCACGACCAGGCGCAGGGACGGATCGATGGGGAAGATCCAGGCGCCGCGCGCGCCGAACTCCTTGATCAGGTCGTTCTGCACGGTGCCGCTGATGCGATCGGGCGGCACGCCCTGGCGCAGCGCCGTCGCCTCGTACATCGCGAGCAGGATGCCGGCCGTGGCGTTGATGGTCATCGAGGTGGAGACCTGGCCGAGCGGGATGCCCTGGAAGATGCGCTCCATGTCCTCGAGCGAATCGATGGCCACGCCCACCTTGCCCACCTCGCCCTCGGCCTGCGGGTCGTCGGAGTCGAGGCCGAGCTGCGTGGGGAGGTCGAGCGCGAGCGAGAGGCCGGTCTGCCCTTGCTCGAGCAGGTAGCGGAAGCGCTGGTTGGTCTCCGCGGGCGTGCCGAAGCCGGCGTACTGCCGCAGCGTCCACGGCTTGCCGCGGTACATCGTGGGGTGGATGCCGCGCGTGAACGGGAACGTCCCGGGCGGCGGGGGAGGGTGAGGGACGTCCTCGGGGCCGTAGGCGGCCTTCAAGGGGAGCCCGGAGCGGGTGCGAGGGGACCCCTCACCCCGGCCCTCTCCCCTGTCAGGGGAGAGGGGGGCGTTCATGCTCTGCCCCTCTCCCCCGGAAGGGGAGAGGGGGGCTTTCACGCCGTGCGAAGCTTCCATGCCTTGCACCTCTCCCCCGGAGGGGGAGAGGCCGGGTGAGGGGGCCTTTCGACCCGGCACGTTCACGCGCCCTCGGCCTTCCTCGGCGGCTGCACCATCCGGTCGTGCTCGTCGACGAGCCCGGCGCGCCGCGCGACGGCGATCTTCTTCCACTCGACGCGCAGCGTGGCGGCGTCCACCATCTCGTCGCCGAACACGATGGCGCCCTGGCCGGCCTCGACGTCGGCCTTGCGGTAGGCCTCGAGGATCGCGAGGGCCCGCTCCAGCTCCTTGCCGGAGGGCGTGAAGACTTCGTTGATCACGTCCACCTGCGAGGGGTGGATGGCCCACTTGCCGTCGAAGCCCATCTGGCTCGCCTTCTGCGCGTCGCGGCGGCACTGCTCGAGGTCGCGGAATTGCAACGTCACGTTGTCGATGACGTCGATGCCGGCGGCGCGCGCGGCCGCGATCGTGTGGGCCTTCGGGTAGTGGTAGACCTGGAACTGCTCGGCGGTGAGCTCCTTGGCGCCGATGTCGCCGGCGTAGTCGGCGATGCCGAAGATGAGCCCGGCCATGCGCGGCGTGCAGGCGGCGATCTGCTCGGCCTTGAGCACGCCCGAGGCGCTCTCGATGAGCGCCTCGATCTTGATGCGCCCCTGGGGCAGGCCGATGTTCTCCTCGATCTGCGAGAGCAGCCGATCGGCGAAGAGCACGTCCTCCGGGCCCAGCGCCTTGGGAAGCACCAGCACGTCCACGTGGGCGCCGGCCTGCTCCACCACGTCGATCACGTCGCGGTAGAAGAAGCGCGTGCGGACGTTGTTCGGGCGGAAGGCGCGGATCTTGCCCTGGAAGTCGAGCGTCTTGAGCGCCTCGACGAGGGTCTTGCGCGCCTCGACCTTCTGGCTCACCGCGCAGGAGTCCTCGAGGTCGAGGATCACCTCGTCCGCGGTGGAGGCGGCGGCCTTGGCCATCATCTTGAGGCTGTGGGCGGGGCAGGTGAGCTCGGTGCGGCGCACCGAGAACTGCCGCGCGATGACGAGCTGCTCGTAGCCGTGCTTCGCTTCGACTGCGCTCACTTGCCACCTCCGGGCCGGCGCTTCACGAGGACCTCGCGGTCGATCTCGAGGACCACCTCGCCGCGCTGGTTCTTTCCGTGCAGGCGGAACTTCACGATCCCGGCGTCGGGCCGGTCGGCCGCGCGCGTCTCGAGGACCGTGGACTCGGCGAAGAGCGTGTCGCCCGCGAAGACCGGGTTCTTGTGCCGTCCCTCGTCGAACGACAGCTCGGCGAGCGCGTTCTCGGTGGTCTCCTCGGAGGCGAGGCCGCAGACAAACGCGAGCACCAGGCCGCCGAAGACCACGCGCCGCCCCTCGAAGTAGGTCTTGGGGTCGCGGTCGCAGAGCGCCTGGTTGAAGTGGAGCTGCGCCGTGTTGAGCACGACGTTGGTGAGCGCCATGTGCTCGGTCTCGCCGATGGTGCGGCCGCGCGGGTGGACGATGACGTCGCCCACGGCGAAATCCTCGAAGTAGTTGTCTTGCCGCGTGAGCGGCCGGTCGAGCATGGGGTTCATTTCTCGAACAACCTCTTGGCGATGACGTCGTACTGGATCTCGCTCGTGCCCTCGAAGATGCGGAACACCCGCGCGTCGCGCCAGTAGCGCTGCGCCGGGAACTCGCGGCTGTAGCCGTAGCCGCCGAAGATCTGCAGCCCCTCGCTGGTCACCCGCTCGGCCATCTCGGCCGCGAAGGCCTTGGCCATGCCCGCCTCGAGGTCGCAGCGCTTGCCCGAATCCTTGGCGGCGGCGGCGTGGTAGGTGAGCTGCCGCGCCGCCTCGATCTCGGTGCGCATGTGCGCGAGCTTGTGGCGGATCACCTGGAAGTCGCCGATGGGCTGGCCGAACTGGGTGCGCTCCTTCGCGTACCTGAGCGCCGCGTCGAAGGCCGCCTGCGCCACGCCCACCGCGCGCGCCGCGGTCTGGATGCGGGCGATCTCGTAGGTGGACATGAGCTGGTAGAAGCCCTTGCCGGGGACGCCGCCCAGCAGGTTCTCGGCCGGCGCCTCGTAGCCGTCGAACGCCAGGGCGTACGAGTTCATCCCCTTGTAGCCGATGGTGGGGATGGGCCCGCCCGAGAGCTTCGGCGGGGCGAAGCCGTCGCCGGGCTCCTTCTCGACGAGCAGGATCGACATCCCCTTGTGCTTGGGGGCGGCCGGATCGGTGCGCACCGTGGTGCAGAGCACGTGGGCGCGGTTCGCGAACGTGCACCAGGTCTTCTCTCCGTAGAGCTTGTAGGTCTGCCCTTCCAGGACGGCGCGGGTCTTCACGCCGGCGGCGTCCGACCCGGCGTCGGGCTCGGTGAAGGCCGCGGCCGCGAGCAGCTCGCCGCTGCAGATCTTCGGCAGGAAGCGCTTCTTCTGCTCGGGCGTGCCGTTGGCCTCGAGCAGCGACGCGGTGATGATCATGCGCGTCATCACGCTGCCCACCGACAGCCAGGCGCGCGAGAGCTCCTCGGCCACGAGCGCCATCGAGAGGACGTCGAGCCCGGAGCCGCCGTGGTCGGGCGAGAAGATGAGGCCGAAGTAGCCGAGCTCCGCCATCTTGCGGATGAGCGGCATGGGGATCTCGGCCCCCTCGTTGTCGAGCTTGGAAGCGATCGGCTCGACTTCCTTCGCCGCGAAGTCGCGGACCGAGTCGCGGACGGCCAGGTGGTCGGCGTTCACGGCTCAGGCTCCCTTGCCGGCGAAGGCCTCGCGCTTCTTCACGAGGATCTTCCGCTCGTACTCGAGGACCACCTTGCCGGCCTGGTTCAGGCCCCGGGTGCGCACGTGGACGATGCCGCGGTCGTTCTTCGACTCGGAGGGCCGCTTGTCGAGCACCTCGGACTCCGAGAAGAGGGTGTCGCCCGGGTAGACCGGCTCCACGAACTTCATGGCCCAGTAGCCCAGGTGGGCGATCGCCTGCTCGGAGAGGTCCTCGACCGAGAGGCCGAAGACCACGTTCATGGCGAACAGCGGGCTCGCGGGGGTGGTGGGGTGGCCGAGCGACTGCGCGTAGACGCGGTTGAAGTAGAGGGGGCTCATGTTCATGGTCCAGGTCGCGAAGAGCGAGGCCTCGCCCTCCGCGAGCGTGCGCCCCCAGTGGTGGCGGTAGCGGTCGCCCACCGAGAAGTCCTCGTAGAAGCGGCCCCGGACGGGTGTCTTGCGCACGGCCATCGAGCGGCACCTCCAGGCGCAAGGGTTAGGCCGATCGGGCTGGATTGTCAATCGTGTTTTTGTTAATGTGTAAATCCCATGGCGAAGGACGGAACGGTGTCGCGGGACCTCGGCGCCCGCGTGGGCCTCAAGCTGCGGGAGCTGCGCCTCGCGCTCGAGCTGAAGCAGGCCGACGTGGCCCGCCAGCTCCACGTGTCGCCCGCCTACCTGAACCTCATCGAGAAGGCCAAGCGCACGGCCCCCTTTCCGCTCTTGTGGAAGCTGCTCAAGGTGTACGAGCAGGACCCCGAGGAGTTCATGGCGCGCCTGGGGGAGGGCAAGGTCGACGCGACCCTCGAGAAGCTCCTCGACGAGCCGCTGCTGCGCTCGGTCTCGGTCGACGCGGACACGGTGCGCCGCCTCTCCGCCGAGCCGCGGCTCGCGGGCACCGTCGCGGCCCTCTTCAACCTGTACAAGAACACCCGCTCGCAGCTCGACCAGGCGCTCGAGCGCGCGGGGACCGGGGTCAGCCGCGCCTTCGACGACACCTACTCGCCGTTCGACGAGGTGACCGACCTCCTCCAGGAGGCGCACAACTGGTTCCCCGAGATCGAGGCCGAGGCCGACCGGCTGCGCCGCGACCTCAAGCTGGCGCGCCAGCTCCACTCCACCGATCTCACGCTCATGCTCAAGAAGGCCTTCGGGGTGCGCGTCGAGCTCGTCGACTTCCCCGAGGGCAGCTCGGTCATCCGGCGGCTCGACCCCGCGGGCAAGACGCTCTCGGTCTCCCGCGCGCTCACCGAGCAGTTCCTCAAGTTCCAGCTCGGGACCTCGGCGGGGCTGTTGCTGCTGGACCGGCTGGGGCTGCCGCGGCGGATGCTGAAGGACCGGCTCACGCCGCTGCGGCACGCCGA
>DATJNL010000405.1:0-7006 GCA_035508175.1 Myxococcales bacterium
CGCTGTTTCGCAGGCCATGGCGACTCACGAGGTCGGGGCGCTGCACCACACGCCTTACACGCCCGTACTGACGCAGGCGCATCGGCGTCCCACGCTGCTCGTCGCCCGCGCGTGGAGCCGCCCCAGGCCCGTCCGCGCGCCCGCCCGAGGAACGTTCCACCGACTCACTGCCGTGCGCCTCGCGGCGCGGCTGAAGCGCTAGCGAAAGTCGAAGGATCCACGCGATGGAGAGTCTCTCGCACCGTACTTGGATCGCGGCCGCGCTCCTGGCGTCCGGCTGCAGCGCCTCGAAGGCGGCCACCACCGACGATGTGGCGAAAGTGCCGCGGCCCAGCGAGGTCAACGCCCAGATCACCATCGCGCACGTCGAGGAGGAGGTGGTCGGCAAGGCCATCGAGAGCAGCGCCCGCATCGTCTTCGACGAGAACCGCGTGGGCCACGTCTTCTCGCCCGTCACCGGCCGGGTCACCCAGATTCTCGCGCAGCTCGGCGAACACGTGAAAAAGGGGCAGACGCTCGCCATCATCACCTCGCCGGACATGGGCAACGCGGTGTCGGACGTGTACAAGGCCAAGCCCGCGGTCATTCAGACCGAGAAGGAGCTGAAGCGCCAGAAGGAGCTCTACGCAGCACAGGCGGGCCCGTTGCGCGATCTCGAGGCCGCACAGGCCAACTACGACCAGGCGGTCGCCGAGCTGCAGCGGGCGCAAGAGAAGCTCCGGCTGCTCGAGCGGACGTTCCACACCGATCACGTGTCGCAGTTCTTCCCGCTACAATCGCCCATCGATGGCGAAGTCATGGCACGGGCCATCAACCCGGGCCTCGACGTGCAGGGGCAATACAGCGGTGGCACCACGCAGGAGCTCTACACGATCGGCAGCGAGGGCGATCTCTGGGTTCTGGCCGACGTGTACGAGCAGGACCTGGCGCGCGTGAAGGTCGGCGCCCCGGTCCAGGTGACGACGGTTGCGTACCCCGACCGGATCTTCGACGGGAAGGTCGACTGGATCTCGGGCACGCTTGACCCCGTGATGCGCACGGTCACGGTGCGCTGCACGCTCGAAAACCCCGCCGGACTCCTCAAGTCGCAGATGTACGCGACCGTGGCCATCCAGACCGAGGGCAAGAAGACGCTCGCGATCCCGCGCGATGCCGTCCTGCACTTCGGCGACAAGCAGATGGTCATCGGGGTCGACCCCGTCGCGAACCGCTACGTGCGCGAGCCGGTGATCCTCGACGAGGACCAGGTGGGCAACTGGGTGCCCGTGCTGCACGGCCTGCAGCCAGGCGACCAGATCGTCACCAACGGCGCCATCCTCCTGTCGGAAGCGGTCAACTAGGTGATCCAGCGCGCGGTCGACTGGGCGCTCAAGACGCCTTCCCTCGTCGTGCTGTTCGCCCTCGCCGCCATCGCAGTGGGGATCTGGGCCTTCGACACGCTCGACGTCGAAGCCTACCCGCTGCCGACGCCGCCGCTGGTGGAAGTGATCAGCCAGCCCATCGGCTGGAGCGCAGAAGAGGTCGAGCGGTACGTCACCGTGCCCACCGAGGTCGGGCTGTCGGGCATGCCCGGCCTCGAGCACATGCGCTCACAGTCGATCTTCGGCCTGTCGGACGTGAAGTGCTACTTCAAGTGGGGCACGACCTACGAGGCAGGCCGACAGGAAGTCATCAACCGGCTCGCCACCTGGATCACACTGCCACCCGGCGTCACTGCCGGCATCTCGCCCTGGAACGCCATCGGCGAGGTCTTCCGCTACAAGCTCGAAGGCAAGGGCTACACGCTTGCGGAGCTCAAGAGCGCCGAGGACTGGATCCTCGAAAAGAACTGGCGGCAGGTGCCAGGCGTCGTCGACGTCACCAGCTACGGCGGAGAGACCAAGCAGTACTGGGTCGACGTGGACCCCATGAAGCTCAAGGGGTACGGGCTCACGCTCGCACAGGTCGAGAACGTGCTGGGCAACGCCAACGTGAACGTGGGCGGCGGGCGGCTGCCGGTGGGCGAGGAATCCTTCGACGTGCGCGGCATCGGCCTCATCCACGACGTCCACGACATCGAGCACATCGTGATCAGCGAGGAGCACGGCACCCCCATCCGCGTGATGGACGTGGCCGCCGTGAGCACCGGGCACGCGCCGCGGCTCGGCATCGTGGGCATGGACGACGAGCCCGACATCGTCCAGGGAATCGTCCTGATGAAGTACGGCGGCGAGACCCTGCCGACGCTCGAGGGAATCTACCGGAAGCTGGACGAGATCAAGAAGAACCACCTGCTGCCACCGGGCATGGAGGTCGTGCCGTACTACAACCGCGGCACCCTCACGCACCTGACGACCCACACCGTGGTCCACAACGCCCTCGAGGGCATGTTCCTCGTGACGGTGCTGCTCTTCTTCTTCCTCGGCAGCGGCCGCGCCGCGCTCATCACCGCGATCAACATCCCGATCGCGCTGCTCATCGCCTTCGCGGGCATGAAGCTCACCGACACGCCCGCGAACCTCATCTCCCTCGGGGCCCTCGATTTCGGTATCGTCGTCGATTCCACCGTCATCATGATCGAGAACGTCTTCCGCCACCTCGGGAGCCACGGCGTCGGCAGCATGAAGGAGCGCATCCGCGCGGCCGCCTCCGAGGTCGGCGGTCCCATGGCCATCTCGACCTTGATCATCGCGACGGCCTTCCTGCCGCTGTTCATGATGAGCGGCGCCGAGGGCGTCATCTTCGCGCCGATGGCCCGCACCTACGCGTTCGCCATCGGCGGAGCCATTCTGCTGGCGCTCAGCCTGACGCCGGTCCTGGCCGCCCGGTTCATCAAGCCGGACACCGAGCACGACGAGGGGCGGTTGATGGGTTTCTTCCACCGCCTCTACAACCCGCTCTTCGATCAGGCCCTGCGCCGACCGAAGCTCGCCGTCGCCATCTGCGCAATACCCATCTTCGCCTGCGTCGCCCTCTTCCCGCTCCTCGGGAAGGAGTTCATGCCTTCCTTGGAGGAAGGCAACTTCTGGGTCCGCTGCACCTTCCCCGCCGCCATCTCGCTCGACCAAAGCGCGCGTTACGTGCCGAAGATCCGCAACATTCTCCTGGGCTGCCCGCTCGACGCGAAGGCAGAGTGCGACCCCAAGACCCGCAGGCATCCCGAGGTCGAGCGAGTGGTCTCGCAGCTCGGCCGGCCCGACGACGGCACCGACCTCGCCGGCTTCAACAACCTCGAGCTGTTCGCCCCCCTGCAGCCTTTCGAGGACTGGCCGAGCGGACTGACCAAGGCCAAGCTGGCCGACGAGCTCACCCGCGAGCTGCAGAAGGAGTTCCCGGGCGTCCTCTTCAACTTCTCGCAGTACATCTCCGACAACGTCGAGGAGGCCGTGAGCGGCGTCAAGGGCGAGAACTCGGTGAAGGTGGTCGGCCCCGACCTGGCAACGGACGACAAGAAGGCCGGCGAGATCGTCGACGTGATGTCGAAGGTCGAAGGCGTCAAGGACCTGGGCGTCTTCAAGTCGATCGGCCAGCCGGATCTCAAGATCACCGTCGACCGGCTCGCGGCCGAGCGCTATGGCCTGAACACCGGCGACGTGAACGCGGTGATCCAGGCGGCGGTCGGCGGCACCGTCCTCTCGCAGGTGTACGAGGGCGAGCAGCATTACGACCTGCGCGTGCGCTGGGCCGAACCCTATCGCCGCAATCTCGACGCCATCCGCCACATCACCGTGCCCACGCCCGACGGCAATTACATCCCGCTCGCACAGCTCGCGAAATTCGAGATGGTCGAGGGCCCGACGGTCATCTACCGGCAGGAGGGCTACCGCTACACGCCCGTGAAGTTCTCGGTGCGCGGCCGCGACCTCGCGAGCACCATCGCCGACGTCCGCCGGCAGATCGCGAAGCACGTGAAGCTCCCCTACGACACGCACCTCGTCTGGGAGGGTCAGATCAACGAGATGAACGCCGCGTTTTCCCGGCTGGCGATCATCATCCCGCTCACGCTCCTCTTGATCATGCTGCTCGTCTACCGTGCGGCGGGGAACATGCTGGACCTGACGCTGATCCTCATCAACATTCCGGTGGCGTGCACGGGCGGCGTCCTCGCGCTGCTCGCGACGGGCACCAACTTCTCCGCCTCCGCGGCGATGGGCTTCGTGTCGGTGTTCGGCATCGCGGTGCAGGACGCTCTTCTCATGGTCAGCTACTTCCAGCAGCTTCACGGCGAAGAAGGCCTATCGGTGGAGCAGGCGGCGCGGCTCGCCTCCCAACGGCGTTTCCGGCCCGTACTCATGACCACGCTCGTCGCGACGCTGGGTCTCCTGCCGGCCGCGCTTTCCCACGGCATCGGGGCCGACACCGTGCGGCCACTCGCGATCGTGGTCATTGGCGGCTCCCTGCAGCTCGCATTCCTCACGCGGGTCTTGCAGCCGCCGCTCCGCGTGTTGGCCCACAACTGGCTGCGGAGCCGCCAGGGGCGCCACGCGCCGCCGCCAGTCCCCACGCCGGCAGCGGGGGGCGCGCTTGCATGAAGACTCGTCCGCGCGCTGGATTCGGGGGCTCGTGATCTTCACGGGGCTGATCGTGCCGGGCTGCCATCCCACGAAGGGAGCAACCCCTCTCCCTGACGGTGGCCTCGTGCTCGTGCGGCCGCTCCGCCCATCGTGCGGCGACCTCACCTCGTGCACGCGCGCCTGCTCGGGTGGCGACGCCACCGCCTGTACTCTCGAGGGACGGTTGTACGAATACGGCCACGGCGTCGAGCGCGACGGGGCGAAGGCGCTCTCGCTCTACCGGCGAGCCTGCGACCTGGGTTACCTGGGTGGCTGCTACAACGTCGCCGTGGTGCTCGAGCAGGGGCACGGCGTCCCGCGGGACATCGCGCGCGCCGCAGCGCTGTACCGGCGCGTCTGCGATGCCGGCAGCTCGATCGCCTGCGAGGCCGCCACGCGGCTGGGGGCGATCGGGGACGGGGGCATTCCTTGAACGCGCCGCTCCTGGAAGGCCTCTTCACGTCCGAGAACGAGGCCATGCAGGCAGTGCTGGAGCACGCCGCACGGGCCGGCGAGCGCCCCGAGACGCCGATCCGCATAGTTGGAGAGGTCGGCGCCGGCAAGGAGGTCCTGGCGCGCTTCATCCACGTCAGGACGCCGGTGCGGGGCACCGGACCCTTCGTGCGGGTGGCGTGCGCCGGGATTGGCGGTGAGGTCCTGGAATCGGAGCTCTTCGGCCGCGACGGTGGCGCTCTGGGCGCCCTGGAGCAGGCTTCCGGTGGCACGCTGTTCCTCGAGGACGTGGGAGAGCTGCCGGCGCGTCTCCAGTTGGAGTTCCTGCGCATTCTCAAGACCCACCGCTTCCGACGACTGGGCGGCGGCGCCGACCTACCCTTCGACGCCCGCATCGTCATTGCGACATCGGTCGATCTGGCGAAGGCCGCCAGACAGGGCCTCTTCCGCCCGGAGCTCTTTCACCGGCTGGACGTCGTCCGCCTCCTTCTGCCCCCGCTGCGCCAGCGGCGTGAGGACGTGCTGCCCCTCGCGCGCTGGTTCCTGCTCCAGCTGTCGCGGCAGTGGGCGCGAGCGCCGCAGGAGCTGTCGGAGGAGGCGGAGCGAAAGCTCCTCGCCTACGACTACCCCGGCAACGTGCGCGAGCTGCGCAACATGATGGAGAGCGCCGTGATTGCCACGCCGGACGGACGGATCGACGCCGCCTCGCTGCCGCTGGCCATCTTCGCCTCTCCCGACGACGTCTTCTTCGCGATCCACCTCGCGGCCGGCGAGCCGGCCCCGACGATGGCCGAGGTCGAGAAGCGCTACCTCGAGCGGGTCCTGCGCTTCGCCAGGGGCAACCGCTCGGAAGTGGCGCGAGTGCTCGGGCTCTCCTACCCCACGGTGACGCGAAAGATCGCCGAGTACGGCCTCAAAGTCCCGGGCTAGCTCACGGCACGAGTCGCTCATAGGCGGGCGCGCCGTCGGCGAGCCGTTCGCCCCAGAGCTCCACGAACCGAACGTGCGCACCGGCGCCTCCCTCGGTGGTGACGAAGATGCGCTCGAGCCGTGCCGGTTCGCCGGCGATCGCCGTGTCCGCCTCCCAGCCCCGCGGACCGCGTCGCAGCGACAGCTCGCGCGCCGGCAGGGAGACCAGATGGAACTGCCCGCCCTGCCCGTCGAAGCGGCCGGCGGCGCCGTAGGCGAAGAGGCGCTCGAAGAGGTTCAGCCCCTCGCGCCGGCCGTCTTCCGCACGCAGGAGCCAGTACACGTCGATGGGCGTACCGCCGCGAAGGTGCCCGTCCGGCCCGACGCGTGCCGCGTACTCGACCACGTTGGCGTTCAGGCTGCGCCCCAGCTCGAACAGCGGCACCTCCTGCGCGGCGGCTGGGGCCGCGGCGACGAGGAGCGAGGCGAGCGCCGCGCGGAGGAGCACGAGTGTCAGGCTACCGACGCCGGGTGGCGAGGCCGCGCCATCTCGGTGACGCTTTCGGGGCGCGCCCGAAGCGCTTCCGCCCTCCGCCGGGGAGTGCTAGACCTCGCGGCCATCACCAACTTCCATTCGAGGAGGAGAGCCATGAACGCGCCCGCCCCGTCCGAAGCGCTCGCCAGGAAAGCCGTCGACACCATCAAGATGCTGTCGGTGGATGCGGTCGAGAAGGCCAACTCCGGCCACCCGGGCCTGCCCATGGGCGCCGCGGACTTCACTTTCGTGCTCTGGTACCGCTACCTGCGCTTCGACCCCAAGGATCCCAAGTGGCCCAACCGCGACCGCTTCGTGCTGTCCGCGGGCCACGGCTCGATGCTCCTGTACTCGCTGCTCCACCTGAACGGCTTCGACCTGACGCTGGACGACCTCAAATCGTTCCGCCAGTGGGGCAGCAAGACGCCCGGCCACCCGGAGGCGCACGAGACGCCCGGCGTCGAGGTGACGACCGGACCTCTCGGCCAGGGCTTCGCGAACGCCGTCGGTCTGGCGCTGGGCGAGCGGCTCATGGCCGCGCAGTTCAACACGCCCGAACACGCGCTCTACGACCACC
>DATJNL010000406.1:0-5620 GCA_035508175.1 Myxococcales bacterium
GCCTATACGCTGCGGGATCGAGTCAGGCGAGGCCGAGCCGCGAGTGGACCGGCCGGCCCCGAACCCGACCCGCCGCTCTCGCGTCGATCCCTCGCCCACCCGGGCCCCTGATCTCGAGCTCGGATGCAGCGGCGGGGGCCGGGGCGGCAGCCCCGGAAAGGAACGAATCCGCACACCTTCGACTCTCCGTCGATCTGTGCTACTAGCCGCGTTCCTGCATGGGCGAGAGCGGCGAAGTCCTGATCCTCGGCGGGGGCCTCGCTGGCCTGTCGGCCGGCTACCACCTCGGCGCGGGCTGCCGCATCGTGGAAAAGAGCGACCGCGTCGGGGGCTTCTGCCAGACCGAGGTCCGCGACGGCTTCTCCTTCGACAAGACGGGCCACTGGCTCCACCTGCGCGATCCCGCCATGCGGGCGCTGGTCGATCGGCTCCTCGGCGGCAACCAGGTGCAGCTGCGCAGGTCCGCGCGCATCTACCAGCGCGGCCGCTACACGCCGTACCCGTACCAGGTGAACACCCACGAGCTGCCGCCCGAGGTGGCGGCCGAGTGCGTGCTCGGCTTCATCGACGCGGTCGTCGGCCCTGGCGGCGCCGCGCTCCGGGCGCGCGAGCCCGAGACGTTCGGCGACTTCATCCGGCGCTACCTGGGCGAGGGCTTCGCGAAGCACTTCATGTTCCCCTACAACCAGAAGCTCTGGACCGTGCACCCGGACGAGCTCCTCGCCGCCTGGTGCGGCCGCTTCGTGCCGCGGCCCACGCTCGAGGACGTGATCAAGGGCTCGCTGGGCATCGTCAACGAGGGTGGCTACAACTCGACGTTTCTCTACCCGAAGGAAGGCGGCATCGAGGCGCTGCCCCGCGCGTTCCTGCCGGCGCTGCGCGGCCCGGTGGACGTGAACGTGCACCCGGTCGAGATCGACTGGCGCGGCAAGCGCGTGAAGCTCTCGGACGGCCGGGCGCTCTCCTACGCCGGGCTCGTGAGCACCATTCCGCTGCCCGAGCTGGTGCGCCTCTGCAAGGACGCGCCCGCCGCCGCGCG
The DNA here is from genome assembly GCA_035508175.1 of Myxococcales bacterium. Classification (GTDB taxonomy): domain Bacteria; phylum Myxococcota; class Myxococcia; order Myxococcales; family JAKAPL01; genus DATJNL01. The sequence continues at coordinate 1,040 of DATJNL010000406.1, forward strand.
CGAGGCGGCCGGAAAGCTCCAGGCCACGGTGGTCACGTACGTCAACGTGGCGGCGCGCGGCGAGGGGCCCGCCCACCACTGGGTCTACTTCCCGGAGCCGGAGTTCCCGTTCTACCGGGTCGGCTCGGCGAGCGCGATCTACCCGGCGCTCGCGCCCCGCGGCACCCGCAGCTTCTACGTGGAGTTCAGCCACCGCGGCACGCTCGCCGGCGCCGACGCGGAGCGCATGGCCCTCGAGGGCCTGCTCGCCTGCGGCCTGCTCCGGTCGCGCGACGAGGTGCTCTTCGCCTTCGCGCGCGAGATCCACGGCGCGTACGTCATCTACGATCGCGCCTACGCCGGCGCGAAGAAGACCATCCTCGAGTTCCTGCAAGGCGCGCAGATCGAGAGCTGCGGCCGCTACGGAAACTGGGAGTACGGAGGCATGGAGGACGCGATGCTCGGGGGCAAGGCGGCCGCCGCGCGCGTGCTGGCGAGGCTCGGTCGCCAGGGGCGTGAGGCCTGAGTGGCTCCTCCCAAGGTCAGCGTCGTCATCCCGGTCTACAACGAGGCGGCCATCCTGCCCACCGCGGCGGCGGAGCTCGTGGCCGGCCTGGACGGGAGCGGCTGGGACTGGGAGGTGCTGTTCGCCGAGAACGGCTCGAAGGACTCGACTCCCCAGATCCTCGCCGAGCTCTCCGCCCGGAACCCGAGGGTGCGCTCGCTTCACGAGGGTGAGCCGAACTACGGCCGCGCGCTCCGGCACGGCATCCTCGAGGCGCGCGGCGACTACGTCATCTGCGACGAGATCGACCTCTGCGACTCGTCCTTCCACCACGCGGCGATGCAGATCCTCCTCGCGGGCGAGGCGCAGATGGTGGTGGGCAGCAAGGCCGCCGTGGGGGCGCACGACGAGCGGCCGCTGGTGCGCCGCACCGCCACGCGGGTCCTCAACGGCATGCTGCGGGCCTCCCTGGGCTACCGCGGCACCGACACCCACGGCCTCAAGGCCTTCAAGCGCGAGGCGCTCCTGCCCGTCGCCCGCGCGTGCCTCGTGGAGCACGACCTGTTCGCGAGCGAATTCGTGGTGCGGGCCTACCGCATGGGAGTCGACGTCCGGGAGATCCCCGTGTCCATCCACGAGAAGCGCCGGCCGTCGGTGCACCTGTTCCGCCGCGTGCCGAAGGTGTTGAAGAACCTCACCCGCCTGGTCTGGGTGATCCGGGTGAGGAAGAAGTGACGCGACGGCTGCCGGCCGCCGCCGCGCTCCTCGCGGCGATCGCCGGTTGCCCGGGTGGTCAGCCCGCCCCCATGGACGGCGGGCCCACGCTCATCGTGACCGTGGCCGACGCCGGCCTCGATGCGGGGCCCGACGCGGGCGACGGCGGCATCGGTGACGGCGGCGACGCCGGCCTGCCCGACTCCGGCTGTGCGCTCGCCCTCGTTCCCTCGGGCAACCAGTACGTCGCCGCGTGCGGGAGCTTCAACTACGGCTCGGGCGTCGCGGCCGCGGCGCTCGGCCCCACGGCCGCGCCCGACGTGGTCTTCTGGAACGTCGACGAGCTCACCCCGAGCCCCATGCTTCACGTGCTCCTCGACCAGGGGGACGGCGGCCTCGCCGGCGGCCTCGCGAGCTACGGCCCGTTCGGAAGCAACCCGGACGGCGGGTCGATCGTGTCGGTCGTGGCGGGCGACTTCGACGGGGACGGCCGACTCGATCTGGCGGCCACCGCCCAGCTCGGCTCGTGCGTCGGGTGCCCACCCGGCGGCGAGGTGGCCCTGCTGCTGGGGGACGGCCAGGGGAACCTCGCGGCGCCGCGCATCGTGGCGTGGGCGAACCAGGCGTACACCGTCGGCTTCATGGGGGCGCAGTCGCTCGTGGCCGCCGATTTCGACGGCGACGGACGGACGGATCTCGCCTCGGTCATGCTCGACGACACCGCGGGCGGCATCGCCGAGCACCTCCTGGTCTTCCTGAGCGACGGCGGGATCCTCGGCCCTGCCGCCAGCGACTACCTCCTGAGCCAGGGCGTCTGGCAGCTCTCGTCGGCGGTCGCCGCGGACTTCGATGGGGACGGGCGGCCGGACATCGCCGTGGCGGCGCGCGAGCTGTACGTCCTGCACAACCGGGGCGGAGGCGCGTTCGACGGCCCCACCGCGTACGCGACCGAGCTCAGCGTCGCGAGCTGGCTGGCCGCAGGTGACTTCGACGGCGACGGGCGAATCGATCTCGCCGTGGGCAACTACCTGGGCGCGGGTCCGCGGCTCGGCCCCGCGATCCAGCTCTTCCTGAACGACGCCGAGGGCGGCTTCACCGCCGGCCCCGTCTCGATTCTGCCCGCCGACCTGGGCACCTACGGCGGGCAGCTCGCGGCCGGCGACTTCGACGGCGACGGCCGCGCCGACGTGGCGGCGGTGTGCCAGGTCGACGGCGGGCCGCTGATCGCAGTACTCCCCGGGCTCGCGGGCGGCGGGCTCGGGCAGGCGGAGCTCTTCCCGTGCGGCCTGGAGGACGTGAGCGCCGGTGGCGCGGCGCTGATCGCGGCCCCGCTGGGCGGCGCACCGCCCGCGCTGGTGGTGGGCGCCCCCCGCGACGGCGACAATTGCACGAAGGTCACCGCGCTCTTCCCGGTCTGCGACTGACGGCTACGGTCGGCGCGCCGTCCACACGGGGACCTGCCACAGCGCGTAGCCGCGCGGGTCGCGCACGCAGGCGATCATCTCGCGCCAGCGGCGCTCGACTTCTTCGCGGGAGACGTCCGCGTGCCGGACCAGCGTGTCGGTGTAGCCATCGCGCCAGGCCTCCCAGATGCGGGCAAAGGTCTCGCGCGGCACCCGCAGCGTGTCGATCACGAGATAGTCCACCCGGATGTCCTGCAGGCCCAGGTCGCGGAGCCAGCCGAACGCTTTCCGGCCGACGTGGTAGTCGCAGCCCATGGAACGGCCGAGCCGCGCCGGCAAGACCTGCCAGAAGCCGTCGGCGTCGCCGTCGGTGGGATGGCACCAGAGCATGCCGTAGTCCTCGGCGAGCAGGTGCAGGCGCCCGCCGGGCTTCACGACGCGCGCGAGCTCGGCCAGCGACCGGACGGGATCGGGCACCGCCTGCAGCACGTGGCGGTGAACGGCGAGGTCGAAGCCGCCGTCCTCGAAGGGCAGAGAGAGCGCGTCGCCGTTCTCGAAGCGCGCCCGGTTCGAGAAGGCCTCGCAGCGCCGCCGCGCGCGTTCGAGGTGGGCCTGCTCGAGATCCACGCCCACGAGCGACGCTCCCGCGAACAGGTCGAGGAGTCTCGCCGAGATCTCGCCGGTGCCGCAGCCCACGTCGAGGATCCGGGCCGTCGCCTCGGGCGGGTGGCGCACGAAGATCTCGCGCTCCTGTGGCCAGAGGGCTTCGGCCTGGGCCGCCAGGTTGCGGACCATCGACTCGTCCGCCATCTCCTTGGCCTGCGGGCTGCTCGGGTGGGCCACGCTCCGGAAGTAGCGCATGCCGCCGGCGACGTCGAGGTCCGGTCTACGGCGCCTGCCAGACGTCGACCGAACGCACCTGCATCGGCCAGCCGGGACCGGTGCCGAGGAGGACCGCGAGGTGGTCCTGGTCGAGGATGGAGAACACGTCGCTCCCCGAGGGGGGCGGCGTCGCGGGCGGCGGGCCGTTCCAGGTGACGAGGTCGGTCGTGGCCGTGCCGTCGAAGTAGTACTGGGCCGAGCCCGGGTTGCCACCCACCGACGGGATCCAGAGGAAGCCGTAGCGGTGAAACTGCGTGAAGTCGGTGCTGCTCGGGACCCCGATCACGAAGTCGTCGAAGTTGCTCCCCGAGCCGTCGTTCGAATCGTTCGTGTAGCCCCCGCTCGTGTACTGCCCGAACCAGTCGTGCATGGCCCCGCCGTACTGGTCGGGCGCCCAGGTGGTGTCGAACTCGAAGAAGTCCGTCTCGATGAAGTGCGCATAGCCCGACGCTTGCCCCGGCCATTGATCGGCGCCTCGACCGGCCAGGTGCTCGATGGCCATGGCCCAGAACGAGGGCCAGCCGCTGCTCGTGAGGGTCGGGTCGAAGGCGAGCTGGGCCTCGAAGTAGGCGCCGCCGCCCCACGCGTTGCCCACGTAGCCCTGCGCGTTCGAAGCCGGCCCGGCGGTGGCGAGGTTGCCGTTCGCGTTGCCCCCGCAGCCGCTCTGGTCCGCGTCGATCGTCAAGACCCCGCCGTCGACGCTCACGCAACTGCCCGGCGTGGTCGGGGAGCCGAAGAACTGCGTGAGGTACCAGTCGTGGCCGCCGGAGCCGTCGGGCGAGACGTCCCACCCGTCGCAGTCCGTCGAGAAGACGTTCGTGTGGTAACCCGCGGCCGCCACGTAGCTCGGGGCGGCCGGGGCGCAGCTCGCGCCGGTCGAACCGCCGCCGCTCGCGCTCGCGCCGCTGCTCCCGCCGCCGGTGTTGCCGCCGCCGCTCGAGCCGCGGACGGAGCCGCCGCTCGTGCCGGTGGATCCGCCGCGGGTCCCGGACCCACCCGTCGTGCCCGCGCCCGTGCTGCCGTGGCCCGCCGTGCCGGTCGAGCTTGCCGAGCCGCCGCCCGAGCCGTGGCCGCTGCCCGTGGAGCCGCCCGTCGGGG
>DATJNL010000407.1:0-5276 GCA_035508175.1 Myxococcales bacterium
TGACCGGCACGGGCGAGATCCCCTACCGCACGTCCACCGGCTGCATGCCGGACACCAACAGTGCGTTCTGCGGCGAGCCCGGCGCGGCCATCAAGGAATGCCCCTCGGGACAGGACTGCGTGGCCAACGAGTGCGCGGCCCGGTGCTCGACCAAGGCCGACTGCGTCAACAACGTGACCGAGGAAGAGGACTGCATCGACGGCCACTGCCAGAACGCCTGTCTCTGCCTCGAGTACTGCAATTCCGAGCTCAACTGCTCCGAGCTGTCGGGGTACAACAGCTACGGCCAGTACAACGGCTGGATCCCCGGCGAGCAGTACTCCGACGGCGGGTCGCACACGCCCTGGAAGATCGGCTTCGTGACGCGCAACGGCGCGCCGGAGCTGAGCCCGCAGACGATGCCGGGCATGGTGGTCGACATCGCCGGGATGATGAACCAGGTCCGCGCGGCCGACCCGATGTGGGAGATCGACCCGCGCATCCAGGCCGATGTCTGCTGTCACGCCGGCTCGCCGTTCTGCGGGCCGGATGCCGGAAACGCCGTGCCGGTCTGTCCGCAGCCCGCCTCGGCCGGCGGCTGAATCGCCGAACAAGTTGATCGGGCAGTGAATCGCGCCGGCCATCGCCGGCGACAGGAGGAGGGTGGTCGTGAAAGGCAATCGTCGAATTGTGGGCGCCGCTCGCCGCGGCATCGCGGCCGGGATCCTCGTCGTGGGGGCCCTCGCGGCGCAGCGGGCACGCGCGAGCGACTTCGTCGACACGCGCCTCACGTTCCTGCTGTCGGACGAGAACGTCCTGGTCGCCCCCGGCCAGACGGAGCCCTCGATCCCGGGCGTGCACGTCGGCTTTCCCACCTATCAGAACCTGCAATTCTACGACAACTTCGACACCAAATACACGGGCTTCGAGAACCTCTCGAACCTGACTCTCTACAAGGCGCTCCCCAGCTTCTTCGAGGGGCTCGACTCCGAGGCCGCGCTGGTCATCACGATGCTCGACTACGGGTCGGCCGTGATCATCCAGGACCAGTCGAGCTACATCCGCATGCACTACCGGCCCAAGAACTGGGGCGGCGGCGATCACGAGGGCATCTTCCTCACGGTCTTCCCGACCTCGTCGGACCGCATGCGGCTCGGCTTTTCCTACCGCATCTCCTGGGGCGGGGATGCCATCTTCCCGCAGGGGACGCCACCGGTGCTCGGGCCGCTCCTGCCGACGACGACCGCCCCTGGAGCGAAGCTCGAGATCAACCACGCCAACTGGTACGCGTGGATCGGCAGCAAGGGCACCGAGATCCTGGACCCCAAGATCAGCCAGCCCACGGTGAACTACGGCCTCATGGGAGGCGCCGGCTGGGACATCACCCCGAAGTGGCGCCTCGAAGCCAACGGCGGCTACTTCTCGCAGGGCGGCAACCCCGACACCGACGTCCTCGACGCCCCGGTGTGGGTGGCCGGCGGTTCCGCGCGCCTCAGCTTCCACGTGGGCGTCCCCGTGGGCACGTCGATCGACTTCCGCCTGTACCGGAACGATCCACTCCTGCCGCAGCGCTTCTTCGGCCCGGAGGTCTACGCCGGCGGGTGGTCCTACTCCGTCTCGCTCGAGGGCACCTACCTGAGACAGGCGCTCAAGAACCCCGACCTGACCGGCACCACGGGCACCTATCCCGGCGACTCGCTGCCCCAGGCGGCCGCGCTCTGGCTCCGCGCGAAGCACAACTTCGATCGCTTCTGGGCGCTGGCCGAGACGCGCGACCTCGCCTTCATCGAGATCGACCAGCCGGGCTTCATCCCCTACAACAGCTACCCGCAGGACGCGACGGTGACCCCCGAGATGTTCGCGGCGGTGGGCTACGACCACAACTTCCCCAAGGCGCACATCACACCGGGCCTCGACATCGGCGTCGAGCAGCCGGCCTCGTTCTCCTCATCCGAGGTGTCGCTGGGCGGCAACAACCCGCCGGTCGGTCTCTCGGGCAAGCATACCGTGGTGATCTACGACCTCGGTGAGCAGTCCGTGCTGCCGCCCGACAAGGGCTCGACGCCGCTCTTCTCGGTGAAGGGCACCTTCCGCTGGGACATCAGCCAGGCCTTCGCGGCGGTGGGCGAGGTCTACTTCAAGATCGACAACAACCAGACGACGTTCTACAGCAGCGTGGCCGGTGTCGCCGAGCCGGTGTTCTCGACGCCGTACGATCTCGGCTTCAACGCGGTGCTGCAGGCCCGTTACTAGCGGTCGGTTTCGCCGGCGGCGGTTCGGTGGCACAATCGGCGCGGAGGCTTCCATGCGCCGATGCTCGATACTGGTCTCTCTGTGCCTCGCGTTCGCGGCCTGCCACTGCGCCACGCCGGGCGGTGACGGCGGGCCGCGCGACGGCGGCACCCCGGATGGCGGGAGCGGCGGCCGGGACGGCGGCGACGGCGGGAGGATTGACGGGGGCCCGCCCGACGGAGGGCCGGCGGACGGCGGGCCCGGATGCCTTTCGAACGCCTCCTGCGACGGCGGTCGGATCTGCCTGGCCGGCAGCTGCCAGATCGATCCCTGCCCTGCCAACGCCTGCGACGGCGGACTGGTCTGCGTGCCCGGCTGCTTCGGCGGCGGCGATCCCTGCACCGGCGTCACCTGCGACGGCGGTCTGAGCTGCTTCCAGGGAGCGTGCGTGCCCGGCTGCTTCGGCGATCCGTGCGCCGGCGTGACCTGCGGCGCCGACCAGTACTGCAGCGCCGGCAAGTGCGTCGCCTACCACCCTTGCGACGCGGGCTGTGCGGGCGGCCAGAGCTGCGGCTGGCTGTGCGTCCCGCCCGACGCGTGCGCCAACGTCAGCTGCGACGCCGGCCAGATCTGCGCGGGCGGGAGCTGCGTGCCGGACTCGTGCGCCGGGGTCAGCTGCCAGCCCGGCTACCTCTGCAGCAACGGGCAGTGCGTGAACACCTGCTGCGATCACCCCTGCGACGCCGGTACCTGCCAGTACGGGAGCTGCGTCTGCAAGCCCCACTGCGCCTCCGGCAGCTGCGGCTCGGACGGCTGCGGCGGGACCTGCAAGTGCGCCGACGGCGGCGTGTGCACGAGCGGCAGCTGCTGCCAGCCGAGCTGCGGCAGCCAGAGCTGCGGGCAGAGCGACGGTTGCGGCGGCACCTGCAAGACGGGCTGCGCCGCGGGCCAGCAGTGCGTCTTCGAGGGCGGCAGCGGCTCCTGCTGCACGCCCAGCTGCACGTCGGGCAGCTGCGGGGGGAGCAACGGCTGCGGCGGCAAGTGCGGCTGCTCGAGCGGCGCGACGTGCGTCGACGGCGGCTGCTGCGCGCCCGATTGCACCGGCAAGAGCTGCGGCGAGCCCGATGGCTGCGGCGGCGTCTGCAAGGGCGGCTGCACGAGCGGCGAGTTCTGCGTCGCCTCGACCGATGCCGGGTACGGCTGCTGCACGCCCGTCTGCGCCACCGGGTCCTGCGGGCCCAACGGCTGCGGCGGCACCTGCGCCTGTGCCTCCGGCGAGAGCTGCGTCGCGAAGAGCTGCTGCACGCCGAGCTGCCCGACCGGGTCGTGCGGCTCGAACGGGTGTGGCGGTACCTGCAAGTGCGCCTCGGGCGAGACCTGCGTCTCCGGCAGCTGCTGCACGCCCGATTGCACGGGCAAGAGCTGCGGCGCGAGCGACGGCTGCGGGGGCACGTGCGAGACCCAGTCCTGTGGGGCGGGAGAGCTCTGCTACAAGGGCACCTGCGAGCCCCAGACCTGCAGCCCCGCGTGCGCCTGCGGGCAGGTGTGCGTGGGGGGCAGCTGCCTCGCCCTCTGCTCGGCCGACCAGACGCAGTGCGGCTGCTCCGCCTGCTGCGATCAGGGACAGAGCTGCGACCCGACGACCGGGACCTGCGGCTCCTTTCACTGACGGGCCGCGCAGATGCCTATGGTTTCGCCGCAGGGGACGGCGAGATGGCGGGCAGATTCGAGGCAGTCCTGTTACTGGGCATCGGCGTCGGCTGCAGCGGGGGGCGCGCCGCGGACGTGATCCGGCCGGACGGCGGCATTCTGCTCGCGGTGGACGCGGGTCCCGCGGATGCCCTCGGGGACGGCGGGGCCGATGGCGGGGCCGTCGATGGCGGTCCACCGGCCGCGCCCGAAGTGTTCCTCCCAGCGTTTCACCAGGCGCTCCGCTGGAGCGAGCTCGCCCCCGACCCGACGACCTACCGGATGCGGATTCCGCCGGGGCGGGCCGGCGACCGCGTCGAGGTGACCTTCCGCTCGGGCGACGGGCCGCTGGCGATTGCGGCCGCCACCGTGGCCACGGCGGGCGCGGACGGCGCGCTCGCGGGCGTGCCGGTGCCGCTCACCTTCGCCGGCCAGCCGGGGTTCACCGCCGGCGCCCGCGCGCTGGTGACGAGCGATGCGGCGCCGCTCGCGGTCCAGTTTCACCAGGACGTCTACGTCTCCTTCGAGGCGCAGGGAAACCTCGCGGTGAGCGCCGTCGCCCTGTTCCCGGAGAGCTACTGCGAGGCAGGCAGCCATTCCCTCGATGCCTCGCTCGCGGGGCAGGTGCCCCACCCGCAGGCGATCGGCGTCGCGACGATCGAGGTCGAGGGCGCGCCCTCCCGCGTGGGCATCGCGCTCGGCGACAGCATCACCGAAGGGTACGTGCAGAGCTGCGTCCCCTGGACTCCCGCCTGCGGGGTTCCGCCGGACGACTACCGCAACTGCTGGACCTACGTGGCGGAGGGGTTGCTCGGCTGGCCGGTGCTCAACGCGGCGGTGAGCGGGCAGGACGCGGAGACCGGGCTCGCGAACCTGGGACAGGAGGTCCTCGCCGTGCCGGGGCTCACCGATTCGATGACGCTGCTCGGGACGAACGACCTCGGCGGCAGCGACACGCCCCAGGACATCGAGAACGTGCTGGCGCAGATCTACCAGGCCCTCGCGCCCGTCTCGCGGGTCTGGGGCGTCACGCTGCCCCCGAAGGACCCGGCCGACCCCGATCTGGCCGTCATCCAGGCCGAGCTGACCGCGGTCGATGGCTGGCTGCGCGGCGGCACGGCGCCCGTCGCGGGGCTGCTGGACTTCGAATCGGTGCTCTGGGCCTCGCCGACCGATCCGGTGGACTACGCGCCCGGGCTGGGCGAGGACGGCATCCACCCCACCGTGGAGGGGCAGCGCCTGCTGGGCGAATACACGGCGCTGAAGCTGGCGGGGGCGAACTAGAAGCAGTTTCAAAACCCCCGGCCTACTGCGAAAGCCGATACTCTCGCTGCGCCGGGCAGCCTCGTCGCTCCGCTGCTCAACGTGCCTCAGAG
>DATJNL010000408.1:0-4530 GCA_035508175.1 Myxococcales bacterium
CGACGGGGTACAATGGACCCGCGGCCCAGCGAGGCCGGGGGAGCTCTCATGCGCAGGTCCATCCTGGTGGTCAAGTGCGGCTCGGCCGACCGCAACGTCGTGGCCAAGCTCGGCGACTACGAATCCTGGTTCATCCGCTCGCTCGGCGGCGACCCGTCGAACTTCACCGTCATCGCGCCCTACCAGGGCGAGCCCCTCCCCGATCCCACCCGCTACGCGGCGGTCATCGCCACCGGCTCGACCTCGTCGGTCACCGAGCGGCGCCCGTGGATGGCCGGCGCGGCCGAGTACCTCCTCAAGGCCGGCGAGAAGAAGGTCCCGGTGCTCGGCGTCTGCTTCGGCCACCAGCTCATCTGCGAGGCCCTCGGCGCGCCGGCGCAGCGCAACCCGAAGGGGCGCGAGTTCGGCACGGTCGAGATCGAGCTCACCGAGGACGGCGTGCGCGACCCGCTCTTCGCGGGCATCCCCCAGCGCTTCAAGGCGCAGCAGAGCCACGAGGACGAGGCCTCCGCGCTGCCCGCGGGCGCCCGGCTGCTCGCGAAGAACGACCACTGCGCCGTCCAGGCGATGGCCTGGGGCGACTGGGTCCGCGGCGTGCAGTTCCACCCCGAGCTGTCGACCGACGCGGTGCGCGCGGTGGCCGAGAGCCGCCGCATCCCCCCCGCCAGCTTCAAGGTGGAAGACGCCCCGGGCGGCCGCGCCGTGTTGCGCAACTTCCAGGAGCGGTACGTCGCCCCGCGCGCCGGCTAGCCCAAGAAGAGCCCAAAGAAAGACCCCCCCGCGGGCGGGCTAGCCAAAGAAAGACCCCCTCTCCCCTTCCAGGGGAGAGGGCAGGGGTGAGGGGACAACTCGGGCAGTTCCCCGACGAACCGCCAGCCAAGGCCGGGCGGGCCCTTTGGGCCCGCCACTGCCGTCGGGTTAACATGGGCTCACGGCCATGCACCCCCTGGTTCGAATCGTCCGCCGCGTCCGCCGCCAGGCCCACGACCTGCGCGGCTACTTCGCGTTCGACCGCCGCTTCAACCAGGTGGTGCGCCGCACCGACTTCACCCAGTGTCCCAAGCCGGTCCTGCTCATCTACGGCTTCCTGGGCACGCGCCGCAGCTTCGAGGTCATCGAGCGCCGCCTGCGCCGCGACGGCTACTGCGTCTTCTCCATCAACCTGGGCGGCATGTTCGACGCCTTCAACACGCACGGCATCGACGAGACCGCCGAGCGCGTGCGCGACAAGATCGAGCGGCTCTACGCGCGCTACACGCTGGGGCCGCTCTCCATCATCGGCCACTCCAAGGGCGGCCTCATCGGCCGCTACTACGTGAAGCGCCTCGGCGGCCACAAGCGCGTGCAGACGCTCGTCACCCTCGGCACGCCGCACAACGGCTCGCCCACCGCCTACCTGGGCGTGGCCTTCATGGGCGCGGTGGCCCCGAGCGTGTGGCAGATGACGCCCATGAGCCCCTTCATCCGGCGGCTCAAGATGGGCCGCTTCCCCGACCACGTCCGCCTGGCTTCCCTCTACAGCAAGCAGGATCGCTTCTGCCCGTTCCCCTCCGCGCTGCTCGAGACCGACGGCCAGGCGAACCTCCAGAACGTGGAGCTGAAGGACTGCGCGCACCGCGAGTTCCTCACCAAGAAGCGCGTCTACGACGTGATCCGCCGCGAGCTCGAGGCCGGCGAGGCCGCCCGCCGCAGGCTCGGCATCGGCCTCGTCTCGGAAGGGTGACCCGTGCCGTCGCGCTGGGACTTTCTCTACGACGTGAAGCCCCAGCCCATCGGGGACTTCCTCCTCGACAAGCTGGCCGAGGTGCTCGAGGAGGACATCCGCGCGTTCCCCCCCGAGGTCACCGACTGGCAGGACGAGGCCGCGAAGGCGCGCTTCGAGCGCGCCGTGGCCGCGGGCCACGGGCCCAGCGAGCTGGCCGTGCGCACCGCCATCTGGCTCGCGCAGGCCGACCTGCGGCGCGAGTTCGAGGCCGTGGACGAGTTCATGCGCGGCGGCGGCCTCGACGACCGGCTCGGCTCCGACGACGACCGCGAGCTGTGCCGCTTCCTCTGGCACTTCCTCGAGGACAAGGTGCTCTCGTTCGCGGAGGCCACGCAGTCGCGCTTCAAGCGCGCCGAGCTCGCCGACGCGCTCGCGCGCCTGGAGAAGCGCCTCTACCGCGTCACCGTGGCGTGAGCCCCGCCCCCGGGCCGCGCTTCCTCCAGGCCAACGGCCTGCGCTTCGCCTGCCTCGAGTGGGGCCGGGGGCCGCTCGTCCTCGCGCTGCACGGCTTCCCCGACACCGCCGAGAGCTGGGACCCGCTCGGCCCGAAGCTCGCCGCCGCCGGCTTTCACGTGGTCGCGCCCTACCTGCGCGGCTACGCCCCCACCGAGCCGCCGCCGCGGGACGCCGATTCGCGCACGCTGGGCGAGGACGTCCTCGGCCTGCTCGACGCGCTCGGCGAGCCGCGGGCGTTCGTCGTGGGCCACGACTGGGGCGCGGAGGCCGCCTACGCCGCGGTGGCCCTCGCGCCGGAGCGCGTCGCCCGGCTCGTGGCCATCGGGATTCCCCACCGCGCCGCCCTCACGCCGACCCCGCGGCTCGCCTGGGCGCTGCGCCACTTCGTCACGCTCACCCTGCCCGGCGCGGAGGCGCGCTTCGCCCGCCGCGACCTCGCCGGCATCGCCCGGCTGTGGCACCGCTGGTCGCCCACGTGGAGCTTCACGGAAGGGGACCTCGCCCCGGTGAAGCGCTGCCTGGCCGCCCCCGGGTCGCTCCACGCCGCGCTCGGCTACTACCGCGCGGCGAGCGTCCGCACGCCCGCGTTCCTGCGCCGCCCCGTGGAGGTGCCCACGTTGAACGTGGCCGGCGCCGACGACCCCAGCGTGCCGCCCGCGACCTTCGAGGCGACCCGCGCCCATTTTCGGGCCGCGTTCCAGGTGGCCGCCATCCCCGGCGGCCACTTCTGCCACCGCGAGTCGCCCGACCCCTTCCTCGCCGCCGTGCTCCCGTTCCTGACCGCCCGGCCGCCGAGCGCGCGGGAGCCCGGGTAGCAGGCGGGCGGCGCGCCGCGCCCCGGTGGCCGGAGACACCCGGAGTCCCCACCGTGTCTTTCAGCCATGGCCGCCCTGCTCGCCCTGGCGCTCGGCGCCGCGCCCCTCTTCTTCCAGCTCGCGCCGGGCGTGCCGCAGACCGTTCGCTACCACGTGAGCTACACCTTCCACGACGTGACCGGCGTCGCCCACCGGCTGACCGGCCGGGCCCGCTTCCTGCCGAGCGGCGAGCTGGAAGCCGAGCTCGAAGCGCCCGTGCGCGCCTTCTCCTCCGGCAACGCCGCGCGCGACGGCGACGCCCTGGGCGCCGTCGGCGCCGACCGCTTCCCCACCGTCACCGTGCGGGCGGTCGTCCCGCACGACGCGCAGGCGACCGGCAAGGCCACCGCCGACCTCGAGGTCACCCTGCACGGCGTGCCCCGGCGCCTCGAGGCGCCCGTCGAGATCGACTGGCAATCCCCCGAGCGGGCCCACGTCACCGGCCACTTCACGCTCCAGCTCTCCGATTTCGCCTTGAAGCGCCCGGTGCTCTTCTTCATCCCCATCTCGAACGCCCTGCCGATCGACTTCGATCTGACGTGGAGCGCGGTGCCACCGGCGTAGACGTCGCCATGATCGCCGCTAACGAGGTCATCGACGGGGCTGGCGAAGGCCGGGGCTCGTCTCGCGACGATCGCCTCGAACACGGCCTCGATCTGGGGCCGTACGACGAGCGCCCGGCGCGTGAGCGGCCGGCCGGTACGGAACGTGGGCTGCTCGAACTGAAAGGCGATCGCGTCGCCGAAGGTCACCCGGACCGTGAGAGAAGAGCAGGGGCGGTCCCACTGCCCGACGACCGGGGTCGCGTGGAAGATGAAGGCATACAGGGGTAGTCAAACGCGACCAGTGTCTTGATTGCGGCCCTTCGATGGGCCCACGGAGGGCGTGGTGCACTAGCTGACGGGCGTCGCGAAGGAGACGACGTCGTTCATGAGGGTCCTGACGGGCGTCGCACGGCATCTGACGGGGACCATCCGAGGCGTGAACGGGTTCGATCGGAGTCCGAAGCTCGCCGTGAGTGATTCCGAGGGCTTCGCACGCTTCCTGCCCAGCGTCGTCTCGAAGACGGCTGGGTTCTCGAACGAGATGGAGCGCGCCGTGGTCTTTCCGGCGCGGCGCAGGAACGATCTGAAGCCGCTCACAAGTCGAAGCAGCGGGCTCAACGGCCACCAGGCGTGCGTCAGAAAAACCCTGAACGGGATCAGGCGCTTCCTCGGCGGGCGCAGACCTCGATCGAAGGGCGTGAGGAAGAGACTCACCTCGTCGAGTCTCTGATCGATCGACGTCAGGAAGAGATCGAAGGGCGTCAGAAAGAGACTCGCCTCGTCGAGTCTCCGATCGATCGACGTCAGGAAGAGATCGAAGGGCGTCAGGAAGAGACTCACCTCGTCGAGTCTCCGATCGATCGACGTCAGGAAGAGATCGAAGGGCGTCAGGAAGAGACTCACCTCGTCG
>DATJNL010000409.1:0-6114 GCA_035508175.1 Myxococcales bacterium
GGCGCCTGCGGGACGCCCCCGCCGGTGCTGCTGAGCTCCTCGGCGGCCGGCTACTACGGCCCCCGCAACGAGGAGCCGCTCGACGAGGAGGCCCCGCCCGGGGCCGACTTCCTGGCCACCGTGTGCGTGGAGTGGGAGCGCGAGGCGGCCGCCGCCTCACAGCTCGGGATGCGCGTCTGCATGCTCCGCACGGGGGTCGTGCTGGACGCCTCCGGAGGGGCGCTCGCGAAGATGCTGACCCCCTTCCGCCTCGGGGTCGGCGGCCCGGTGGCCTCCGGGCGCCAGTTCATCTCCTGGGTCCACACCGACGACCTGGTGGGGATCGCGCTGGCGGCGATCGGCGACGAGCGCTGGAGCGGTGCGATCAACGGCACCGCCCCCACCCCGGTCGAAAACCGCGAATTCTCGAGGGTGCTCGGGCGGGTCCTGCACCGCCCGGCCGTGATCCCGGTCCCGGGCTTCGCGCTGCGGGCGATGTACGGGGAGATGGCCCAGATCGTGACCACCGGGGCACGCATCGTGCCCGCCAAGGCGCTCGTGCTCGGCTACGAGTTCGAGCACCCCCAGCTCGAGGAGGCACTGCGCTCCGCGCTTGCCTGAAGGTGCAAAATCCCATTCACTGCAGTCGCCCGGGAAGGAACCCGGCTTATGATCCCGACGGGGACCGGGCGCCCAAGCGAAGCCCGGTGGTGGAATGGAAACCGCACGACGCGAAAACTACGACTCCGGAGAGCACTTCGTGCTCGAATACGGAGAGCTGCGATTCACCTTCAACGAGGTGGACTTCTCCGAGCGCTGCGAGCAGGCGGCGATCAAGCTCGGCTTCGTCCGCGACCGCCTCGAAGAGGACGAGCTGGAAGACCTCGTCAACCTCGCCGTCAACGGCGAGATCCTCGAGCCGGCCTCGGCGCTCGGCGACCACGTCAACGAGTGCTGGCCCGATCTCGTGGGCCCTGCCGAGCGCTCGCTGGTGCACTGGCTGCGGCGGCTCGTGTTCCGCGGGGCGTGGTTGGACCAGCGGGTCAAGGAGGGCGAGCTGGCGGTCCACTTCGACCCCTCCGCCGGAAGCTTCGCCTACGTGCAGCCCGCCGACGCCGGCACCGGCCGGCGGGCGGAACCGATCGAGCTGGCGCCCGAGCCGTCCTGGACGCGGGTCGCCTACCGGCCCCAGTCGCTGTAGCTCTCCAGGCTCTCCCGGCCGTCAGTCCTCGAGCGCCGACGCGCGGGCGCGCGTGATCGCCGCGGCCCCGTCCTCGCCGACCAGCAGGTCCGGCCGCAGCGTGCCGCTGGCGACCAGGTCCACGATCGGCTGACGGCCGGCCGAGGCGGCGCGCGGGTCGAGCGCGATCACGGTCGTCTCCCCCCCGAACGGCGCCGCGGCGGTGGCGATCACGGTCAGCGAGCCGCCGTCGCGCAGGTTGCGGGCCGACGCCAGCGCCTTGCGGGCGGCCGGCGGGTGCAGCCCGTCGAGCGTGTCGATCAGCACCACCGCGTGTCCACCCCTGGCGGCCGTGCGGCGGGCTGTCTCGAGCACCCGCTCCAGGGCCTGCGCCTGGGTGTCGGCGGAGGCGGCGAAGTTGAGCGCGGCGGCCGTCTCGAGCGGGCCGTCCTGCCACTGGGTGACCTCCTCCGGGCGCACCCCCACGAGCGCGACGCTCAGCGTCAGCTCGGGCTGCGCCTGCAGGGCCGCGGCGATCTGCCGCAGGACCTCGCTCTTGCCGGCGAAGCGGCCCCCGGCGATCACGACCCGCGAGCCGCGGCCGAACGGGGTCAGCCATTCGATCGCCTCGAGCGTCGGGTCGCCGGCGGCGAGCGCCAGGCGCTCGCTGGGCCAGTCGGCGGGCAGGTCCTCGTAGCGGGTCCCGGCCGCGACCTCGTCGGCGGGGGCGCCGTTGATCGTCTCGATCCGCAGAAGCGAGGCGTAGCGCTCCGAGCGCCGCGGCGTGCGCACGGGGCCGCTCACCCGGTCACCGCTGACCAGCTCGCAGCGGCGCACCTGGGCCGAGGAGATGTACAGGTCATCCGGGGACTGGTCCGGCGGGTTGACGCGCAGGAAGGCCGACCCGTTGCCGAGCACCTCGACGACGCCCTCGGCGCTGCGCTCCTCCCCGGAGCTGCGCCCCCGCCGTCCACGGGCAGCGCCGGCCGGCTCGTCGGCCCGCCCGTCGGAGGTCTCTTCGCCGGCCTCCTCAGTACGGGCACGCCCGCGGGAGCGCCCAGGGGAGCCCTTGCGCGCCCCGGCCTCGTCCCGGTCGCCGCCGGACTCCTGCGGCTCCTCGGCCTGCGGCTCGGCGTCGGCCTGCGGCTCGGCGTCGGCCTGGGGCTCGGCGGCCTGCTCCTGCTCCTGCTCCTGTTCGCCGGCGTCCTGGTCCTCGTCGGACTCGTCGCGTTTGGCTCCGCGGCGGGTGCGGATCAGGCGGCGCCTGCGGGTACGTTTCGGGGCCTCCTCCTCGTCGGCGGATCCGGCGTCGGCCGCCACCTTTCCCTCGCCGCCTCCCTGGGCGGCGAGGATCTTGTCGATCAGCTCCGCCTTGCGGAGGCGTTTGAAGCCTTCGATTCCGACCTGGTCGGCGATCGCGTGGAGGTCGGCGAGCGGGCTCGCCTCCAGCTCGGAGCGCTCGAGGACTGGCATCGTGGGTCTCGCTTTCTGTTGCTGGGCGGTTGGCGTCCCCATGCGTTGGACAGCGCGGGGCACCCGTGTGCGGGTCAGCCTAGCGCTCGTGGCGCAGCCGATCCTGCAATGCCAGCTGCGGGTCCACCTCCAGCTCGCCCGCCAGCGCGGCCCGCACGGCCAGGAAGTCGCCGGCCTCGCGGATGTCGTGCAGGCGCACGATGTGGGCCCCGCTCTCGACCCCGTGGCCGAGCGCCGCGAGCGTGCCGGCGAGCCGCTCACGGGGCGGGCGCCCGGTGAGCGCGCCGATGAAGTCCTTGCGCGAGATCGCGAGCAGCAGCGGCAGCCCCAGCTCGTGCATGCGCGGCAGCTCGCGCAGCAGCGCCACCGTCTGGGAGGGCGTCTTGGCGAAGTCCGGGCCAGGGTCCACGATCAGCTGCTCGGGGCGGCACCCGGCCGCCACCGCCAAGGACACGCGCTCGCCCAGGAAGGCCAGCACCTCGCCGACGAGGTCCTCGTACAGCCGTGGGTCCTGCAGCCGCTCGCGGGGGGCGGCGCGGGTGTGCATCACCACCAGAGCGGCCCCCGTGGCGGCGCAGACCTCGGCGAGCTCAGGGTCGCGCAGGCCGCTTACGTCGTTGACTATGCGCGCCCCGGCGGCGACCGCGGCGGCCGCCACCTGCGGCTTGTAGGTATCCACCGACACCAGCGCCCCGAGCCCGCCGGCGACGGCCTCGATCAGCGGGACGACCAGCTCGAGCTCGCGCTCGACCGGCACCGGGGGCCTGCCCGTGGTGGCCGACTCGCCGCCGATGTCGATGATGTCGGCGCCGTCGGCGAGCAATCGGCGGGCGAGCTCCACGCGGGCGTCCAGGTCGGCGTACGCGCCGCCGTCGCTGAACGAGTCGGGGGAGGCGTTGACGACCCCCATCAGCCACGGGCGGGGGCCCAGCTCGATCTCCAGCCCGCACGCCTGCAGCGTGCGCGGGGGCGCGCTCAAAGCGCCGGCGCGGTGCTCGTCGGCTCGCGCTCGGGGGAGGCCCCCCGCCAGGCCGACGGGACGATGCCCTCCGCGAGGGCCTCCTGCTCGAAGCGGCGCAGCTCCAGCTCCAGGCGCTGCTCGTCCCAGCCCAGCTCGCGTGCCAGCACGTCTCCGGCGCGCCGGGCCGGTGCCGGGGCGGAGCCGTTCTCGCCCTGGCCGAGCTCGCGTCCGGCCAGCAGCCCGAGGCGGGTGCGCCGCAGCAGCACGTCGCCGATGCTGCGGGCCTGCTCGTGGCGCGCCGCGAGCGCCACCTCGGCCAGCAGATCGGGCAGCTCCGGGACGATCGCCTGGGCCAGCTCGCCGCGGGTGGCGGCCAGCTCGAGCACCTCGCGGGCGGCGTGGCCGTAGCGCCCCGCGAGCGCCGCGTAGGCGTCCTCGGGAACGCCCTCCACGCGCGGCAGCTGCTCGGGCGGGACGGCCTGCCCGAGGGGGATTTCCTGGGTCCGGCAGGGCGCGTCGCGGGCTTCCCGCTCGACGATCCGGTCGACCGCCATCTTCGCCATCCGCCGGAAGGTCGTGAGCTTGCCGCCGGTGATCGTGATCATCCCGGAGGAGGTCTCGTACAGCTCGGCCTTGCGCGAGATGTCCACCGACTTCTTCGGGTCGCCGGTCGAGATCAGTGGCCTCACGCCGGCGAAGGCCCCCGTCAGCCGGTCGGGGCCGAAGTCGGTCCCGAAGAAGCCGTTGACGGCCTCCAGCAGGTAGCCGATGTCGTCCACCGACGGGCTGATGTGGTCGAGCGAGCCCTCGTAGTCGTTGTCGGTGGTGCCCACGAGCGCGTGCCCGAGCCACGGCAGGGCGAAGATCGAGCGTCCCCCGCCGGCCGGCACGATCGCTCCGCCGCGAAGCGGCAGCTCGGCCGTCCGCAGCAGGATGTGGGTGCCTCGGCTGGGGCGGATGCTGGGCAGCTCGGCCTCCTCGTGGAGCTCCTGGGGGCGCAGCTCGTCGGCCCACACCCCGGTCGCGTTGACGACGTTCGCGGCCCGGACCTGGAAGTCGGCGCCGGTCTCGGTGTCGCGCGCCTGCACCCCGAAGGCGCGGCCTTCGTGCTCGAGCAGCCCCACCACCTCGACGCGGTTGGCGCACACCGCCCCGAAGCGCTCGGCCTCGCCGAGGACCGTCAGCACCAGGCGCACGTCGTCGGTCTGGCAGTCGTAGAAGAGGTAGCCGCTGGTGGGCTCGCGGGCGGCGAGGGCGGGCAGCAGCTCGAGCACCTCCTCGCCGCTGATCACGCGGTGGCGCTCGGGGCTCCAGGACTCCACCTCCTCGCCCCCGGCGGAGGCTGAGGCGAGCCCGCGCTCGCCACGGGAGCGCCGCGCGCGGCGGGAACGCCGCGAGCGGTCGCGTTCGACGGACATCACGTCGTAGAGGTTCAGGCCGACCCCCACCAGGCGGTCCGGGCGGGCGCCTTCGAAGGCCGGCACGACCAGCGGCAGCGGACGCACCAGGTGCGGCGCCAGGTGGACCAGCAGGCGGCGCTCCAGCAGCGCCTCGCGGACCAGGCCCAGGTCGAAGTTCTGCAGGTAGCGCAGGCCCCCGTGGACGAGCTTGCTCGAGCGGCTGGAGGTGCCGGAGGCGAAGTCGTTGCGCTCGATCAGGGCCACGCTGTAGCCGCGGCTGGCGGCGTCGAGGGCCACGCCGGCGCCGGTGATGCCGCCTCCGACCACGGCGACGTCGAACTCCTCCTCCGCCAGGGCGGCCAGGGCGCGACTGCGCTCGATCACGAGCGCAGTGTGGCAGAGGCGAAGCTCAGATCTGCGCCAGCTCGGCCGCGATTTCGCTGACGGCCGACTTCGCGTCGCCGAACAGCATCGTCGTCTTCGGGTCGTAGTAGAGCTCGTTTTCGATGCCCGCGAAGCCCGGGTTCATCGAGCGCTTGATCACGATCACCGAGTGGCTGTCGGAGACCTCCAGGATCGGCATCCCGTAGATCGGCGAGGAGGGGGTGTTCTTGGCGGCGGGGTTGGTGACGTCGTTGGCGCCGATCACCAGCGAGACGTCGGTGCGCTGGAACTCGGGGTTGGCGTCGTCCATCTCCTTGAGCTGGTCATAGGGGACGTCGGCCTCCGCCAGCAGCACGTTCATGTGGCCGGGCATGCGCCCCGCCACCGGGTGGATCGCGTAGCTCACTTCGACGCCGCGGTCTTCGAGCTCCTTGGTCAGCTCGCGGACCGCGTGCTGGGCCTGGGCCACCGCCATCCCGTAGCCGGGGACGATCACCACGCGGTTGGCGTACGCGAGCTGGATGGCGGCATCGGCGGCCGTCGTGCTGCGCACCGTGCCGGCGTGCTCGCCGGCGCCGCTGGCGCCCGCCACCGCGCCACCGCCGCCGAAGCCGCCGGCGACGATCGCCGGGATCGAGCGGTTCATCGCGACCGCCATCAGGTTCGTCAGGATCGAGCCGGACGCGCCCACGATCATCCCCGCCACGATCATCGCCGGGTTGTTCAACGCGACGCCC
>DATJNL010000410.1:0-7175 GCA_035508175.1 Myxococcales bacterium
CGAGCGCGAGAAGGGCATCACCATCCAGTCCGCCGCCACCTACTGCATGTGGGGCGACCACAACATCAACATCATCGACACGCCCGGCCACGTCGACTTCACCATCGAGGTGGAGCGCGCGCTGCGCGTGCTCGACGGCGCCATCCTGGTCCTCTGCTCCGTGTCTGGGGTCCAGAGCCAGTCCATCACCGTCGACCGGCAGATGAAGCGTTACGGCGTGCCGCGCATCGCGTTCGTCAACAAGATGGACCGCGCCGGCGCGAACTACGAGCGCGTCGCCAAGCAGCTCAAGGAGAAGCTCGGCCACCACGCGGTGATGATCCAGATCCCCATCGGCGCCGAGGACAAGTTCAAGGGCATCGTGGACCCCATCGCCGGCAACGCCTACTACTACGACGGAGAGAACGGCGAGAACATCCGCGTCGAGGAGATCCCGGCCGACTACAAGGCCCGCGCCGAGGAGGCCCGCCGCTACATCATCCATGAGGTCGCCGAGGTGGACGACGACCTCGCCGAGCTCTTCCTCGCGGACGCCCCCGTTTCCGAGGAGCAGCTCAAGGCCGCCATCCGGCGGGCGACGATCGCGCTCAAGATGACGCCCGTCATGTGCGGCAGCGCCTACAAGAACAAGGCCGTGCAGACGCTGCTCGACGCGGTGGTCGCCTACCTGCCCAACCCCACGCAGGTGGAGAACATCGCCCTCGACCAGAAGAACGACGAGGCGAAGGTGAAGCTCGAATCCGTGCCCGACAAGCCGTTCGTGGGGCTGGCGTTCAAGCTGGAGGACGGCCGCTACGGGCAACTCACCTACATGCGCATGTACCAGGGCAAGATTGCCAAGGGCGACTTCATCTACAACCAGGCCAACCAGAAGAAGGTGAAGGTCCCGCGCATCGTGCGCATGCACTCGAACGAGATGAACGACGTCAACGAGGCCCGCGCCGGCGACATCGTGGCGCTCTTCGGCGTGGAGTGCGCCTCGGGCGACACCTTCACCGACGGCACGGTCAACTACACGATGACCTCGATGCACGTGCCGGACGCGGTGATCTCGCTGGCGGTCGCGCCCAAGGACCGCACCGGCGAGGCCAACTTCTCGAAGGCGCTCAACCGCTTCACCAAGGAGGACCCGACCTTCCGCGTGCACCGGGACGAAGAGTCCGCCCAGACCATCATCTCGGGCATGGGCGAGCTGCACCTCGAGATCTACATCGAGCGCATGAAGCGCGAGTACAACTGCGAGGTCCAGTCGGGCAAGCCGCAGGTCGCCTTCCGCGAGACGATCACGCAGCGCGGCGAGTTCAACTACACGCACAAGAAGCAGACCGGCGGCAAGGGCCAGTACGCCAAGGTGGCCGGCTACATCGAGCCCCTCCCGCCGGACGCCGTCGAGCCCTACGAGTTCATCAACGAGATCACGGGCGGCGCCATCCCGAAGGAGTTCATTCCCGCCTGCGACAAAGGCTTCAAGGAGGCCATCGAGAAGGGCAGCCTCATCGGCTTCCCCATCTCGGGCGTGCGGGTGGTGGTGAACGACGGCGCCTTCCACGCGGTGGACTCGAGCGAGCAGGCGTTCAAGACCGCGGCCCTCATGGGCTTCCGCGAGGGCTACGCGGAGGCGAAGCCGACCATCCTCGAGCCGATCATGAACGTCGAGGTCCAGGCGCCAAAGGAGTTCCAGGGCACCGTGGTCGGCCAGCTCAACCAGCGGCGCGGGACCATCATCTCCACCGACACTGGCGACCAGAGCTTCACCGTGGTCTGCCACGTTCCCCTGAACAACATGTTCGGCTACTCGACGGATCTGCGCTCGGCCACCCAGGGCAAGGGCGAGTTCACCATGGAGTTCGCCAAGTACGCCCCGGTGCCCAAGGGCGACCAGGAGCTCATGATGAAGGCCTACCGGGAGAAGCTGGCGGCGAACAAGTAGCGCCTCAGAGCTGCGACAGGTGGGCCTGGTAGGTCACGCCGAAGTCCGGCGTCGGAGCGCCGGTCGTGTAGTCGGTGATGAGCAGCGGCGGGGTATCGGTGTTCCACGACCAGGCCACGTAGCCCTGCTGCTGGCCCTCCATGTACGTCATGAGGCTGTCGAGCCACCCGTCCAGCTCGGTGAGCTGCGAGGCGGAGAAGGGCTGCTCCGTGGAAGCGGAGTAGGCCGAGATGCCCATCTCCCCGATCACGACCGGGAAGCCCGCGCCGAGCACGCCGGTGATCCCGGAGTTGGCGGCCGTCTGCTGCCCCGTGGCGCAGGTGGTCGCGTAGCCGTTGTACTGGCTCGGGCAGTCCGAATACACGGAGTTGAAGTCGTAGGCGTGCCAGGACGCTGCGACGTTGTCGAGGCTGAGCCCATTCAGCGGCGCCGCGAGGCCGGGAATGCTCTGCACCGAGGACACCCAGCTCGAGAAGTCGCCGGAGTAGGCGAGCCCGCCGAGGATGACGACGTTGTTTGCCCCCGCGTTGCGCACCGCCTGCAGGAGGGTCGCCATGCCGGCCACCGCGTAGTTCGTCCCGTTCCCGTCCTGCGCGCAGCCCGCGCTGGCCGGGGCGCCCGAGGTCCAGCAGCCCCAGTCGGAGATGTACGGCTCGTTGAAGAGATCGAAGATCACCGAGCCGTTGTCGGCGAACGTCGTCGCCACCGACGTCCAGAAGGCGGGCGCGTGGTCGGCATCGGCCATGGGGAGCTGGCCGACCGAGCTGTCGGTGGCTTCTGTGCCCGGCGCCGCCCAGTGCAGGTCGACGATGGCCACGAGGCCGTTCGCCTCGAGCAGGTTCACCCAGGCCACGATGGCCGCCTGGTAGTCCGCCGCCGTGTCGCCGTCCGGCAGGCCATTCAGCCCGAGCCAGCAGTCCTCGTTGAGCGGCACGCGCACGGCGTTGATGTGCCAGGCCAGCATCTGGTCGATCCCGGCCTGGTCGTTGGGGCCGTCGAAGAAGCCTGGAAAGCCCGCGTCCGGGTCGCCGCCACCCTCGTAACTGCAGGCGAACTCGGTGCCCGAGCGATCGGCGCCGTGCAGCTGCACGACGTTGCCTGAGCCGTCGACGATCTCACCCGCGCCGTTGGTGCTCCCGTTCACCACGTGCAGGCCGCTCGGGGCCGTGCCTCCCGACGAGCCGCCGTTGCCGCCCGCGCCCGTCGAGCTGCCTCCTGCGCCAGTGCTGGCACCGCCGCTGGCGGAGCCTCCCGAGCCGGTGGAGCCTCCGGACGGCGCGACCACGGTGAAGAGGACCTTGTTGTCGGGCAAGGTGCTGTCGCCGTGGTAGTTGCCCGCCGAGTCGACGACGGTGACGTAGGCGTACCACCCGCCGAGGGCGTCGTTCGCGGTGAAAGGGCGACCCTCCGAATATGCCTTCGATTGGCCGGGGCCGATGGTCACGCCGGGGCCGTCGTAGAGATCGCCGAAGGGGCCGTTGGCGTCGGTGCCGCCGGGGGGCCGCGCGGCGATGTCGACGTTGTCGAGCGCGATGGCGGCGCTCGTTGGGTTGCAGAGCGTGAAGCTGCCCGTGAGCGTCTGCCCGGCGGAGACCGTCGCCGCGGAGAGCTGGAGCGTGGGCGAGACGACCAGGCCGTCGAGCGTGAGCGGGCTCGAGCCACAGGTACTGCCCGTGGACGTGCCGGCACCGCCGGTCGAAGCGGCCCCGGTCGAGCGGCCGCCCGTCGAGGTGCCACCCGCCGAGGCGCGACCCGTCGTGCTCGAGCTGGCGACGCCCGTGGACCCGCCTGAGCCGCCCCCGGCCGAGCTCTCGCCTCCGGTGGCATTCGAAGGCCCGGCACCGCCGCAAGCCGCCAGCCAGAGAGCTGCCACCGCACCGCCCGCGATCGCGCGCATCGTGCTCCCTCCTCGAAGGAGGAGCATATCTCAAATGCCGGTGAGAACCCGCTCCAGGCCGATGCGACCCACACCATCGGCCTTGCCGACCGCCACCAGCTTCCCCGCGGGGTCGTGCAGCGCGAGGAGGCCGGCGGCGAGCCCCTCCGGCCGGCTTGGAGCGCGACCGTGACGGACGCCTTCCGCCTCACGCGCGTCGAGGTCGATCCGGCGGAGGTGGCCGAGCGCGCGCTCGGCCGGCAGGAGGCGCTGCAAGGCGAGCTCGCGCGGGTCCTGGGCGGCCTCCAGCTCGGCGAGACCCAATGCCTCCGTTTCCGCGAAAGCTCCGCTGCGGGTGCGGCGCAGACCGGCGAGGTGGGCAACCGTGCCCAGCCTCTCACCGATGGCCTCCCCGAGCACCCGGACGTACGTTCCCTTGCTGCAGAGCACGTCGACGACGAGCCGCGGCGGTGCCAGCTCGAGGAGCGTCAGTCGGTCGATGCGAATGGGGCGCGCGGAGCGCTCGACGGACTCGCCGCGGCGGGCCCGCTCGTAGAGCCGCTCTCCTCCGACCTTGACCGCCGAGTACATCGGAGGCCGCTGGAGCTGCTCGCCCGTGAGCGAGACCAGCGCGGCGTCCACGCGTTCGGCCGTCAGCGGGGGCACCGGCCGCTCCTCGATCACCCTGCCCTCGGCGTCTCCCGTGTCGGTGCGGGCGCCGAGCACCAGCGTCGCCCGGTAGCCCTTGTCGGCGTCCAGCAGGTACTGCGAAAGGCGCGTGGCTTTGCCGAGGCAGAGGGGCAGCACGCCCGTCGCGAGCGGATCGAGCGTGCCCGTGTGACCCACCTTCCCCGCGCGCAGCAAGCGCTTCACCGTCTGCACGACGTCCGAGGACGTCGGGCCCGATGGCTTGTCGATGATGAGGAGGCCGTCGAACGGCCCGGCTTCATTTCTCGGGGTCGCGGTCGGCATCGTGCTCGTGGACCTCGCGGATGAGCTGCTCGATGCGGTCGCCGGTCTCGATGGACGTGTCGAAGGCGAAGCGGAGGTTCGGGGCCACGCGCAGCTTCAAGCGGTGACCGATCTCGCGGCGCAGGAAGCCGGCGGCGGCCTGGAGACCCTCCTGGGTCGACGTCCGCTCGGCCTCGGTGCCGAAGACCGAGTAGTAGACGACGCCCTCGCGCAGATCCGGCGAGAGCTTCACGCCGGTGATCGTGACCAGTCCCACGATGCGCGGATCCTTGAGGCCGCGCACCAGGATGGACGAGAGCTCACGCTGGACCTCCTCGGCGACGCGGGCGGGCCGGCTGGTGCCGCCGAAGCTCTTCCTGGGCGAGCCCTTCATCGGACGTCTCCGTACAGCTCGCCCACGCTCTGGATCTCGAGCGCGCGGTCGAGGACCGGTGCGACCGCCATCTCCTCCACGAAGTGCGCCACCTTGTCGAGCACCTCGTTCACGAAGCGGCGGTCGTTGCCCACGGCGGCCACGCCCACCTCGGCGCGCTGCCACAGGTCGTTGTCGCCGGTCTCGGCGACGGCGACGTTGAAGCGCGCCCGCACCCGGTCGAGGACCTTGCGCAGCACCTGACGCTTGCCCTTGAGGGAGCCCGCGTCGGGAATGGAGAGCGACAGTCTGAGGATTCCGACGACCATGTCTTCCCGAGGGTCCACTCACCCTGGCCCTCTTCCCTCGGCAGGCCGAGGCGCCTCCCCCCGGCGGGGCAGAGGCCGGGCCAGGGGGCCTCGCTCCTACTGCAAGCTCTGGCGGATCTCTTCGACCTCGAAGGCCTCGATCACGTCCCCCGGCTTGATGTCGCTGTAGTTCTCGAGCCCGACGCCGCACTCGAAGCCGCTCTGGACCTCGCGCACGTCGTCCTTGAAGCGGCGCAGCGACCCCACCTTGCCCGTGAACACCGGAACGTTGTCGCGGATGAGCCGCACGAAGGCACTGCGGTTGATCTTGCCCTCGGTGACGGCCACGCCGGCGATGGTGCCCATCTTCGGCACGTTGAAGAGGTTGCGCACCTCGGCGCGGCCGAGCAGCTTCTCGCGCCGCGTCGGCTCGAGCAGCCCTTCCATCGCCTTGCGCACGTCGTCCACGGCTTCGTAGATGATCGTGTACAGCTTGATCTCCACGCCCTGCTGGGCGGCGATCTCCGCGGCCTTCGCCTCGGGACGCACGTTGAAGCCCACGATGACCGCGCCGGAGGTCGCAGCCAGCATCACGTCGCTCTCGCTGATGCCGCCCACCGCCTGGTGGAGCACCGCGACGCCCACCTTCTTGGTGGCGAGCTTCTTGAGGGCGTCGGCGACGGCCTCCACCGAGCCCTGCACGTCGGCCTTCACGATCAGCCGCAGCTCCTTGGCCTCGCCGCGCGCCACCTGCGTGAAGAGATCCTCGAGGGTGGACTTGGTGTTCTTGCCAAGCTCGACCTGCCGCGCCTTGAGCGCGCGGTGGTCGGCGATCTCCTTGGCCGCCTTCTCGTCCTCCACCACGTTGAACGTCTCGCCCGCCACGGGCACGCCCGAGAGGCCGAGCAATTCGGCGGGGCAGCCAGGCCCCACGGCCTCGACCTTCTGGCCGTGGTCGTCGACCATGGCGCGGACCTTGCCGTAGTGGCTGCCCGTGACCACGGCGTCGCCCGCGCGGAGCGTGCCGTCCTGCACGAGCACCGTGGCCACCGGCCCGCGGCCCTTGTCCAGCTTGGCCTCGATGATCACGCCGGTGCCGGGCTTGTCCGGATTCGCGGTGAGCTCGAGCACCTCGGACTGCAGCGCGATCATCTCGAGCAGGTGGTCGAGCCCCTGCTTCGTCTTCGCGGAGACCGGCACCATGATGGTGTCGCCGCCCAGCGACTCGTCCACCAGGCTGTGCGCCATGAGAGCGTTCTTCACGCGCTGGATGTCGGCGCCCGGCTTGTCGATCTTGTTGATGGCCACGAGGATGGGCACCTCGGCGGCGCGCGCGTGGTTGATGGCCTCGATCGTCTGCGGCATCACGCCGTCGTCGGCGGCGACCACGAGCACCACGAGATCGGTGGCCTGCGCGCCGCGGGCACGCATGGCGGTGAACGCCTCGTGACCGGGGGTGTCGAGGAAGGTGATCGGCCCCTTTGGAGTCTGGACCTGGTAGGCGCCGATGTGCTGGGTGATGCCGCCCGCCTCGCCGCCGGCCACGTTGGTGGCGCGGATGGCGTCGAGCAGCGAGGTCTTGCCGTGGTCGACGTGGCCCATGATGGTCACGACCGGTGGCCGCGGCTGCAGGTCCTCGGCGGCGTCCTCGCCCTCCTCGATGAAGTCCTCGATCTCGAAGCCGACGTTCTGGACCTCGTACTGGTACTCGGAGGCCAAGAGTTGCGCCGTCTCCAC
>DATJNL010000411.1:0-6970 GCA_035508175.1 Myxococcales bacterium
GAGAGCGAGCCGCCGCGCATCAGCGGGTACCGGCTCTTGCGATACCGAGGCCTCTCAGACTCGGCCGACTTGGAAATAATCGACTACGGTCCCAAGGGCATCAGCGTGAACCTCGTGGGCAAGTACATCGGCAACAAGACCTAGCCCGCCCGTTGGCTGATGATGACGCGCTCGCGACGCTCCACAGGAAAGGAACCCTTCCTCCGGTCCATCGAGCTGCGCCGGGACAAGGTTCCGGACCTCGCGAAGTACCCTTTCTCCATCCCCGCCATCGCCAGCCTGAGTTCCCTCAGTCTGGACCCGAAGGTGACCTTCCTCGTGGGGGAGAACGGCAGCGGCAAGTCCACGCTGCTGGAGGGTATCGCCCTGGCGTTGAAGCTGAACCCCGAGGGCGGAAGTCAGCACTTCCGCTTCGAGACCCAGAAGGCCCACTCGGACCTCGGGGACTACCTGCGGCTGGTCCGGGGTATCCGCCGTCCGAGAACCGGGTACTTCCTTCGAGCCGAGAGCTTCTTCAATGTGGCTACGGAGGTGGACCGCATCGCCCGTGAGGAATACCAAGGCATGCTCACGCTGCAAGCCCATGGAGGAAAGTCCCTGCACGAGCAGTCCCACGGGGAATCCTTCCTGGCGTTGCTTACCAACCGCTTCTACGCCGATGGCGTCTACATCCTGGATGAACCCGAAGCGGCTCTCTCGCCCCAGCGTCAACTCGGCTTCTTGGCGGTGCTCCACGACCTGGTCACGGGCAAGGGCTGTCAGTTCGTCATCGCCACGCATTCGCCCATCATCCTGGCGTATCCACAGGCGACCATCTACAGCCTGGACGATGGCGCCATCAGCCCCATCGACTACGAGCGGACCAGCCACTTCACGCTGACCAGGGACTTCTTGGCCGACCGTTCGCGCTACCTGCGCAAGCTCTTCGAGGACCGCTAGAGGGCTACCTCGATGGTTGTAGAATTGGCGCATGTCCTGGGGTCATGCAGCGGCACGAAAGGCTTGGCCATCGTTGGTAGCGCTCCTTTCCACTTTCATCACAGGGGCGCTTGGCCCGCCGGGAACGTTTCACCTTCAGGAGTCAGGGGACGCAATCAACGTGCGCCTCGGCGACAATGAGTGGCACGCCGACCTAGACGGCTGCGACAGCACCTGGGGCGCCAGCGGCCTGCTCACCCGCGAAGGCAATCATTGGCTCGCCGTCGCAGTCGATGGGAAGCCCTTCGAGTGGCCGGGCCTCGGCTATGGGCTCGTCGTCCGGGCGGTTCGACTGGATCTGTTGCCAGACGGCAGCCTCCAGGCAACCGGTAGGAGCCAGCCCGTGGAGTGCGTCAAGGTAGGCGACCCCGGGGTTCATGGGGGGCGCTTCCAGCAACTCTGGAAGCCCGGTCGCGTCTGCGCCGTTTGCGGCGGGCCATCGCCTCCGGGAACCATTCATATGGGCACGGCCGAGCTGGTGGCCTGTGACGGCGGCCGGTTCTCGTGGAAGAGTGAACACGGAAATGCGCCTGAGGACGACCCGGCAGAGCAGTAGAGTCGCGGCCGTCAGGCGGCGCTCCCAAATGCGTGCGCCGCCATTAGGACCTAGAAAAGGGAAGGGCCCCGAAGGCTCGTGGGTGTGCGTCGAGCGTGCTCTTTGGGATGCTAGAGTAACAACGTGGACGCCACCGACGTCGCGATGGCCGCCGGAGCCGCTCTCGCGAGCATCGCCTGCGAGGTGAGTGTCTGGCGAAGACCGGGCAGCCTCCGTTACAGGCTCTTCTGGGGCGTCATCGCGCTCGTGCCATTTGCTGGCCCGCTTCTCTGCGTTACGGCCAAGAACAACCCGGAGCCGCACGGCGAACGCGAAGGGGAATACTGGAAGCCGGACGGCCCTGCCCCTTGAGAATCGAGAGTGACCTGGACGAGAGTGACCTGGAGGAGGCGGTCAGGAAGATCGAGGCGGGACAGCAGGCCTAGTTCGCTCGCCCGGCCCCGCGGAAGGTCACTGCTTCCTCTTGTAGTTCACGAGAGCAGCGACGAAGTCGTTGGCCGAGAGATACCAGGCCCAGAGTTTTCGATCTGGAAGGAGTTGCTGGAACTTGGCGACTGCGGCCGTCCTGTCAGTTTCGGCGAGAGCGTAGAGTTCCTGCGCGGTTGATTCTCCGAGGAGATCAATCACATTCTGACACTCGTGTTCCCAGCTCTCCATCGTGAATTCCCTCCGAGGCGCCACGCAATGACAAGGCCAAGAGCCATGGTTGTCTACCAACCTGGCCCAGGCAAGCCCGAGGACCTCGTGGTGGTTCGAGGCCAGCCGTTTCGTGACCTGAAGGCTGCCCGTAAGCGCCCTTTGACATCTTCCAGGCCAGGTCCAGCGGACGGGCGACGCCTACGTCTTCCCCCAACTCCACCAGCGTCTTTCGTGGAGCCGACACCCGGACTTGAACCGGGGACCTGCTGATTACGAAACACCCGCCCCACCGCGCGCGCCTTGATTTTCCTCGGTATTGCCGGCCGCCGGTGACCGCCAGGGGCCGCTTTCCGCCGGCTCGCGGGCTCACCACGGGCTCACGGTCAGATGGGCGGCCGGACCGAACTGCCCGCGGAAGCCCTCACGTAACGCTCTGTGGTGGCCGTAGAGCGATGCCCGAGGCGATCTTGAAGGTCGCGCAGGGGGAGGCCGCGCCGATGCAACAGCGTGGCAGCGGAGACGCGTAGGTCGTGCGCCGTGAAGCGGTCGACTCCGGCGGCCCGGCAGGCGGCGGTCAGCCGGCGCCCGAGCTGCTGGGCCTCGTCCTCGGGGTAGGCCTCGTGGAGCGAGCGCCCCTCGGCGTCCCGGTCCCCCCGGGTTGCATTCCGCTGGGCCACCCGGATCGCCGCGGCGAGGACCTCGGCCGAGACAGCCACCTCGACGGCGCGCCTGCCCTTCGGGCGGGGGTCGCGCACGACCCGGCGGCGGACGTCGACACTCGCCAGCTCGAGCCGGGCGGCGCTGTCGTACCGGAACGCGGTTCCGTAGAGCAGGGTCACGAGGTCCCGCCACCGCGGCGTGAGCTTCGCCCGCGCCTTCAGGACGTCGCGCCGCTCGACGTAGCGGTGCGGCCGGACGCCGTGATGCTCCGGGAGCAGGGGCCGGCGCCGCAGCGGATCGAAGCCATCGGGGATCAGCTCCGTGTCCCGCCCCCAGGTGAGCAGGGCCTTCATGGCGGCAAGGTCCCGGTTCACCGCCGCGACGTCGACCGGGCGAATGACCTCGCGCTTGTCGCCATCCACCCAGACCGTCTTCGGGCGGCCGCCGTCGCGCCGCCACGCGATGAACTCCTCGGCGAGCGCCGGGGTGATCTCCTCGAGCGAGGTGGCGCCGTGCGCAGCGAGAAACGTCGCCCACTCCTCGAAACCGCGCGCCTGGGACCGGACGTGCTTCGGGCTGTTCCTCGCCGCCGAGGCCTTCAGGTAAGACGCGACCGCCTGGGCGAGGTCAGTTCTCTCGCCAGCGCGGCGAAAGAACCCGGCGGGGTCGAGCTCGTAGGCGCGGAGCACTTCCATCGCCCCCGCGTCCGTCGTCTTCCGCGTGGAGAATCGGTGCCGGACGCCACCGCTGGAACGGTCGATCCACCGGACGCCCTTGCGGATGAAGCCGCCTGCCCACTTCTTGCGCATCGGACGACGTAGGCCTCCAGGTCCTCCTCGCGGAAGAGGACCTTGCGGCCGATCCGTACCGGGGCGAGCTCGCCGCGGTCAACCTCTTCCCGCAGCTTCGTCCGGCCGATGCGGAGGAGGCGCTGGGCCTCGGGTGGGGTGAGGAGCCGGGTCAAAAAAATCTCTCCACGTACTCGGCCGCCCGTCGCATCAGGTCCGGGTCGTCCCTGAAAAGGCCGAGGGCTGAGTTGCAGAGCCCGCAGATCAGGCCACGGACAATGTTCGTCTCGTGGCAGTGATCCAGGACGACAGCTCGCTCTTGGTCTCCGCAGATGCGACAGCGGCGACCGAACCTGAGCTCAAGAGCCAGTCGCAGCTCTGATCGCGCCGAGACGCTTTCGGGGTACTCGATCGCTTCGTCATTCAGGAAAGCGAGAAGCTCATCCGCCTCATCGAGAACAACGCCCGCGCACGGCTCGCTCACGACGCCAGCCCCGCCAACGCCGCCCCGAGCTGTTCGGCCGCCTGCAGCTCCTCCCGCAAGCCGCCTGCGGTCCGAGGGCAGGGGCAGTCGGCCCGGCACCCGCCGAGGTCCCAGGGGCGCCCAGGCGCCTTCCCGATCCCCGCGTGCTGGCCGACCCGGTGCGCGCAGTACGGGCAGAGCGGCGCCGTCGAGGCTGCCACCGAGACGGGGCCGGAGACCTCCGCCGAGATCGCCGGGATTTCACGTGAGCGGCGGCTGGTGGTGTGCCGCTCGGTGGCAGCCTCGGCGACGCCGAGGGAAAGGGAGAGCTGCGACGTCACCGAGCCCCCTTCGCCGGCGGCAAGAGGGGCGGCATTGGCTGACCCTCGTAGATCGCCGGCAGCGCTGGGATGATCCGCGCGCCGATCGTCCCCTGGCCAGGGATGACGATCTGCGCGAGAAACGCTTCCTCGAAGGTTTCGACGCCGGCGGCCGTTGAGACGAGCTTTGCCTTGATGCAGAGCAGGAGGGCTCGCCAGCGCTCGCGGCAGGCCTGCTCCCAGTGCTTGAGCATGTCCTCCGGCGTCCGGGCCTTCTTGTGCCCCCACTGGTCCTCGCGATGGGAGAACTGCTCCATCGCCGGCAGCCGCAGCTCAAACTGCACGCGCCGATCGGCCATTTCGAACCCAACGATCGCGCGGCCATCCTCCTGGCCCGTGAAGAGCTTGGTCGCCTTGTGCCGCATCAGGAGGTCCTCGATCTCGCCCTTCGTCTTCCCGACCGAGACCAGCGTGCCCTCCGCATAGTTGTAGGTGCTCACCAGCGGGCCTCCTTGCGCGCACGGCGGAGAACGGCCTCGGCCAGCGCACGAAGCGTGTCAGCGTCCTCGTAGCCGCGAGCGCGAAGACCGAGCGCACGCTCGAGCACGTCGACCATGACGCACGTCAGCGAGCTGCAGAGCGTATGCTCCGCGTTCACCCACGCGCAGCCCTCGAGGCAGCCTTCCTCGTCCGTGCACCCGCAGACGCGGCAGACGCCGGAACGACGGGTCCTGGAGGCCGAAGCAGTACGTGCAGATCGGGTCGCCACAGGTCACGCTCCGTTCCCAGCACGCCGGCGCCAGCGTCTGGCGTTGGCGCAATTCGCGAAGTGGCTCGTGTACCTGGTGGTCCCCGCCGGCAGCGTGGCGGCGTTGTATTCGCCGTGCACGGTCGCCAGGTACGAGCCGTCGGCCTGGCGCGCGAGGGTGACGTTGCCCTTGGGATCGGGCTGGAAGTTGATGGGCATGTTCTTGCCGCCGGAGGTCCTCACCCAGAAGATCAACTGTCGGCAGCTCTTGCAGGTCGCGGGGCCCATCAGCGAGCCCTCCGAGCCTTCTTCGCGGCGCGCTTCTCGGCGCCCGCGACCTTGAAGCGTGCCACCCTCACGCGGCCTCCTCGGTCACCGCCACCGCGCCGTCCTGAATCACGATGCCGCCGCCGCGCTTGCCGACCACCTCGAGCAGGACCTGGGCGTCGGCCTCCTCGGCGAGCTGCTCGACGATCGCCATCGAGTCCTCGTCTAAGAGACTTCCGTTCCTGATTTGCACCACGCGCAGCTCGGGGTTCAGCGCGAGGCCCATTGCCATCGAGACGCGGATCTTCTCGGCCGAGCTCGCCTGCTCGAACGGCAGGCCCTTGTACGTGACGCCTTCGGCGCCGAACCCGAGCCCCGGGACGGGGAACTTCGCCGCGGCGAGCTGGCGCTCCTTCTCGGCGTCGACCTCTTCGATCCGCCGGCTGAGCTGTTCGGATTGCGCCTTGACCTCCTCGAGGAGCCGTTGCTTCGCAGCGCGCTCGTCGAGCTTGCGCTGGCGCGCAGCGACCTCCTCGTTCGTGGTCTGAGCAGCAAGGATGCGGCGGCCGATGGCATCGACATCGGGCGGGTCGGCGGCCATCAGCAATTCGGCCTCGGCGGAGTCGGCGGCCGCGGAGACGCGCTTGTAGTCTGCCTCGAGCTGCAAGAGCCGCTTCTTCAGATCACCGATCGAGGTCGCGAGCTGCTCGGCCGTCGCGCGGGCGTCCGCGGCAGCGCGCACGAGGGAGCGGCGTTGCTCGTGCGCGGTGATAGCTGCCCGCTGCTCCTCGAGCAACTCGGCGACGGCCACGGGCTCGCCTGGTGGCGGCAGGTCCGCGAGGTCGAGCACGGCACTCTCGGCCGCCTTCACCTCGCGGTTGACCTCGGTGCGCTCGGCGAAGAGGTCGGACCGCTTCGTATCGAGCTCGGCCAGGTTGATACCCGTCACCGCGCGGAGCAGCTCGAGCTGCTTCTTCGGCTCGGCTCGCGCGAAGGCCTCTGGATCGAAACTCAGTTTTCCAATCAGCTTGTCGAGCACGCCCTGGGGTGACGGGAGCACGCGGCCGTCCGGCGAGCGCACCTCGAGCTTCGTGCGAGTCTTGCCGTCCTTGCCGATCTCCCACCGCCGCTCGGCCACCAGGCCGTCGTCGAGGGTCACCCGCGCGAGCGCGGTTCTCTCGCCGCGCTTCACGGGCTCGGCCGGACAGAGCCGCTCCCCTCCAAGCGCGGCAGCGATCGCGTCGAGCACGCTGCTCTTCCCGTTTGCGTTGGAGCCGGAAATCGTGATGACCGTCTCGGCACAGTCGATCACCACCTCGCGCAGCCGTTTGAAGCTCTTGGCCTCGACTCTCTTGATCTTGGCCATCGCTCAGCCCTCCTGCCCGGGCTGGCGCGAGTGGGCCGCGATGTAGTCCTTCCGTGCGGCGAAGGCCTGCCGCAGCGCCGGCTTCAGCGCGTCGGGCAGCTTCGCCACCCGCGGCGCGATCGCGTTCAATTCGGCGAGCGACTGCGCCTGTCCGATCTTCTCGTTGATGTCGGCAACGAGCTCCT
>DATJNL010000412.1:0-4280 GCA_035508175.1 Myxococcales bacterium
CCCTTTGGGTGGTCGCGATCGCCCAAGTTCCAAGAGCGACTTCCCTTCGGGTGATCGCGATCGCCCAAGTTCCAAGAGCGACTTCCCTTTGGGTGGTCGCGATCGCCCGAGTTCCAAGAGCGATTTCCCTTCGGGTGGTCGCGATCGCCCGAGTTCCAAGAGCGACTTCCCTTTGGGTGGTCGCGATCACCCAAGTTCCAAGAGCGACTTCCCTTTGGGTGGTCGCGATCGCCCAAGTTCCAAGAGCGATTTCCCTTCGGGTGATCGCGACCACCCAGTTTCCAAGAGCGACTTCCCTTCGGGCGATCGCAACCGCCCAAATTCCAAGGGCGATTTCCCTTCGGGTAATCGCGACCACCTGAGCTCCAAGAGCGCCTGGACGTTGGGTGGTCGCGCTTGGACGTGTTCCGAGAGCGCCTGGAGCAGGTCCATACATCGCCGCCGGCGGCGCGGCGGGATCTCTCCGGCTCAGCCCTTGGTTGGGCCCAGGATCGCGCCGTTCCGCTCGATGGCGGCCTGCGACAGGAGCGACTTGCGGAAGCTCTGCATCAGCTGCACTTCGGCCTGCCGGAGCGCGCTGTCGCGGAGCTCGTCCTTCTTCTTCGCGAACTCGTCCATGTCGGGCTTCTCGTGGTCGACGAGCTGGACCACCACCCACGAATCCGAGACCTGCACCGGCGCCGGAGGCGTCGCGCCCACGGCCGGCAGGGCGAAGGCGGCCTCCTGCAGGGCCGCGCTCTGGCCGATCTTGGGCACGTACCCCACCGAGGAGCGGGCGAACGAGCCCGTCTCGTCGGTGGCCGGGTGGTCGGGTGGGGGCGTGAACTTCGGGTGCTCGCCGGGCTTCGTCTCGGGCTTCGCGACCTCCGGGAACAGGTCCGCGAGCTTGGCGCCCGCCGCGATCTTCTCGCGCGCTTCCTTGGCGGCGGCTTCCGCCAGCTTGGCTTCCTTCGCCCGCAGCACCATCTCCTTGGCGAGCTGCCCCTTCACCTGGTCGAGGGTCTTGTCCTCGGGCGGGAAGATCTTCTCCGCCTGCACCAGCTCCCAGCCCTGCGCCGTCCGCACCGGCGCGCTCACCTTGCCCTCGTCGAGCGCGAGCGCCGCCTTCTCGAGGGCCGGATCGAAGAGGTGGTCGTTCTCGCGCACCATGCCCAGCTCGCCGCCGGTCTTCGCGTCCCCCGACTGCGACAGCTCGCGCACCAGCGCGCCGAAGTCCTGGCCGGCCGCGACCTTGGCGCTGGCATCCGCGATGGCGCTCTTGGCCTTGGCGTCGTCGGCGCCCGCGGCCACCCTGATGAGCAGGTGGCGCGCCTGCACCCGCTTCGGTGCATGGAAGCGGAAGCTCTCCTTGCCGTATTCCGCGGCGATCATGTCGGCATGGTCCTTCTGGAAGGCGTCGACCTCGGCGTCGGTCGCCGAGACCTGACCCGCGTAGAAGGCGGGCGCGAAGCGCACGAAGGCGAGGTCCACCTTCTCGTTGTCCTCGCGCCACTTCTGCTCGAGCTGCCAGTCGGTCACCTTGGCGGTCTCGCCGATGAGCGCCTGCATCTTCTCGATGCGCAGGCCGCGCCGCATCTCGTCTTCGAACGCATCCTCGGTGGTGCCGAGCGAGCGCGAGAGCACGAGCTCGTAGCGCTCGCGGGAGAACTTGCCGTCGTCCTGGAAGCTCGGGTTCTTCACGATGGCGTCGCGCAGCTCGTCGTCGCTCACGCCCAGCCCTTCGGCCGTGGCGGCCGCCGCCACGAGCCGATCGGCGATGAGCTCGTCGAGCACCTTGGAGCGGGGGAAGTACTGCTCCACCATCTGCCGGTCCATGTCCCCGAAGCGGCGGATCTGGTTGTAGTAGTACCGTTCGAACTCGGGCTGGGTGATCACCTCGCCGTTCACCTTCGCGGCGAAGGCCGGGGCCGTGGAGAGCCCGGTGCAGCCGCGCGAGCCGGGGCCGAAGCTGATGCCGAAGGCCACGGCCAAGAGGCCGAAGAGGAGGACCATCACCAGCTTGCCCGCCGGCGACGTGCTGGCGGTTCTCATGTTGTCGAGCATTCGCGACCCCGGTGGAAAGCTTGACTACGTAGGAGAAATCCAGCGACAATGCAAGAGGTTCGGCGACCCCGTGTTTGCGCTCATTCGAAGGTACCGCGAGGTCCTGGCCCTCCTCGCGCTGCTCACCCTCGCCACCTTCACCTACCTCACGCGCAGCCGGACGGTGCAGCGCGACAGTCCGATCGACCGCGCGGTCATCTGGCTGACCTCTCCGATCGAGCGGGCGGTCACCTGGACGGTGGGCGGCGGCATCGATCTCTGGGAAGGCTACGCCGCCCTGCGCCACGTCCGCGTGCAGAACGCCCGCTTGAACCGGCAGGTGCTTTCCCTGCAGTCGCAGCTCGCCGCCCTCGCCGAGGTGGCGCAGGAGAATGCGCGCCTGCGGGGCCAGCTGGACTTCGGCAAGCGCCAGCCCCTGCAGCTGCTGTCGGCGCGCGTGATCGGGGACAGCCTCGCGCCCGGTGCGCTCTCCCGCGTGATCCGGATCGGCGCCGGGGGGGATCGGGGCGTGCGGAAGGGGATGGCCGTGGTCACCGCCGAGGGGGTGGTGGGGCACGTGCAATCGGTCTTCTCCAGCACGGCGGACGTCGAGTTGCTCGTCGATCCGGAGAGCCGCCTGGCCGTGCGGACGGCTCGCTCCCGGGCGCGCGCCACGGTCGCCGGCAACGGCAGCGACAGCCGGTGCCGGCTGGAGTTTGCGCTTCGGTCCGACGGCTTCGAGGAGGGGGATGCCCTCGTCACCAGCGGGACCGACGGCATCTTTCCCCCCGGCTTGCCCGTGGGAAGGGTCGTGGGCCTGTCGCGCAAGGGTGGCGGCACGATGTTCGTGGTCGCGCAGGTCGAGCCGGCCGTGGACGTGAGGCGTCTCGAGGACGTGATGATCGTGGTCGGGCAAACCGGCTCCATCGCCGACGTGCCCGCCGCCAGCACGGAACGGGATGGCGCGGCCGGGCAAGCGGCCGGGCCCGCGGCCGGGGGCAACCGGTAACCCATGGCGCCGCTCCTGGTCGCCGCTGCCCTCTGCCTGATCTGCCTCCCGATCGAGGCGGCCCTGCTGCCCTTCCTCGGGCTGTCCACCGCCCGGGCGGATCTCGCGCTCTGTGCCGTCCTCTGGCTGGCGGTGGCACAGGACGGGGTCGTGGAGGGAGCGGTGGGCGCGTACGTGTGCGGCACGGTCGCGGATCTGCTCTACGCCGTCCACCCGGGTCTCTTCGCCCTCCTGGCGCTGCTGCTGTACACGCTGGTGCGCGTCTTTGCCGGCGCCCTCGACGTTCGCGGGCCGTGGGGTTTCTCCGCCCTCTGCGGCCTCGGGGCCCTCCTGCAGTCCGGCCTCGCGCGGCTGCTCTTCTCGGTCTCCGGCCAGACGTGGCCGGCCGGCGCATTGCCAGGCATCCTGGGGGGCGCCGCCCTCACCGCCGCCTGCGGTGCTCCCGTCTGGATGGCGCTGTCGTGGTCCACGCGGGCGCTCACGCGAGAGGACCCCTCGCTGCTGAGATGACGCTTGACTGACCTGCTCACCCAGCGCGCCACGGCCCGGGACCTCTGGACCCGCCTGATGGTGTTCGGCGGCCTCGCCGCGGCGTGCTTCCTCGTGCTGGCGGGGCGGCTCTATCGGCTGCAGATCTCGCAGGGCAAGGACTACTACGAGCGCTCGGTCGACAACTTCGTGAAGGAAGTGAAGGTGCCCGCCGACCGCGGGCTGCTGCTCGATCGGCGCGGCGAGCTCCTCGCCGACAGCCGGCCTTCCTACGACGTCTACCTGACGCCCTCCATCTGCCGGAAGCGTTGCGACGACGTGATCGGCCGCCTCTCGGCCTACCTGGGCCTCACGGCCGACGAACAGTCCCACGTCCGCCAGAAGCTGCGGGAGACGCACGGCCTCGCGCGCTTCAAGCCCTTCCTCGTCAAGGTGGACATCGGGCGCGACCTGCTGGACGTGTACGAGGCCCACCACGACGAGATCGGCGGCGCGGTGGAAGTGATCGCCACGCCCCACCGCAACTACCGGCTCGGCACGCTGGGCGCCCACTTGCTCGGTTACCTCTCGGAGGTCGGCCCCGACGAGCTCGATGCGCTCGACGCGGCAGGCAAGGACTACCACGAGGGCGACTACATCGGCCGCCGCGGCGTGGAGCGCGCCTTCGAGGGCTACCTGCGCGGCAAGGACGGCACGAACTTCGAGGAGGTCACCGCCCGCGGCGAGCCGGTGGCGCACCCGATCCTCGTCCCGGGACGCG
>DATJNL010000413.1:0-6339 GCA_035508175.1 Myxococcales bacterium
CCCCGCACGCTGGCCCTGAGTCCCCCGACTCGAGGCCCGCGATCGCGGGCGGTGCCCTTGCGGGGCGCGACTCGACGCGACCTTCCCCGCACGCTGGCCATGAGTCGCCCGACTCGAAGGCACCTTGCGCGAGGCGCTCGAGCCCGTGCGACAGAGTGGCAGGCGCTCGCTGCCCTTCGAGCGACTTTCTGGCAAGCGCGCCTCGAAAGCCCTTGAAAGACCATCGCCACGGGCCTGGCCCGGCCGTTGCACAGAGCCCGAGGGACGGAGCGAGAGAGCTCCACGGTCAGGAGTCCACACATGAAGACGATGGCAATGCTGGCGGTCGTGCTCGTCGGCGCCGCGGCCGGCGCCCAGGAGCTGCGGGATCCCTTCCAGGGCATGGCGAGCGCGAAGCGCCTGCTGCGGGGCGCGGAGCTCACGGACGCGCAGATGTCGCAGCTGCTGGAGATCCGGCAGGGCACGTGGCAGCGCGAGCAGCAACTCGTCGACGAGCGCGACGCCGCCTGGCGGGCCTTCAAGGAGCTCTTCACGTCCACGGGCGAGGCCGACGCATCCAAGCTCGGCGCGCTGGCGCAGCAGGCGACGGAGCTCGACGCGCAGCTCGAACAGCTCAAGGCGGAGGTGCTCTTCCGTTACCGCTCGGTCCTCAGCGAGCCGCAGCTCGCGCGCGTGTCCGAGGCCTACCAGACGCTCGAGAGCCTGAAGGAGCAGGAGCGCGCGGTGCCGCCCACGGTGGCGGCCGAGCAATGATCTGGATCCCCCACCGCAGGGCCTGCCACGGCGACCCTCCGCAGCTCAGTCGTAGTGGCGCGGCTCCGGCTTGAGGATCGGGTACGGCACCGGGCGGTAGCTGATGTCCGGCGCCTCCGCCTTCCACGTCGCCACGGTGGTCTTGTTCCACTTCTCGAGGTTGGCGCGCCACTTCTCCATGAACGCCGGATCGTCCTGAGGCTTCTTGCCCTCGGCGGGCTTCACCTCGAAGTCGGGCTTGTAGTGGGCGCCGCGGCACTCGTCGCGCAGCAGCGCGCCCTTCACCATGGCGTGCGCCATCTCGAGCATGTTCCAGAGCTGGTTCGTGAACGTCACCGCCTGGTTGGCGCGCGGGCTGTCGTCGAGGTTGCCGATCTTCTTCCAGCGCGCCTTGAGCCCCTGGATCTGCTCCTCGGCCTTCTTCAGCTTGTCGTTGTAGCGCACCACCGTGCAGTTGGCGGTCATGAGGTCGCCGAGCTCGCGGTGGATGACGTAGGGGTTCTCGGGCGTCTCGGACTTCATCTGGTAGATGCCATCGAGGCGCGCGCGCCAGCGCTTGCGCGCGTCCTCGAGCGCCGCGTCCGCGGCCGGGAGCTTCTCGGTGCTCTTCGCGTAGAGCCCCATGGCCGGCCCGACGATCTGCCCGGCGTAGATGCAGGAGAGCAGCGAGTTGGCGCCGAGCCGGTTGGCGCCGTGGTACTGGTAGTCGCACTCCCCCGCGGCGTAGAGGCCGGGCAGGTTCGTGGCCTGGTTCCTCGGCGAGGGGACGACGTCGCCCTTCTCGTTGGCCTCGTAGTAGACCCAGAGCCCGCCCATCGAGTAGTGCATGCCGGGGAAGATGCGCATGGGCACCTTCGTCGGGTCGTCGCCCACGAACTTCTCGTAGATCTCGATGACGCCGCCGATCTTGCGGCGCAGCACGTCGGCGGGGATGTGCGTGACGTCGAGGTACACCTGGTCCTTGCCGTCCACGCCGAGGTGCATCTCGCGGCACACCTTGAAGATCTCGCGCGTGGCCACGTCGCGCGGCACCAGGTTCTTGTAGTGGGGATACTTCTCCTCGAGGAAGTACCAGGGCTTGCCGTCGCGCGGCACCCACACGCGGCCGCCCTCGCCGCGGATGCTCTCGCTCATGAGCCGGAGCTTGTCGTCGCCGGGGATGGTCGTGGGATGGACCTGGATCATCTCGGGGTTCGCGTAGAAGGCGCCGTCCTGGTAGACGCTCCCGAGCGCCGAGCCCGTGTTGATCATGGAGTTCGTGCTGCAGCCGAAGATGATGCCGGGGCCGCCGGTGCAGAGGCAGACGGCCGCGGCCGGGAACGCCTTCACGTCCATCGAGCGCAGGTCGACGGCCGCGATTCCCCGGCAGCGCCCCTCGCCGTCCCGGGCGATCCCGAGGAACTCCCAGTACTCGAACTTCTGCACGCGCCCCTCGGCCTCGTGCCGGCGCACCTGCTCGTCGAGCGCGTAGAGGAGCTGCTGCCCGGTGGTGGCGCCCGCGAAGGCGGTGCGGTGGTGCAGCGTGCCGCCGAAGCGGCGGAAGTCGATGAGCCCTTCCGGCGTCCGGTTGAACGGGACGCCCATGCGGTCGAGCAGGTAGATGATGCCGGGCGCCGCGTAGCACATGCCCTTCACGGGCGGCTGCTCGTTGAGGAAATCGCCGCCCTTGAGGGTGTCCTTGACGTGGATGTCGGGGTGGTCGCCCTCCCCCTTCGTGTTGACGGCGCCGTTGATGCCGCCCTGCGCGCAGACGGAGTGGCTGCGCTTCACCGGCACGATGGAGAAGACGGAAACGTGATGTCCGGCCTCGGCCAGCTTGAGGGTGGTCATCAAACCCGCGAGACCCCCTCCGACGACGATGAAGTGCGGCTGCTCGGCCATGGTCAGCTCCTCCGGCGGCTCTTCTACCGCTCCGCTGCGGGGCGATGGAAGGAAAAGTTCTCTTTCGGGCCGACGGGCTGCCTCCGCGTCGCGCCCGAGGGTTCAGCCGCCGCGCGCGGTCGAGCGCCGCCGTGCGCCGAGCCAGGCCAGCAGGAGCAACGGCGCCAGCGCGGCCCAGGGCGCCGAGCCGCCGCCCGGCCGGCAGCCGCACGCGGCGCCCGGGTTGATCTCGATCCCGCCGTCCGGCAGGACCGTCACGACGCCGCGGCCGCCGTCGCGGCCACCCTGCCCCGGGTTGCCCGCGTCGGGTGGGTAGCCCCCGCCGTCGTCGGGGACCGGGATGTTCACCACGCAGCCGCCGAAGAGGCACACGCCGCCGTCGGTGCAGTCGGCGGTGGTGCGGCACTGCCCGCAATAGTCGCCCACGCAGAAGGGGGTCACGCCGCTGCAGGCCGAGCAGGTGGGGCCGCAGCTCGTGTCAAGGTTGCAGGCCGTGCAGGCGCCGTCGGTGCACGCGAAGCCCTCGGAGACCGTCGCGACCGAGGCGCAGTCCGCGGACGTCCCGCAGGCGGGCTCCCCGGCCGTCACCGTGCCGAGCAGCGAGCCGGCCGCGCCGCCCGTGAAGCCGTGCAAGGCATCGGCGAAGGCGACCCCCGAGAGGCTCGGCACGCCGGTGAGCTGCACGGTCCAGCTGTTGCCCCCGTCGTGCGTGACGAGGATCTCGCCGGGCTTGCCGGTGACGAGGAAGCCGTCGAGCGGGTCCACGAACCAGACGCCGTTCAGGTCGCCGTTGGCCGGCCCCGCCTCCGCGTACCAGCTCGCGCCTTCGTCGGGCGAGGTGAGCACGTAGCCGCTCGTGCCCACGGCGTAGAGCGAGCCCGGCAGCACGCCGCCGATGGCCCGGATGGAGTTGCCCACGAACTGCACGTTCGCGGCGGTCCAGGTGACCCCGTCCGAGCTCTGGGCCAGCACGCCGTAGTCGCCGCCGACGAAGCCGTGGCTCGCGTCCGCGAAGTACACGGCGTGCAGGTCCAGCGCGCCGGGAACGGTCGTGGGGATCCAGCTCTGGCCGCCGTTGGTCGTGGAGAGCACGAGGCCCGAGGCGCCCGCGATCCAGCCGTGCTGCGAGTCGAGGAAGAAGACCGCGTACAGGTTGCTCGTGGTGAAGCTCGCGCTGTCGGAGGCCCAGGTCCAGGTCTGCCCGCCGTCGTGGCTCACGGCCACGCCGCCCCCGGTGCCCACGGCGACCGCGAGGGTGGAGGTCGGCATCGCGACCGCCTGCCAGACCGGCGTGGGACGGCTGATGACCGTCGGCGGCGGCAGATCGCCGGGCGCCAGGGCCGTGCCCCCGTTCGTCGTGTAGAAGAGTCCCGAGCCGGTGGCGAACACCCCGTGCTGCGGATCGGCGAAGGCCAGCCCCGCCACCGTGACGCCCAGCCCGAAGCCCTGGTTCTGGTCCTGGAACGTCTGGGTGCCGGGAGTCGCCGCGGCGGCCCGGTAGACGTGACCCGAGGCCGCGCCCACCCACAGCACGCCGCCGGGAGCGAACGCCAGCGAGGTCAGCGTGTCCGCCGAGGGCCACAGGCCGGTCTGCCAGCTCGCGCCGTCGACCGTGAAATAGAACGCTCCGCTCGCGCCCACCGCGTAGGCCACCGTCGGCGAGACGGCCGCCACGCCGACCAGGTCCTCGCCCGTCAGCCCGCTCCCCTGGAGCTGCCAGCTGTGGCCGCCGTCGGACGTCGCCGCGATGGTGCCGGACTCGCCGACGGCCCAGCCGTGGTCCGCGTCGGCAAACGAGAGGGCCAGGATGTCATCGGTCATCCCGGTGAAGACCTCGCTCCAGCTGTTGCCGCCGTCGATGGTGAGCAGGACGTTGCCGCCCCAGCCGGCCGCGAAGCCGTGCTGCGCGTCCGGGAAGGCGAGCGCGTTCACGCTCAGGAGCAAGCCGTCGCGGCCGGTCCAGGTGGCCCCGCCGTCGGCGGTCTGCAACAAAGCCTCCTCCTCGCCGGCGCAGAAGCCATGCTGGGCGTCGGTGAAGACCACGGCGTACAGCGTGTGCGTGGTGGGCGAGCTCTGCGCGGTCCAGGTCGCGCCGCCGTCCGAGGTGTGCAGGATGGTGCCACCGGTTCCGACGACCCAGCCGGTCTGCGCATCCGGGAGGAAGAAGACGCCGTACAGGTCCACCGAGGTCGGAGCCGTTTGCGTCTGCCACGTCTGGCCCCCGTCGGTCGTCGCGAGGATCGTGCCCTGCGCGCCCACGAGGAACCCGGCCGAGGCGGTGGGGAAGGCGACCGCGTTCACGGCGAAGCCGCCCGGCGTGGGGGAGAGCCAGAACCAGGGGGACGCGCGCGCGGACGGCGCCGCCACGGACGCGAGGATCGCGAGCAGCCGGAGACCAGGCTTCGGAGAGGGCATGGCGCGGGGGCAGCATACCCCGGGAGCGGTGGCAGGCAAGCCGCCGCGCCCGGGAGCTCGCCCGGAGGTCAGGGCAGCTCGATCGCGTCGAAGGTGATGCTGCCCGAGCTCACCACGCTCCGGCCGGTCACGCGGACGGGTGCGACGAGCGGCGGGCAGGCACCGGCATCGGCGTTGCCGTTGACCCCGACGAGCTCCACCGCCCCGTTGGCGGGATCGACGTTGTAGAGGAGCGCGGCCCCCTGGGTGCTCGTGGCGCGCAAGGCGGGGTCGGGAATGCCGGTGGCGTTCATGTACACGGTGGCGAACGGGCTGCCGCCGTCGGGACCGGGCGGCAACGCGCCGCCGTCGGCCGCGAGGAGCGAGAAGGTCCAGCCCGGGATCTGGGCCTTGCACGGCGACGAGGCGTCCTCGACGTCCACCACGGCGACCACGATGGAGTCCGTGGCGACGAGCGGCTCCTGGAGAAGCACCTGGACCGCGGGCAGGTCGGACGTCGAGATCAGCAGCACCGAGCTGGTCTGCGTCAGCGGACCCGTCTGGACGAAGTCCTCGGTGTAGCTCGGCGGATACCCCTGGCCTTCGAGGCCGAAGTAGACCTCCTGGCCGGCTGGGTTGCAGATGGTCGCCTGGCCGGACTGGTCGGTCGTCCCCACCGCGCCCGGCACGGCGAGCCCGTCGATCCCGTACGCCGTCACCGTCAGGCCCGTGATCGCCTGGTTCGTGCCCAGGTCGAGGAACCTGGTCGCGAAGGCGAGCGAGCCGCCCCCGCACGCCTGGGCCCCCGTGCTGCCGCCGGACGATCCGCCGGAGGTGCCCGTGCTTCCGGATCCGCTGGAGCCGCCGGATCCGCTCGAGGCGCCGC
Organism: Myxococcales bacterium; assembly: GCA_035508175.1. Taxonomy (GTDB): domain Bacteria; phylum Myxococcota; class Myxococcia; order Myxococcales; family JAKAPL01; genus DATJNL01. The sequence goes on from DATJNL010000413.1 coordinate 5,915, forward strand.
CCGACGACGAGCCGCCCGGTCCGCTGCCGGAGGAGGACGCTCCACCCGCCGAGGCCCCGCCGGCGGTTCCGCTCCCGGTGCCGCCGCGTCCGCGCGAACCACCGCTGCTGCCGCGGGAGGTGACCGGCGGCTGCGGTACCGGCTGGTCTGATTGGGCCTGAAAGCAAGCGGCGAGGCCCATCACGGCCGACCACAGCAGGATGAAACCGCGTCGCGCTACCGGCACGTTGCCACGCGTCCGGGGGCGTTCACGGCAGCTCGATGGCGCCGACGCTCACGGTTCCCGCCGCGATCACGAGCCGGCCGGTGAACTGGAGGGGCGAAGTGAGGGGCTGGCAGGCGCCCGCGTCGACGTTGGTGTCCACGCCCACGACCCTCACCGCGCCCAGCGAGGGGTCCACGTTGTACATGAACGCGGCGCCCTT
>DATJNL010000414.1:0-9314 GCA_035508175.1 Myxococcales bacterium
TCTGGTCGCCGGCCCCGATGGCGCCGCAGAAGACTCCGAAGCCCGGCTGGCGCCTGCTCGGCGCGATCGTGGCTGCGCCGGAGGGAGCCGTCTTCTTCAAGCTGGTGGGGCCGAACGCCACGGTGGCGGCCGCCAAGGCGAGCTTCGAGGAGCTGCTGTCGTCCGTGGCGCGCAATTGACGGAAACGCAACCCAACGAAAGCCGAGGTCCCACGATGAAAGACGTCTCGAGGCGAGAGTTCCTGGAAGCTGCCACGGTGGCCGGCGCGGCGGTCATCGCCGGCGCGCTCGACCGGCCCGCGCGGGCCGCGGAAAACGCCGCGGCCGCGGCCCCGTTCGCCCTGCCGCCCCTGCCCTACGCGGAGAATGCCCTCGAGCCGTTCATCTCGAGCCGCACGATGGGCTTCCACTACGGCAAGCACCACAAGGGGTACGTCGCGAAGCTGAACAAGGCCGTGGCTGGCACCGCGCTCGCGACGAAGACCCTCGAGCAGCTGGTCACGCTGTCGGCGGGCAAGCCCGATCAGGTGTCGCTGTTCGACAACGCGGCGCAGACCTGGAACCACACCTTCTACTGGCACAGCATGCGCCCGTCCGGGGGAGGCGCACCGACGGGCGCGCTCCGGAGCCGGATCGAGAAGAGCTTCGGAAGCGTCGGAGAGTTCCAGAAGCAGTTCGCGGCGGCCGCGGGCGGTCAGTTCGGGAGCGGCTGGGCGTGGCTCATCCAGGACGGCGAGCGCCTGGCCGTCGTCAAGACCGCCGACGCCGACAACCCGCTCTCCCAGGGCAAGAAGGCGCTCCTCTGCTGCGACGTGTGGGAGCACGCCTACTACCTCGACTACCAGAACCGGCGTCCCGACTACGTGAAGGCCTTTCTGGACCACCTGGCCAACTGGGAGTTCGTCGAGCAGAACCTCGCCGCCTGAGCCTCACGACAGCCTGAAGCGGAACACGTAGCGCACGATCGACGGCTCGGCCTTCAGCCCGCGGTGGGCGGGGACGAAGCGAAAACGATAGGCCGCCTCCGCGGCGGCGCGGGCGAGGATCTCGGACGGCGCGCGGGTGACCACCACGTCGGTCACCCTTCCGTCCTCGTCGACCGTGAGCCTCATCACGACGTCACCCTGCTGCTGCGCCTCGACGGCCGCCGCGGGAAAGTCCGGGGCCTTCGAGACGAGCAGCTGCGGGGGCTCCCACCTGGCCTCAAGCCGGGCCGGCGGCGACCCGTGGAGACACAGGACCAGCAGGACCCGGGAGAGGAGCATGGCGCGCCCGTCAATAATCGAACGGCAGCCGCCCGGCGTGCGGCACGTTGTCGCATCCTGGGGGGACCGGCCGGGTCCGCGCTCGCCTCGGCGCGGCCGCGCAGGGTAGGTTACTCGCGAGCGTTGCGAATCGAATCGACCAGACCCCCCAGCGCGCTTCGCATCGGCCTGCTCCTTCTCGCGGTTGCCGCCGCGACCCGCCAAGCGTCGGCGCAGGAGACGCCGTCAGCGCGGCTCACCTACGAGCGGGGGCCGGGCGCCGAGCGTTGCCCCTCCGAAACGGCGCTGCGGGAGGCGGTCTCGGCACGGCTGGGCTACGATCCCTTCCGCAGCGGCGCCCCCACCGCCATCGCGGTGAGCCTGCGACGCGCGCAAGAGGGGCTCTCGGCGCTGGTGGTCCTCCGGGGGCCCACGGGCGTGCTCGGACGGCGCGCGATCTCCTCGCGCGCGAGCGACTGCACCGAGCTCGCCTCGGCCCTCGAGCTGGCGGTGTGCATCGCCATCGATCCGCTGGTGCTGACCCGGGCGCGCCCGGCGCCGCCACCCCCGCCGCCGGCTCCGGCGCCCGCGCCCGCGGTGAAGACCGTGGTCATCCGGACGCCCCCCGCGGTGGCGAAGCCGGCGCCCGAGCGGAAGGCCCGCCGCTCCAATCTGTGGCCGCGGGAGTGGCTCCTCTCCGCCTCGGTCGCGGGCTCGCTCGACTCGGCGCCGGCGCCGGCGCTGGGCCCCACCGTCCAGGTCGAGGCGCGCTGGCCGCTCCTTTCACTGGCCCTCGAGGGACGGGCAGACGCGCCGGCGACCGGGCCGGCCCTGGTCGGGCAGCTCCAGACCTCGCTGCTGATGGTCACCCTCGTGCCCTGCTATCGGCTGGGGATCTTCGGCGCGTGCGCGCTCGTCTCGGCCGGCGTCCAGGAGGCGACATCCCAGGGGCTGCCGGTCACGAACCACGTCGTGAGCCCGTACGCGGCGGTGGGCGCCCGCGCGCTGGCCGAGATCCCGCTGGGGCGCTGGCTGGCCCTCGAGATCGCCGTGGACGTGCGCGCCCCCACGCAGCAGACGACGTACACCGTCAACGGCAAGGTCGACGGCCAGACCGACTGGGTGACGCCGCCCGTGTCAGGCTCGCTGGCCCTCGGCCTCGCCTTCCGCCTTCCGTGACGAATGGGCGCTTCGGCCGACATTACCCAGCCGATGGAGCCCGCGCCCGCCGCCGCCGTCCTGTTTCCGGGCCTCTACGAAGCCGAGCTCCCCTATGTCCTGCGGTCACTCAGGCGCCTCGGCGTGCCGGCCGCCGACGCGGAGGACTTGACGCACGAGGTCTTCGTCGTGGCGTTCCAGTCGCTGGATCAGATCGACGCCTCGCGGCCCCTGCGGCCCTGGCTCTTCGGCATCGCGCTCAAGCTCGCCGCGAACTTCCGGCGCAAGGCGCAGCGCAGCCGGGAGGTCGGCGACGAGGCGCTCGAGGCGCCCGACGACCGCGCGGATCCGGAGGGGGCGGCCGCCGCCCGCCAGGACCGCGAGCTGGTCTTGCGGGCGCTCGGCGACGTGGAGCTCGATCGGCGAGCGGTGTTCGTGATGTACGAGCTCAACGGCCACTCGATGGCGGACATTGCCGAGGCGCTGGGCATTCCGGTGAACACCGCCTACTCGCGCTTGCGGCTGGCGCGCGCGGAGTTTGCCGAGTCCGTGCGCCGGCTCCGTCCGCCGGAGCTTCCCGGAGGTGTCGCGTGAATCCCATCGAGCCACTGCCTTCGGATCTCGAGGCGCTGCTCGGCAGCGAGCGCCGCTGCCCGGAGCCTTCGCCCGAGCTGCGGGCGAGGCTGCGAGGCCGCCTGCAGGCGACGATCCCGGTGGCCTGGCCGTCCGGCGGGGGGCCTGCCTCGAAGGCGCCCCAGACTCCCCGTTCCACCCTGGCCGGGGCCGCGGGGATCGCGCGCAAGCTGCTGCTGCCGGTCATCGCCTTCGGCGCCGGCGCCGGGTCGGTCGCGCTGCTCCGGGCGCAGCGACCGGCGGCAGCTCCGGCCGCGATCCTGCGGGCGCCGCCGCCCCCGCCGCCCGCGCCGGTTCCCGCCGCGCCGCCGCAGCCTGCCGCGGCCCCGGCCTCCCCAAGGGCGACGCCCCGGCCCCCTCCGGCGCCCGGGGGCGATGCCGCGCTGGCGGAGGAGAGCGCGTTGCTCGAGCGGGCGCGGACCGCGTTGTCGCGCGGGAGGAGCGCCGCCGCGCTGGACGCCTTGTCCGAGCATGCGCGCCGCTTTCCACGCGGAAGCCTGGCGGAGGAGCGGGACGCGCTCCGGGTTCAGGCGCTCGTACAGGCCGGCCGGGGCGGCGAAGCCCGCGCCCGCGCCCTTGAATTCCGGCGCAGATTCCCGCAGAGCCTCTCGTGGCCCGCGGTGCAGGCAGCCCTGAAGTCGATCCCGTGACGAGTTCCACGGACGTCGGACAGTAAGAGGGCGAAGGTCAGCGATGGGAGCTCACATGAACCGGTTCTCGAGGCTGTTGGCGGCGTGCGCGGTGGCCCTGGCCGCCTGCAACAACGTGGAAAACGTCGGGCAGACGGACGACGGCGGGCAGACCGCGTCGAGCTCCAGCGGGGGAGTCGCAGGGACTTCGGGCGGGAGCCACCCGGGCTCGTCGAGCGGTGGAACCACGACCGGAAGCTCATCGGGCGGGCACGGCACGGCGACCGGAGCGTCGACTGGCGGGATCGCGTCCTCGACCGGAGCGTCGACTGGTGGGATCGCGTCCTCGACGGGGGCGTCGACTGGCGGGAGTGCGTCCTCGACCGGGGCGTCGACCGGTGGCGGCGCATCCACGGGCGGAAGCTCGACCGGCGGGACGCCCATTCCCGACGCGGGCGGCGTCGCCATCGGCTGGTGCAACGTCCAGTGGCCCACGGCCATCCCGGACGAGGCCGCGGGCATTCCGCTGCCCCGCGCCGGAACCACGTTGACGTGGCCCGGCTATCCCGCCGCGATCTATGCGCGCGTCTACGCCGCGGGGATCACCAGCTCGCTCGGCAACCAGGCGCTGATCGACGCCGAGATCGGCTTCGGCCCGGTCGGCAGCGATCCCACGAACGCGAGCCAGGCGTCCGCCTGGAGCTGGCAGCCGATGACCTACAACTCGACGAACTGCTCGAACTGCGGCCAGAACTACGAGTACGAGACCAACCCCGTCGTCCCGGCCGTTCCGGGCAGCTACGCCTATGCCGCCCGCTTCACCGGCAACGGCGGACAGAGCTACGCGTACTGCGCGGGCGTCAACGGCACCAGCGCGGGACAAGCCTATGACCCGAGCCAGGCGCCGGTCATGGTGGTGGCGGGCCCGACCTGCCAGCCGGTCAGTGCGGCCTGCGGGGCGGACTCGGATTGCTGTGCGGGAACGGGCTCCTGCCAGAACAGCCTCTGCACGTGCCCGGGCGTCGGAGCGGCCTGCACGCCCGCCAACGTCTGCGACCAGGGCACGCTCCATTGTCCCTACGACGGCGGCGTCGCTTGCAGCGACACCGGCACGCCTGGTTCCGATGGAACCGCCTGCGACGCCGGAGAGGTCTGCGTCGGCGGGACCTGCACCGAGTCGAGCTGCAACCCGGGAGCGAGCTGCACCCCGGCCAACCACTGCGACGTCGGCATCATCTCCTGCAACGGGACCACGCCGAGCTGCAACGACACCGGCAACCCGGCGCCGGCCGGAACGCCGTGCGGACCGGGACAGGTGTGCAACGCGGGGAGCTGCGTGATCTGCAACGCGGGCGCGACGTGCACGCCCGCGGACAATCCCTGCCACCAGGGGCAGATCGCGTGCTCCAGCGGCAGCCCGGTCTGCAGCGACACCGGGCGCGACGTCACCGACGGCACGAGCTGCGGCACCGGCCTCGTCTGCACCGCCGGCAATTGCGGCTGTGCTCCAGGGACGACGTCGTGCCCGCCGAACGGCTGCATCGACCTCACCTCGAACTTCGACGACTGCGGGTTGTGCAGCAACGCGTGCCCCAGCGGCAAGGCGTGCCTGAACAGCCAGTGCGGCGTGCCCCCCAACCTGCCCGTGCCCCTCACCGGATTCGCCGCGGTCCTGGGTCCGGACGGACAGGTCTACGTGATGGGTGGCTCGCAGACCGGCAGCGACTCGCAACCGACGGCCGACGTTTACGTGTACTCCCCGGTCACCAACGTCTGGGGTTCCGCTCCGCCGATGTCGGAGCCGAGAGCAGGCTTGGCGTCGGTCGTCGGGCCAGATGGCCGGATTTACGCGCTGGGAGGCACGACGCCGGACGCCGGGAGCTCCAACTCGGTCGAGGCCTACGATCTGACCACGCAGACGTGGTCGGCTGCTCCGCCCATGTTGCTGGGACGCAGCGGATTTGGGGCAGCCCTCGGCGGCGATGGGCGCATCTATGCCGTCGCGGGCATCAGCGCAACCAATTCCCAGCCCACGCTCAGCGTGGAGGCCCTGAACGTCTCGACCGGCTCCTGGTCCTCGGTGGCTTCGCTCGACATCACGGCGCCGAATACGATCGTCCTGGGCGGGCTCGACGGAAACGTCTACGCCTTCGTCGCGGGGGACTCCGAGAACGTCAATGCGGTGCCTCTGCGCATCTACAATCCCAGCGCCGGAACGTGGAGCACCGGAGCGACGCTGGCCGTGGACGACATCTTCAGTGCCGCGGTGCTCCCCAGCGGCGAGATGGTCGGCATCGACGCGGTCGAAGGCAGCCAGTACCAGGAGTACGGCGGGATCTTCGCCTACGATCCCTCGAGCGGCCAGTTTGGAAGCGGCTTTCTCGGCGGCGGCTTGGACAACGGCGCCGGGACGACCAACAACGACTATGGCGCAGGGTATGGGGGGATGGTGGCGCTCCCTGACGGGAGAGTCCTCGCGATGGGGGGCTCGTGGCAATTTGCGGCGCCCTATGACAACGTCTTTCTCTGGGATCCCACCGCCAACCAATGGATCGCCGGCAAGTGACGCATCGTTAGGAGGGCAGGCCCGTGAAGTGCCAGCTCCTGGGTCTTTGCGCGGCAGTCGTGCTCGTCGGCTGCTCGGGCGGGTCGCCCGGAGATGGCGGTGCCTGTGGCTCTGCCCTCTCTTCCTGCGTTACGAACGCCGACTGCTGCGGGGCGTACGTCTGTCTCCAGTCTCTGTGCTTGCTGCCGGAGAGCGGCGCTGGGTCCACCGGAGCCGCTCCCAGCTCCTCGGGGACCGCCGGCTGCGGGCTGTTCCATCCCTGCGGCTCGAGCGCGGGCACGGGCATCGGAACGGGCACGGGCACGTCGGCCGGTGGCGCTTCGACGGGTGGGCCCGCCGGGCCTACCGGCACGGGCGGTGGCTCCTCCGGCGGCAGCTCCGCCGGAACGAGCAGCGCCGCTGGCGGCCTTTCCTCCAGCGGCGGCATCGCAGAAACGACCGGTTCTTCCGGTGGCAGCTCCACCGGAGCGAACAGCTCCTCCGCCGGTCTCTCCTCGAGCGGCGGTGTCTCCGGAACGACCGGTTCTTCGGGTGGCTCGACGGGCGGCCCGACCCCAGACCCCACCTGTGAATTCTCCTGTGCGGTCGACGGCAACTGCCTGCCGGGGAACGCCTGTGTCTACGATCCCGATGGCGTCAACGCTTACTGCGCTCCGGACTGCTCCACCGCGACTTGCCCCGCCGGGACCAGCTGCCTGTTCGAGGTGGGCACGGACTTGGGCATCGCCGAGGTCTGCTACCCGACTTCGGGGACGTGCTGCCCCGGCGGCGGCGCCGCGTGCGAACCGGCGAGCCCCTGCGACCTGGGCGCTACGGCCTGTGCCCCGGACGGAGGGCTGGTCTGCGTCGACACGGGCAACAGCGTCGCGGATGGCACCTCGTGCGGCCCGGGACAGGAGTGCGCCGGCGGGAGCTGTGGGCCGGCGTCGGTGCTGGAGTGGTGCAACGTACAGTTCCCCTACCAGATCCCCGATCAGGCATCGGCGATCCCGTTGCCGCGCGCCGGCGAGACGCTGACCTGGCCGGGCAACCCCGCCGCCATCTACGCGCGGGTCCACTCGCCAGGGGTGACCACCTCGCTGGGCAACCAGGCCCTCATCTGGGGGGACATCGGCTTCGGTCCCGTCGGAAGCGACCCGAGCGCCAATCCGGCTGCCTGGACATGGCAGCCCCTCACGTACAACTCGACGAACTGCCTGAACTGCGGCGCCAACTACGAGTACGAGATCAACCCCATCGCGCCCGATGCCGGCGTCTACGACTATGCGGCGCGCTTCTCGGGCGACGGCCGACAGACCTACCTGTACTGCAGCGGGGGTCTGGGCACCGACGCCGGCATGGGCTACGACCCCGGCGAGGCCTACGTGATGACGGTCGCCGGCCAAGGTTGTCAGCCGAGCGGCGCCGCCTGCGGCGTGGACGGCGACTGCTGCGGTGGAACTTGCCAGAACAGCCTCTGCCAGTAGCGAGGCGTCGAGCGGAGCTGGACCGAATCGCGGACGACCGGGCCTTTCCAATCGATCGATTGGCAATCACCTCCACTGCTTCGGTGGAGTCATCGGGCTGAAGCAAGCCGCGAAGCGCGGTGCGTCAGGGGCACTGGCCGAGCAACACCGAGAGGTTGTCGTTCCCGCCGCTTGCGGTCACCAAATCGGGGCGCCCGTCGCCGTTCAAATCTCCGACCGCGAGGGCCACCGGCTGGGCGCCCACCACGTAGGCGCCAACAGGTGTGAAGAACGTCAGGCTCGAGGCAGAGCCCACGGTCTGGTTGATGAAGACGAGCACGTCGCTGGTACCGCCGACGCTGGTGCCAGCGGCGGCTACGTCTGGCTTGCCGTCGCCGTTCAGGTCGGCGACGGCCGCCGCGGTTGGCGCGTTGACGGCGAGCGCAGCTTGAGCGGCAAGCCCACTCGAACCATTGAGCAGCGGAATCACCTGGTTGTTTTGCGCGTCTGCGACGGCGAGGTCGGAAACCCCATTGGGGTGACCGTCCAGGTTGCCCGACGCTCCCGCGACGACGTTGCTGGTGGTGAGGGGAACGGGGACGCCAGGCGTGATCGTGGTACCTGCGCCCGTGATGGCCACGATCGTCACGCCGTGAGCCCCGAGGGCCGCGACATCGACCTCGTTGGACTGCCCGTTGAAATCGCCTGGGGTCAGCGCGACGACTCCGTCCACGAGGGTGGCGGTCGATCCCAGCGTGAAAGAGCCGCCCTGGTTGATCAGGGTCACGACTTCAGGCACCAGCGCGCTATTGGCGGCGCCAACGATCAGATCGTGCGAGCCGGGTTGCTGAAGGTCGGCGACCAGCAGGGCGATCGGCTTCTTGAAGATGTCGTTCATCGAGGAGGAGACGAAGCCGCCGTCGGCTTCGTAGAGAAGAATGGTGATGCTGTTGCCGCCGTTGCTGGCGACGGCGAGGTCCTGGTAGCCGTCGTTGTTGAAGTCGGCGACCACCAAAGACGAGGCTCCCGTCGGGAATGCGATTGGATTGGGTAGCAAAGAAAAGGTTCCATCTCCCGCGCCCTTGAGGATCTCGACCTGTCCCGGCGGAGTTTCGCCAACAATGAGATCCGGAATGCCATCGCCGGTTACGTCGCCGATCGCGACGGCTGCTGGCGTGCCTGTTGTACTAGGCGTGGTAATCGCGCTCGCAAACCCCGGAGTCCACGCCCCAGGAGTCGCCGGATTGCAGCACTGGTCGGGGTCCGTGGGATCGGGCGCGCCTGCGTCATAGAACGTCGCGCCGATGAGGCACACCGGGATGCACGCGCCCTGCGCGCAGTAGGTGCCGCCGTTCTCGTTGCACTGCGTGGTGACGGTCGTCGGGCTGAACGCCATGACCGGCTGGCCGACCGTGCTCGCGGCACAGACGTCGCAGACGTTCGTGGGACTGGAATCTCCCGCGTCGAAGAGCTTTCCGCCCACGTAGCAGCCGAAGATGCACGCGCCGGCCTTGCAGTAGTTTCCGTTCGTCTGGCAGGGCGTGGCGTCGTTGACGGGGCTGTAGCCAGTGGCAAGGGTGCCGGGTTGGCAGATCTCGCAGCCGTTGGTCGGGTCGGCCGTGCCGGTCGCGATGAGCCCT
>DATJNL010000415.1:0-4325 GCA_035508175.1 Myxococcales bacterium
CGCCCGATCAGGAAGAACGCCCCCGGGTGACCGGTCACCACGCCCGCCAGGTACAGGAGCAGCACCCCCGTCTGGCTGACGAGACCCGCCAGGAGCACGCGCTTGCCGCCGAACCGATCGACCGCCATGCCGACGAATGGGTTGAACAGCACGCGCCCGAAGCGGTTCGCCGCGAGGATGAGACCAATGAACGGCAGCGAGAGCCCCGCGTGCAGCCCCACGAGCGGCAGGATGGGGAACGCCATGCCGCCGCCCACGCCCGCCATGAGCACGCCCGGCGCGATCGCGAAGGCCGTGCGCCGGGCGCTCGCCTCCGATACGTCGGCTGGAACGATCTCGGCAGTGGACAGTGGGCGAACCCTTGGAGCCGCGGGAAACCCGTGGCGACATCCAACCTACTCCACTTTCTCGGCCCGCGGGCGCTCCAGGCGGCTTCGCACTTTTCCCCGCTCGCTCGTCGTACCGATCGAGGAAACTTGCTAGCTTCGTCGCATGACCAGGGACGAGCGCGTCGCGGAGCTCTACCGGCGCTACGGTCCCGCCATCTACGCCCGCTGCCGGCGGCTGCTGGGCAACGCCGCCGCCGCAGAGGACGCAGCGCAGGAGACCTTCGTCCGCGCCTACCGCAGCCTCGATCGAGCCCCCGATGACGCCAGCGCCAAGCTCTGGATCTACCGGATCGCCACCAACTACTGCCTGGATCTGCTGCGATCACGGGCACGCGGCGCCCCCGCTCCCGACGCGCCGGTGCCCGCCGACGGACGCAGCGCCGAGGAGATCCTCGCCGATCGGGATCTGGCCCGACGCGTCATCGAGGAGGCGCCCTCGCGAGTGCGTTCCGCGGCCTTCCTCCACTACATGGACGGCCTCGACCAGGGCCAGGTGGCCACCGTGCTCGGCGTCAGCCGGCGCACCGTCGGCAACTGGATCGCCGAGTTCTTGCACCACGCACGGGAGCTCGTGAGCCGGGAGCCCACATGACCGCACACCTGTCCCTTCTCGAGCTGGACGCACTGGCGGAGGCGGGGACGCCCCCGGCGCACCTCGCGGAGTGCCCGCGTTGCCAGGCCGAGCTCGAGGCGCTGCGCACCGACGAAGCGCGCTTCCGGACCGAGGTCTATGGCCGCACGCTCGCGCAGGTGCAGCGCCGCCTCTCGTGGCGCCGGAGGCTCTCCCTGGCCCCGCTGCTGCTCGCACCGGCGCTGGGACTGGCAGCGATCCTCCTCGTTCCGCGGCGGACGCCCGAGCCCGAGGTCGGCGTCAAGGGTGTGCCCACGCTCCGCCTTTTCGTCAGTCACGCGGGGGAGGTCACGCAGGCCAGGGACGGTGCCGCTCTCGAGGCCGGGGACGAGCTGCGCTTCGAGGTCCAGCCCGGTGGGTTGCCATTCCTGATCCTGGGCGCCGTGGACTCCTCCGGCCAGGCCAGTATCATCTACCCGATGGACGGATCCCGCAGCGTCCAGATCAATCCGCAGGCGGCGTTCGTTCCTCCCGGCAGCGCGGTGCTGGACTCGACGACTGGCCCCGAACGCGTGTTCGCCATCCTGAGCCGGAAGCCAATCCCGGCCGAAGGTCTTCTCGCGGCGATGCGCTCGCTCGGCGCGGCGGGCCCCCAGGCCCTCCGAACCACCCGTACACTCCCGGGCGTCCCCGCAGAGGCGCAGCTCTCGTTCCTGTGGGAGAAGACCGTCCGATGACGGTCCTGCTTCTCGCCACGCTGGCGCTGGGCTCGGTCCCACGCAGCCCCGTCGAACGGATCGCGATCGTCGCAGGCAACAACTATGCGGTCGGCGAGCAGACACCGCTGCACCACGCCGAAGACGACGCCGCGCGCATGGCCGCCGTCCTCGAGGACGTGGGCGGCGTGAAGCCCGGCGATCTGTTCCTGCTGCGCGGCCTGGGCCTCGCGGACGTGCAGGCAGCCTTCGCCCGGGCGCGCCGGCGAGCCGTTGCGCGGCACCGGCTGCGCGAGCGCACGCTCCTCGTCTTCTACTTTTCCGGCCACTCCGACGGCCTCGCGCTCGAGCTCGGGCCCGACCGGCTCACCTTCGGCGACCTGCGCCGGCTCCTCGACCAGAGCGGCGCCGACGTCCGGCTCGCGATCATCGACAGCTGCCGGAGCGGCGCCCTGCTCGCGGAGAAAGGCACGCGCCCGGGCCCGGCGTTCGACATCCGCCTCAGCGACGCGTCCACCGCCGAAGGCACGGCCTTCCTCACCTCCAGCGCCGCCGACGAGGAGGCCCTCGAGTCGAAGGAGCTCGGCGGATCGTTCTTCACCCACCACCTCGTCTCCGGCCTGCGCGGCGCGGCCGACAGCTCCGGCGACGGCCTGGTCACGCTCGGCGAGGCCTACCGCTATGCGTACGCGAACACCGTCGCCGCCACGGCCGACACGCTGCCGGGCGCGCAGCACCCGGCCTACGACTATCGCCTGACGGGCATCGGCGAGATCGTGCTCACCGAGCCGGGCCGAAGCGCCGCCTCGCTCGCCTTTCCCGCGGGCTTCGAGCGCGCGCTGGTGACCCGCCCCGACGAGATCGTCGCCGAGGTGCCCGCCGGCGCTGCGGGGCGCCTGGGCCTGCCGCCCGCCACCTACCAGGTCTCGCTCTGGCGTGGAGATCGGCGCTACGGCGCGTCGGTGAGGCTCGCCGCCGGCCAGCACCTCGCGCTCGCCTGGTCGGACCTGACCCGTGCTCCCCTGGCCGCGTTTGCCTCCGCCAAGGGCGCCGCCTCCGGGGCGTCCGGCCAGCGCCAGCTCGATCAGGCCATCTCGGAGTTCGAGAGCTTCCACGACGAGCGCGCCGCCAGGGCCCTGCGGGAGCTCCTCGCGCGCCACCCGGCGAGCGCCATCGTCGCCCGCGCCCACCTGTACCTCGGCCTGATCCTCTTCAACCAGAGCCGGAGCGATGCCGCCCGCGAGGAGTTCAAGCAGGCCATGGAGGCGGACCCGGGGATCGAGCTACCCGTCGACGTCTCCCCCAAGGCACGCCTGGCCTTCGCCGAGGCCCGGCAGCAGCTCTCCCGTGAGATCGAGGCCGCGCCGCCCGCCGCGCCCGCTTCGCCGCCTTCGCCCGGTCCCACGGTGCTGGCCATGGCGCCCCCTGCGGCAACCAGCCCACCGACCGCCGAGATCCACGCGCAGGCGCCGCACCGCTCGCACTGGCTCGCCTGGACTCTCGGCGCGGTGGGAGTGGCAGCCGGCGCCGTGGCCGTCTACGGCGGCGCCGAGGTCCTGAGCTACGATTCCATCGCGAATGGACCGCCGCTCCAGCGCTCGGCGGGGGATCTGAACGCCACGAACGGCCAGTTCTGGAGCGTCGGCTGGATCGTCGCGGCGGCGGTGGGTGCGGCCAGTCTGGCGGCCGCCCCCTTCACGTGGTGAAATACACGATCGAGTGAACATGGATTCCGGGAGGACGATGAAGCGACGCCTGGCGGGCGGTGCGGCCATTTGGGTCGCGCTGGCCGCCTGCCAGCTCGCCACCGTCAAGCCTGGGACGCTCACGTGCACGGTCGGTGGCTCTCCTTGCCCGGACGGCCTCGTCTGTCAACCCGTCGATGCCGGCCTGTCGGTGTGCGTGAGCGGCTCCACGAGTGGTGGGACCGCCGGTACTGCCACGTCGTCGTCCGGATCGTCAGGGAGCGGCGCGCCAGGCACGGGCTCTTCTGCCAGCGGAACCTCCACGGGTGGCACGACGGCCGGCCTCGGTACCGCCTCGGGCGGAAGCGGCTCCAGTGGCGGGACCTCGAGCACCGGGAGCACCTCGGGAGGCGTGGGACCTTCCACCTCCGGCAGCGGCGGCACCGCGGCCTCGTCGAGCGGGAGCACCTCGGGCGCGTCGACCGGCGGCACGCCGGGCACCAGTGGCAACGGCGTGGGAACCTCGAGCACGGGGGGCAGCGCCTCGGGTGGCGGAAGCTCGAGCGGCACGGCAGGTGGCGCCAGCAGCTCCGGAAGCACTTCCGGCGGCACCTGCGGTGGCCTCGGCTTTCCCTGCTGCGCCGGAGCCACCTGCAACTCCCTCGCCGGCCTCGAATGCGTAGGCGGCGTCTGCGTCTGCACGCCGAGCTCATGCCCATCCGGCTGCTGCGACGCGAACGGCTGCGAGCTCGGCAATGCTCCTTCCGCCTGTGGAGACGGCGGGGGAACCTGCGACGTCTGCGTCACGGGATCCGAGCAAAACAGCTGCGAACCCACCCATGTCTGCTGCGGCGGACCGTCGCAGTCCTGCTGCGCAAATAGCCTCTGTGGCTACGGCTTTGGATGCCAGCAGAAGGCCTTGCTGCCCTGCGCCCTCGAGACGTCCTGCCAGGCCTATGCGGCC
>DATJNL010000416.1:0-6700 GCA_035508175.1 Myxococcales bacterium
GCTACCAGGACGGTCCTGGGCTCCAGGCTGCATTCAACCGGCCCGCCGGTCTCGCCATCGATGCGGCCGGCAACCTGTACGTCGCCGACATGGCGAACTGCCTCATCCGAAAGATCGCGAACGACCCGCAGCGCACCGTCACGACGGTGGCGGGCTCGACCATCGGCGACATCGACGGCCCCGGGGCGAGCGCCGAGTTCGACTATCCCACCGCCGTCGCCGTCGATGGCACCGGCCAGCTCTACGTCCTGGATGGCTTCAACCAGAAGATCAAGCGCGTCGGCACCGACGCGTTGCACACGGTGACCACGATTGCCGGCGGGCCAGTTCCCTGGGGGCCGAATCCGGGCACCTTCGCCGACGGCAGCGGCGTGGACGCGCGCTTTCTCGCACAGTCCGGACTCGTCATCGGGCCATCGGGAGAGCTCTACGTGGCAGACAGCGGCAACGGGCGCATTCGGGTCATCATCCCTGGAGCGACGGAGCAGGACACGAGGGTCTGCACCTACGCGGGCAGCGGCCTGTTCGGCGCGACGGACGGTCCGGCTTCGGTCGCGCGTCTCACCCTGCCCATGGGTCTTGCGGTCGACGCAAACGGCGTCCTGTACGTGACCGATCCCAGCGAAGGAACGCTGAGAGAGATCGATCCGTAGCCTATGCTGGCTCGAGGACGAGCCGCGTGATCTCGGAAGGAGCGAGCAAGCGCAGCGGCGGCCCCCAGAAACCGGTGCCGCGGCTCACGTAGAGGGTGCTGGTCCCCTTCACGTACAGGCCCGCGAGGTAGCGCTGGAACAGCCCGACCACGAAGGTGAACGGGAAAAGCTGGCCGCCGTGGGTGTGGCCGGACAGCTGCAAGGCGACGCCGGCCTGGGCCGCATCGTCGAACTCGCCGGGTTGGTGGGCGAGCAGGACCACCGGTAGCCCGGCCGGCGCACCGACCAGGGCGGCGGTCACGTCGGGTCCTCCCCCGGTGCCCAGGCGGCGGCCGGTCGGATCGTCGACGCCAGCGACGACGAAGCGGGTGTCGCCCTCGCCCACGACGACGTGGGAATTTCGCAGGACCTTCAGGCCGAGCGACGGCAGGTGCGCCAGCCAGGGGCCCAGGCCGGAGTAGTGATCGTGGTTGCCGGGGACGAAGTAGACGCCGAGGCGCGCTCGGAGCTCTCTCAGCGGTTCGACCTGCGCTGAAAGCTTCTCGACCGAGCCGTCCACCAGGTCGCCGGTGATCGCGACGAGGTCCGGGTTCAGGGCATTCGCCCGCTGGACGACGTCGGCGAGGAAGCGTGCGTCGAGGGTGGGGCCGATGTGCACGTCGCTGAGCTGAACGATGGTGAGGCCCGCCAGCCCTGGTGGCAGCTTGGGTACCTTCACCTGGACACGAACGATTCGCGGAGGTCGCAAGCCACCGCGAATGGCAAAGACGGAAAGCCCCAGGCCGATGCCTCCGCCGAGCAGGGCAGGCAAGCGGCGGGGCTCGGCTGCGGCTAGCGAACCGTGAGTGAGGCCGAGGGCTTGGCCGGCCGAAAAGAGCAGCCTCGCCAGGTCCATCGTGGCCAGACCCGTGATGAGCAAGAGGCCGATCCCCATCCAGGCGAGCAAGGCCGTCTGGAGGGCCCCGCCGGCACGGCGCCCCAGGCTGCGCCGCAGGATCAACGTGGCGACCATGCCCGCGCCGAGAGCCGCGATCAGCACCGTCGCAACGGTTCGTACCACGGGCGGCCAATCGGCATCCCGCACGAGCCGCGCCCACAGGTAGTAGTGCGCACCCCCCAGAATCGAGAGCGCGACGGCAAAGAATAGTGAGAACGTGAGGGGGATCCTGACGCGCTGGCTCACCCACCTGGTATTATCAGCGCACGGTGTGCAGCGCCAGCCTTTGGGGGGTTGTTTCCCGTCTCACCCTTGGTGTATAAGCGCCCGCCTATGGCGACCGACAAGGCGGGGTTCACTCTTTGGTTCACGGGGATGCACGGGGCGGGCAAGTCCACCCTGGCGGGCTGGCTCGGCCAGCGGCTGGCCCGGGTCGGACGCCGGGTCGAGGTTCTCGATGGCGCCGAGCTGGAAAAGGCAAAGCTTTCCAGTGCCTTGGAGGGAACCAAGGACAGTCGCAACGATGAGGTTCGTCGGCTCGGTTACGTCACCAGGCTCCTGACCCGGAACGGGGTCATCGCGATTGCGGCACAGGTCTCGCCGTACCGGGAACCGCGCGACACCTTGCGCCGCGAGATCGGCCGTTTCGTGGAGGTCTTCGTCGATTGTCCCGTCGAGACCCTCATCGAACGCGATCAGAAGGGGCTCTACAAGAAGGCGCTTGCGGGAGAGCTCCCAAATTTCACTGGAATCACGGAGCCCTATGAGCCGCCCGCGAACCCAGAGATCACGGTCGAGACCCAGCAAGAGTCCGTGGAGCAGAGCGCGCAGAAGATCCTGCAGGCCTTGCTCGACCTTGGCTATCTCTCACCGGCGGAGGTCACGGCCATCGTTGGACAGCGCGCCCGCCGCCGTCCAGTCGACCGCAAGGCCGCCCGCCGTCCGGCCCGTGCCGCCCGCCGCAGTGCCGCCAAGCCCAAGCGGACGGTGACCCGCAAGGCCGTCCGCTCGGTGAAGGGTGCTGCCCACCGCCGCGCCAGAAGGTAGCCCAGGGCTCGCCGCCAAGCTCGGGGCTCTTCGCGCCAGGGTGGGCGCCTTTCCCTCCGCGCTCGTCTGCTTCTCGGGAGGCGCAGACAGCGCCTTGGTCCTCAAGGTGGCGCACGACGCCCTCGGCGACCGCGCGGTAGCCATGACCGCAGTCTCACCGAGTCTCGCTCCAGTCGAGCGCGCGGCCGCCCAGGCCTTCTGCCGGATTCTCGGCGTCCGCCACGTTCTGGTGGAGACGCGGGAGCAGGACGACCCACGCTATGCGGCGAATGGCCTGGACCGCTGCTACTACTGCAAGGACGAGCTCTACCGGGTGGCGGGGACCACTGCGCGCGAGCTCGGGCTGGCCCGGGTGCTCGATGGCTTCAACCAGGACGACGCGGGGCAGCACCGTCCGGGTCGCCGGGCGGCCCTGGAGCACGCCGTCGACTCCCCACTCATCGAAGCAGGGCTCGCCAAGGCGGACGTGCGCGCCATCTCGAAGGATTTGGGCCTGGCCACCTGGGACAAGCCCTCCGCCCCCTGCCTTGCGTCCCGACTTCCCCCCGGGACCGAGGTGACGCCCGCGCGGCTCGCCCAGGTGGCAGCCGCGGAGGAGGCGCTGCGCGAGCTGGGCTTTCGAGTCTTCCGCGTTCGCCACCACGAGGACGTCGCCCGGCTCGAGCTGGCGGCCGACGAGCTGCCGCGGCTCCTCGACGACGCGTTTCGGCGGCAAGTGGACGACGCGGTCAGGCGCGCCGGCTATCGGTTCGTGTCGGTGGACTTGCAACCGTTCCGGAGCGGCCGGCTCACGCTGGCCCCGATGCCGTGAGCGCAGGTCGCCGGCTCGCCGGCTCCGGCGCCGGGCTGCTCGCAGGGCTGTTCTGGTCACCCATCGTCATGTTCCTCGTCTGGCTGCCGCGGCTCAACTACCCGGACGTGCTGGCATACGGCATGGCGGCCGCCGTGATCCTGGCGCTGGGCGCATTGGGCTTCCGCCGGCCGGCCTGGGGTTTCCGGATGGTCGCGGTGGCCTTCGTGTCGGTGGTGGGATTGGGGCTGCTGCTGGCGCTTCAAGTGTTGGAGGTCGCGTAGCGGAGCGCGGCCTTTCGTTCCCGGGGCTCCAGAGGCGCTCTTGACACCGGGGCACTCGGCCCTATCATCGCCCGGTTCCTCCCCCCATGCGCTTCGTCGTTCTCTCCCGCAGCCGGTCCATCTACACGACCCGCCGGCTCGTCGATGCAGCGCGGGCCCGGGGCCACGCCGTGCGCGTGCTCGACCCCACGACATGCGAGCTGCTGATGTCGGGGCGTACCACCGAGATCTTCCACCGCGGCAAGAAGGTGGGGCCGGTCGACGCGGTCATCCCTCGCATCGCCGAATCGGTCACGAGCTACGGTCTCGCCGTGGTCGACCACTTCGCGCTTCGCGGCGTCGCCCTGGTGAACGACGCACACTCGATCGCCCAGGCGCGCAACAAGCTACGCTGTTTGCAGAGCCTGGCGGCCCATGGGCTGGAGGTGCCTGCCACGGTGATGGCGCGCGACGCGGGACAGATCAAGCAGATGATCGATCTGGTCGGCGGCGTGCCGGTGCTCGTGAAGCTGCTCCAGCCGAACGGGCGGGCGGGCGTGATGGTATGCGAGAGCCTGCAGTCGATGGGCGCTGCGCTCGAAACGGTGCTCGGGCTCGGGCACAACTTCATCGTGCAGCAGTACGTGCGCGGGCCGGGCGGCCGAGACCTCCGGGCCCTGGTGGTCGGCGATCGCGTCGAGGCGGCGGTGCGGCGGCGGCCGCCGGCAGGGAAGCTCGCCCGCACGCTGGGGCGGGGAGCGCGCTTCGCGAGGATCGAGCTGTCGAAGGAGCAGGAGCGGATGGCGATCGAGAGCGCCCGCGTGATCGGCCTGGCCGTCTGCGCCGTCGACATGATCGAAGCGGGGGGCAGGACGCGCGTGTTCGAGGTGAACGCCTCGCCCGGGCTCGAGCACCTTGAATCCGCCACGGGCAGGGATCTCGCAGGACCCGTCGTCGAGCTCGCGGAGCGGCTCGTGATGGCGCGGAGCAGCGCGGTGAATCGACGCGCGGCTCGGGGGGGTTAGGAGAACACGATGGTGCGGAAGTGGATGGTCGGAGCCGGCGTGATCGGGTGTCTGGGCATCAGTGCGGCGGGCGGCAGCTCGCTCGCGGCGGAATCGGATCTCGCCCGGGTCACGGCGACGGCGCCGCGCGCCAGGGTCGGGCAGCCCGCGACGGTCGAGGTCGTGTTCAAGGTGGCCGAGGGAAGTCACATCAGCCCCGACGCGCCCTTGAGCCTCAAGTTCAGCGGACCCGAGACGGTGCGCATCGACAGGACGACGCTTCATTACCGAGACGGCTCGACGGCCGGAGCGAGCGGACCGGTCTTTCAGAACCCCGTCACACCGCTCGCGGCCGGGACGCACGATGTCGAGATCGACGCCAGCTACTACGTCTGCACGGCGGAGCTCTGCAACCGTCAGACCAAGACCCTCCACGTGAAGCTGACCGCCAAATAGGTGTCGCGCATCGTCTTCGGCATCCACCCGGTCAAGGAGCTCCTCGAGCAACGGCCGGAGGACGTGGAGAGGCTGCACGTGGCGCAGAGCGCGGGTCGGGCGGTCGCCGAGGTTCTCGACCGGGCCCGTGCGGCCGGGGTCCGGGGCCGGCCAGCACCACGCGGCGAGCTCGATCGGTTGGCCGCAGGCGGCAACCACCAGGGTGTCGTGGCCGAGGTGGCCGAGTATCGCTACTCCGACCTTGAGGATCTCCTCGAGCCTGGACCGGTTCCGCCTCTATTGGTCATTCTCGACGGCATCGAGGATCCGCAGAATCTGGGCGCCATCGTCAGGTCGGCGCATGCGCTGGGAGCCACGGGGGTGGTCATTCCCCAGGATCGGGCCGCCTCGGTGACGGCCGCCGCCTCCAAGGCCTCGGCTGGGGCCATCGAAAAGGCCCGGATTGCCCGGGTGGTGAATCTCTCCAGGGCGATCGAGCGCATCCAGAAGGCGGGCGCGTGGGTGGCTGCCCTGGAAGCACGCGGCGAAAAGCCCTTGTGGCAGGCGGACTTGAGCGGCCCGGTGGCCCTCGTCGTGGGGTCGGAGGGCAAGGGCATCCGGCCTCTCGTCAGGAGCCACTGCGACCTGTCCGTGACCATCCCGATGGGGGGTGGGCTCGGGTCGCTCAACGCTTCGGCGGCCGCAGCCATTGCTCTCTACGAAATCTCACGGCAGCGCCGCAGGTTGGTGCCTTAGCGGGACTTGACAAGCTGCGCCACGGCGAGTAGAAGACGCGTTCCCTTTTACCCCGGGGTGTCTTGGTGCGTGCTGGCGTAGCTCAGTCGGTAGAGCAACTGCCTTGTAAGCAGTAGGTCGCGGGTTCGAATCCCACCGCCAGCTCTCGGAAGGCCGGACGGCGGAACAGAGGCGAACCCCTCGCGAAGCTTGGATGGAAACGAAGTGAGACGAGGAAAAGAGCTGGAGGGGTACCCAAGCGGCCAAAGGGAGCAGACTGTAAATCTGCCGGCGTCAGCCTACGAAGGTTCGAATCCTTCCCCCTCCACCGGTGCCCCTGGAAACGAACCTATGCGCGGGAATAGCTCAGTTGGTAGAGCGTCAGCCTTCCAAGCTGAATGTCGCGGGTTCGAATCCCGTTTCCCGCTCCCCGTGTGTGGAGACGTGATGAGAGCAAATGCCCTTGTAGCTCAGATGGCAGAGCGCGTCCTTGGTAAGGACGAGGTCACCAGTTCAATCCTGGTCAAGGGCTCAATCGAAGTCCGTTCTTGTTGAGTTGAGATCGAAGAGGAGAGGAAACCGCCATGTCCAAGGCCAAGTTCGAGCGCAAGAAGCCACACGTGAACGTCGGGACGATCGGTCACGTCGACCACGGGAAGACGTCGTTGACGTCCGCGATCACGAACGTGCTGGCGAAGCAGGGGCTGGCGCAGGCGAGGAGCTACTCGGAGATCGACAACGCGCCGGAGGAGCGGGCGCGCGGGGTGACGATCAACGCGCACCACGCGGAGTACGAGACGGCGAAGCGGCACTACGCGCACGTGGATTGCCCGGGG
>DATJNL010000417.1:0-17003 GCA_035508175.1 Myxococcales bacterium
CCTGCAGAAGCCCGAGGCGCAGCTCGCCACCTCCGACGAGCTGCTCTTCCAGGTCATCCACCAGACGTTCGAGCTCTGGTTCAAGGTCTGCCTCCACGACGTGGACGAAGCCGTCCGCCATGCGCGCGAGGGCCGTGTTCCTCGGGCGGCACATCTGATGCGCCGCATCTCGCTCGTCCTCTCGATCCTCACCGATCAGCTCGCGGTGCTGGAGACCATGACGCCGGCGGATTATCATGTGGTGCGCCTCGCGCTGGGACGCGGCTCCGGACAGGATTCCCCGGGCTTCAACCGCATGCTCCGCATCGGCGAGCCGCTCTGGGCGACCTTCCAGGAGGTGCTGCGAAAGACCGGCGTCGGGCTCCTCGAGCTCCACCAGCACCCCGACGCGCACTACGACGCCTTCCAGCTCGCGGAGGCGCTCATGGATCTGGACGAGCGCTTCGTCCGCTGGCGCTTCTGCCACTTCCAGCTCGTACGCCGCGTCATCGGCGAAGAGGTCAAATCGCTCAAGGGCATCCCCGCTGCGCAGCTGGTCCACGGCATGCGCGAGTACCTCTTCCCGGATCTGTGGGCGGTCATCAACGACGTCACGCGCGCGGCGAAACCGGAGTACTGAACCATGGCCAGAGCCAGCCGCAAGGGACGCCGGGCCGCGAGGCCGCGCGGGGGCGCCGAAACGGAGCACGAGGAGCTGACGCGGCTGCGGCCGCGCTTTCCCATCCTCCGCCGCAAGAACTACCTCATCAACAACTCGCTCGGCGCGATGCCCGCCGCCACCTACGACGCGTTGCGCGAGTTCGCCGATGCCTGGGCGCACGAGGGGGTCCTCGCCTGGGACGACTGGCTGCCCATGGTGGTCGAGAGCGGCAACCGCGTCGGCAAGCTCATGGGCGCGCCCCCCGGCAGCGTGATGATGCACCAGAACGTCTCGACGCTGGTCGGGATCGTCCTGTCGGCCCTCGACTACCGCGAGCGCAACGCCATCGTCGCGACCGATCTGAACTTCCCGAGCGTGCTCTACAACCTCTACGAGCAGGAGCGGCGCGGGGCGCGGGTGGTGCTCGTGCCCGGCGGCGGCTTGAACGTCGACACGCAGCGCGTGGTGGAAGCCATCGACGACCAGACCGCGCTCGTCTGCCTCGACCTCGTCCTCTTTCGATCGAGCGGCCTGCTCGACGTCGCGCCGATCGTCGAGGCGGCGCACCGCCACGGCGCGCTCCTGCTCCTCGACGTCTACCAGGCCATCGGCGCCGTCCCCATCGACGTCGCGGCGCTCGGAGTCGACTTCGCCGTCGGCGGCTCGGTCAAGTGGCTCTGCGGCGGGCCCGGAGCGGCCTACCTGTACGTGGCCGAGTGGGCGCGCCGCAACCTGCGGCCCGCCGCCACCGGGTGGTTCTCGCACAAGCGCCCCTTCGCGTTCGAGGTCGGCCGCGTCGACCCGGCGGACGACATCCACCGCTACATGGGCGGCTCCCCGTCCGTGCCCGCGCTCTATTCGGCCCGCTCCGGCTACGAGGTCGTGGCGGAGGTGGGGGTGAAGCGGATTCGCGCCCGCTCGCTCTCGCTCACCGAGCGCCTCATCCAGGGCGCCGACGCGCAGGGGCTCACGGTGAACACGCCCCGCGATCCGGCGCGCCGCGGCGGCACCGTGTGCGTGGACTTCGAAGGCGCCGACGTCGCGCACGACGAGCTCATCGAGCGCGGCATCCTCATCGACTACCGGCCGAACTGCGGCATCCGCGTCTCGCCCCACTTCTACAACACGGCGGCCGAGTGCGACGCCGTCCTGGAGGCCATCGCCGAGATCCGGGCCAGCCGGCGCTTTCAGGGTCGGCTGCGGCAGCGCCCGGCGCGCGCAGCCGCGGCGACGCGCTGAGAGACTCTACCGCGGCCAGGGCCGCGCGCCTCCCGAAGCTCCCGCGCGGGCCATCCGCGCGGCGGCGAGCACGGCTTCGACGAGGCTCGTCGGATCGGCGGTGCCCTTCCCCGCGATGTCGTAGGCGACGCCGTGGTCGGGCGACGTCCGCGGGATCGGCAGCCCCAGCGTGACATTGACGGCGCGCTCGAAGTCGACGGTCTTCAAGGGGCCGAGCCCCTGATCGTGGGTCATGGCGAGGATCGCATCCCACGGCCCCCCTCGCGCGGCCCGGGCGAAGAGCGAGTCCGCCGGCAGCGGCCCGTCCACCCGCAGGCCCCGCTCCTTCGCCCTCGCGACGGCGGGGGCGATGATCCGGATCTCCTCGTCACCCAGCAGGCCGCCCTCGCCCGCGTGCGGGTTGAGCCCACACACGGCGACCCGTGACCGCCGCACGCCGAAGTAGCGGCGGAGGCCCTCGTCGAGGATCGCGAGCGTCGAGACGATCCCGGACGTGGTCAGCAGGCCCGGCGCCCGCTTGAGCGGCACGTGGACGGTCGCGAGGGCCACCTTCAACGTGGGGCCGGCCAGCAGCATCACCACGCGCCGCGCCCGAAAGCGCGCGGCCAGGTAGTCCGTGTGGCCGGCGAAGCGAAAGCCCGCGGCCGCGACGAGCGCCTTGTGGATGGGCGCGGTCACGAGCGCCTCCAGCTCACCCCCGCGCGCTGCGGCGACCGCGGCCTCGAGCCACGCGACCGGAACGGCGCCGCCCAGCGGGGGCGGACGGCCGAAGCGGAAGCGGCCGGGGTCGAACCGCACCGGTTCGATCACGGTGAGCCGCCTGGGCAGCGGCACGCGGGCCGTCGAGGCCGCCCGTGCGAGGACTCCCCGGTCGCCAAAGACGACGGGCACGCAGGCCCGGCGCACCTCGGGGCGCGCGAGCGCGGCGGCCACGACCTCCGGTCCGATCCCCCAGGGATCGCCGAGCGTGACGCCAACGCGAGGCCGGTTCACGGCGTCGCGGGCTTCAGCTCGTCCATCTTGATCTCGATGGACGCGTCCTTGCGCAGCGAAGAGAGGTAGTCGGCGGTCAGCCGCTCGGTCTGGCGCTGCGTCAGCTTCTGCCGGAGCCGATCCTTGACCTTGTCGAGCGGCGGCGGGGCGGTGCGGCGGCGATCCTCGACCTGGATGATGTGGTAGCCGAAGTGGGTCAACACGGGATCGCTCACGCCGCCCTTGGGCAGGGCGAAGGCGGCCGCCTCGAACTCGGGCACCATGACCCCGCGCTTGAACCAGCCGAGCTCGCCACCGTCGGCCGCGGACGGCCCGTCGCTGTACTTGCGCGCCACCTCCGCGAAGTCCTCGCCCGCCAGCAGCTTCTGGTGCAGCTCGCGCGCCTTGGCGAGCGCCTTCGCGCGGTCAGCGGGGCTCGCATCCTTGGGCAGCTTGACCAGGATGTGGCGGGCGCGGACCTCCTCCTCGCCGCCGGTCGCGAGGTACTCCTTCTGGTACTCGTCCTCGAGCTCCGTGTCCGTCACCTTCACCTGGGGGTGCACGCGCAGGCTCAACAGCTTCATCTTCTCCAGCTGGCGGCGCAGGCTGGAGCGGTAGCTCTCCATCGTCATGCCCTCGTGCTCCAGGGCCGTCTCGAACTGCTTGGGGTCGCTGATGCCGTTGAGCCGCATCACGTCGGCGATGGAGGTCTGCAGATCCTCGTCGGTGACGCTGATGTTCGCGCTCTTGAGCTGCTCCTCGAGGAGGCGCTCGTCGATGAGCGTCTGCAGGGACTGCCGCAGCATGTCGCGGCGGCGGTGCGCGACCTCGGCGGCGTCGACGTCCTCGTCCGCGAGGCGCCGGAGCTCGGGGGCGGCCCGATCCTCCACTTCCGAAAGCAGGATGGGGCTGTCGTCGACCACGGCGGCGACGCGGTCGAGCAGCACGCCCGTCGGGGCCGCCGCCGGCGCCGCGGCGAGGAGGAGAAGAGGCCAGATCATCGAACCCTCGCCGCGGCCTGCTCGTCGATCGACACGGTCGCCTTGGCGTGCAGCGCGTCCAGGAAGGCTTGCTCCGCCTTGGCGTTCTTGTCGGAGCGGAGCTTCGCCTCGATGCGCGTCTTCGCCTCGTCGAGCGGCGTCGGTCCCGCCGGCCGCTTCTCGAGCACGCGGAAGAGGTGGAAGCCGTAGCTCGAGCTCACGACGTCCGAGAGGTCCTTGGGCGTCAGCGAGAAGCAGACCTCGTCGAAGATGGGGGGCATGGTGCCGCGGCCGAACCAGCCGAGATCGCCGCCGTCCTTGGCATCGGGCGACAGGCTGTGCTTGCGCGCGGCGTCCTCGAAGGTGAGCTTGCCCGCCTTGATGGCCGTCCGCAGCGCCTGCGCCTCCTCCTCGGTCTTCACGACGATCTGCTCCGCGTGGACCTCTTCCGGGCGATCGAACTCGGCCTTGTGGCTCGCGTAGTAGGCTTCGACCTCCGGCTCGGTGACGGCGACCCGGCTGAACACGTTCTGACTGAACAGCTTGCGGATCGTCAGCTGGTCGCGCAACCGGCCCTTCAGCTCCGTGGGCGAGATCTCCTCGTCGGCGAGGAGCTCGTCGAAGCTCGTGCCCGGGTAGTCCGCGCGCATCGCGAGGTAGGCCTTGTCCACGTCCTCCTCGGTCGCCTGCACGCCGGCCTGGCGGGCGCTCTGGAGCAGCTCTGTGCGCTCGATGATCCGCTGCAGCTCGGCCTTGCGCGCGACCTGCATCTCCTCCTCGCTGCGCGGTCCCAGGCCCTGGCTGCCGCGCCGCGACTGCGCAAGCTCCCGTTTCAGATCCACGGCCGTGATCGCTTCCCCGTTCACCGTCGCGACGACCGGAGAGGGCGCCGCGCCGCCGTCGCGCCGGCAGCCGTCGAGCACGCCGAGCGTGGCGGAGAGGCACAGGAAGCGGGCCACCGAGCGGCCCCGTGGAAGACGCCCGAGGCGCATCGGACCCTCGCTCTCCGGATCACTGCGTCTTGGCCGGCGGCAGCATCGGCCGACGGAACGGGGGAGGAGGCGGCATCCCCGGCGGGCGGCGCCCCGGGGGCGTGGCGGCGATCGGGGGCGAGCTCGGTGCGCGGCCCGGCAGCGGGAACCTGGGGCCGTTGCCTCCCATGCTCGGCACGCTCGCGTCCACCTTGGCCAGCTCGTCGTCGTGCACGACCACGTGGGCCTTGTCGCGCAGCTCCTTCACGTAGTCGTCGAAGGCCTTGTTCTGCCGCTCGTGCCACAGCCGGCTCTGCAAGGCGGGCCGCACCTGCTCGAACGTGCGGTTCAGCGCGGCCTGGCGCCCGATCAGCTTGAGGAGGTACCAGCCGTCCTTGCCCCGGACCGCGTCCGACAGCTGGTTGATCTGCTTGAGCTCGGAAGCGGCCGCCGAGACGTCCGGACCGTACGTGACGGTCAGCTCCTCGAGCGTGTGGTAGTCCGTGTCGCCGTTCCGGCCCTTGGTCGCGGCATCGTCGGAGTGGGCCGCCGCGAACGTTCCGAAGGCCGCGAGGTCGGTCCTCGCCGCGCGCAGCGCCGCCAGCTCCTTCTTGGCCGCGGTGGGCGAGGCGCCCTGGAACTCGATGACCTGCAGCCGCACGCGCTCGGGCTTCACGTAGTCCGTCTTGTGCTGCTCGTAGTAGGCGCGGAGATCGGATTCGGGAAGCGAATCGCCTCCCTCGTCGCCGAACTTCTTGTGGATGAGCCGCTGGACCATGATCTTGTCGAGGGTCGACACCACCTCGGGGTCCTTGTCGAAGCCCTCCTTGCGGGCCTCGTCGCTCAGGAGCTGGAATCGGATCATGCCGTCCAGGAACTCCTTCTTCTTGTCGAGCGTCGTGTACTGCGCCCGGATGAAGGGGGACTGCTCCTTCAGGTGCTTCTCGAAGGCCTCGACCGTGATGGCGTCGTCGTCCATCGTGGCGACGGCGGGTCCGCTCGGCTTCTCGTGACCCTCCGAGTGGGACTGCTCGCAGGCCGCCCCGACGAGCAGGGCCAGGAGAAAGACGGGTGTGCGACGCATCGAGAGATCTCCTTGCGTGCCTTCGGCTGGCAGCGCAACCGGCCGCCGAGACACGAAATTCCAGGGGGCGCGAGAAGAGCACACTCGCCGCGGGCGGGCAAGGGCGGGGACTCAGAACTCGAAGGCGGCGATCAGCCGGCCGACCCCCTCGAGACCAACCTGGGTGGGCTTCAGCAGTCCATCCCCGTATTCCACTAGGCTCTGTACGCCGGCAGGGGTCCAGCCCAGCGACGCCGTCGCCCAGAACCGGCCTCGCGCCACCGAGAGAGCGGGCCCGACGGCGGCCGGGAATGCGCCGGGCCACCAGATGGCCCAGATCCCCGCGTAGTTGAAATCTCTGGCCGCGATGTCGCCGAAAGCCTCCACGCCGATCGTGAAGGGCGGTCCGCCGAGTCCCGGCTGGAACGGCGCATACGCCACGCCCGCAGTCCACTTGAGGAGCGCGTGCAGCGAGTAGTCGCCGATCTGGACACGTCCCGGCGCGTCGAACGCGGCGGCTTCGTCGAACAGGAGGTTCGCCGAAGCAATGAAGTGCGGCGCGTCGTAGGAAGCGACGAGTCGCTCTCCCAGCACCGTCGCGTGGCTCAGGAGGGGAAGCTTCTGCTGGTCGGCGAGGGCGGGCAGGACGGGCAGACAGAATTCGAGCTGCCCCATGAGCGAAAGGCCTCGCTTGCCGTCGCCGAAGAAACGCCAGCGGGCCATCAGGTACAGCATCTCCAGCTGGAGCCCCGACGAGGGCTGACCTTGGCCACTCTCCAGTGAAGCTTCCGAAGGACCCGTCCATTGCTGCGCGCCCACCACGTACGCCGAGACCTCGACGGTGTCCGTCAGCGCAGCAGTGGCGCCCCACCAGAACCGCCAGACGTCCCAGAAGCCGTAGGCCGCGTCGTCGTCGATCCAGCTCTCCACCTGGCCGTCGCCCTGGGCTCCCGTGCGCGTCTCGTAGGTCTCCGCGAAGGCGCGCGTGGCCGCACGGCCGGTGCCCGCGAACAGCAGAACCAACGCGGCCAGCGTAGCCCTCGAGCGCACGCCCGAAAGCCTAGCGCAAGCACCGGTCAGGTGCAGTACCATTTGGGCCGTGACTCGGACCGCGTGGCTGACGCTCTCGATCGGCCTCTCGGCTGCCGCGCCGGCCGCGGAAGTGCAAGGCGTCGTGCGCCCGAACGTCGCGGGCGCACCGAAAGCCGACCGCTCCGGCATCGTCGTGTTCGTGGCCGACGTCCCCCTGCCCCCGGGCAAGCGACCGGACGCGCAGATGGCGCAGCTCGGCAAGCAGTTCACGCCCCAGGTCCTCGCCGTCCCCGTGGGCACGCGCGTGGCGTTCCCCAACCGGGATCCCATCGAGCACAACGTCTTCTCCCGCTCCCCGCACGGGAGCTTCGACCTCGGCCGCTACGGCGAGGGGGGCGCCAAGTCGCACCTCTTCGATCAGCCGGGCGTGGTCGACGTCTACTGCAACGTGCACTCCACCATGGTCGGGCACGTGGTGGTCGTGCCCGGCCCCTGGGCGGTGACCGGCCCCGACGGCCGCTTCGTCATCTCGGGAGTCCCTCCGGGCCGGCACCAGCTCGTCGTTTGGGATCGCTTCGCCCAGCCGACGGTGCTGCGGCGGCTGATCGACGTTCC
The DNA here is from genome assembly GCA_035508175.1 of Myxococcales bacterium. Lineage (GTDB taxonomy): Bacteria > Myxococcota > Myxococcia > Myxococcales > JAKAPL01 > DATJNL01. The sequence continues at coordinate 7,513 of DATJNL010000417.1, forward strand.
CGGCGGCGCGCTGGCGATCGATCTCTCCGAGAACGCGTCGGAACCGCCCCACGAGAACAAGTTCGGCGGCACCTACCGAACGAAGTCGTACTGACCCTTGTCGATCCGGGCCAAGCTGTTCGCGCTTCTGCTCGGCCTGGGTGCGGCCGCCGCGGGCCTCGGGCTCCTGACCGCCTGGCTCAACGCGCGCGCCGCGGTCCGGGAGCAAGCCGAGCGGGACTTCGCCCGCATTGGCTCCGCCTGGCACGCCGCCCTCGCCGAACGCCTCCAGCAGCTCGGGGAGGACGTGACCAGCCTATCGGGGGACGTCCGCTACTCCTCGTGCATGAGCCAGGCCTCGGCGGATCCCGACGACTTCGCCGGGACGCCCGGCGACGTTCGCGCAGCGAATCTCTGCCTCTGCCAGCAGGCGCTGCACACGCGCTGGGGGCGGACGTTCGTGCTGCTCAACGACCAGGGCCTGCAGATCATCCGGCAGGACGACGAGCAGGACGACATCGGCCACAGCTTCGCCGATCGCGCCATCGTCCAGGCTGCGCTCCACCGGCAAACCGCCTTCGAGCTCGATCGCGCCGGCGACGAGATCGACGTCGCGACGCCGGTGGTGAACCCCGAGGGCCGCCTCTTCGGCGTGGCGATGGCGGGCCTTTCCACCCAGGCGATGTTCCAGTCGCTGGGTCGGGAGCTCGGCGTCGAGATCGCAATCGCTCCCGGCGCCGCCCCCGGACCTCCTCACGAAGTGCGAGCGGGCGGCCGCACGCGGCTCGAGCAATTCTCTCCCCTCCCGGGACCGAAGGGAGCCCCCGCGCTGGCGACGGTCGTGCTGAGCCGCGATCTGGGCGCCACCCTCGCCCCGTTCGAACGCGCCGTCCGGCGAGGCGCAGCCCTCGGGGGCGGAGCCGCCCTGCTGCTCGCCGTCCTGTTCGCCCTCGTCGCCGCAGGCCGCGCCACCCGCCCGCTCGAGGAACTCTCGCGCGCCAGCGCGGCGATCGCCCAGGGCAAGTACGAGACCCGCGTCGCCGAGCGCGGCCGCGACGAGATCGGGCGCCTCGCGCGGAGCTTCAACGCGATGGCCGAGGGGCTGGGACAGCGCGTCTTCTTCGAATCGGCCCTGCGGCGCTACCTCGCGCCGGCCGTGGTGGACGACCTCGTGCGCGACCCGAGCCGCATGCGGCTCGGCGGCGAGCGCCGCGAGATGACCGTGCTGTTCTTCGACGTGGCGGGCTTCACGGCCCTCGCCGAGACGCTGGCGCCGGACGAGCTGGTCGCGCTCTGCAACGGCTACCTCGAGCAGGTCGTGGGAGCGCTGTTCGACGCAGGTGGCACGCTCGACAAGTTCATCGGCGACGCGGTGATGGCCCTCTTCGGCGTGCCGCTCGCCCAGCCCGACCACCCCGCCCGCGCCTGCCGGGCCGCGCTCGCCATGCAGCGCGCCTTCGCGGCCCACGTCTCGGCCTCGCCGAACCCTGCCGTCCGCGCCCTGCACGCGCGCATCGGGCTGCACAGCGGCACCGCCGCCTTCGGCAACCTGGGCGCCCGGTCGATCATGAGCCTCACCGCCATGGGCGACGCCGTGAACCTCGCCTCCCGCCTCGAGGGCGTGAACAAGGTCTACCGCACCGACGTCCTCGCCTCGGAAGCGACCGCCCGCGCGGCCGGCTGCGCGACGCGCGAGCTCGATCTGGTGAAGGTGGTCGGCCGCAAGGAGCCCGTGCGCATCTTCGAGATCCTGGCGGATCCGGCGCCGCCCGGCGAGGCGCTCGCGGCCTACGCCGCAGCGTTGACCGCCTACCGCGAACGGCGCTTCGAGGCCGCGGCGGCCGGGTTCGATCGGGCCGCCGCGCTGGGCGATCGACCGGCCTCCGTGCTGGCCCAGCGGAGCCGCGAATACCGGGGCGCGCCGCCGCCCGAGGGCTGGGACGGCAGCTTCGCGCTCGATCGGAAGTGAAAGCGCGGTTGCCCGGCAGCCGTCCGGGCGGTATCTAGGGAGCTCGTCTCGACCGAAGGAGAACCATCATGCGCTCGCTCGCCCTGCTCACGTTCCTCGCCACCTCGCTCCCCGCCCTCGCGGCGAAGCCCGTCGACGCCACCATCGGCCAGAAGGCCGATGCCAAGTGGAGCGACACCACCGACAAGGCCGCCGGCGCCGCCGATCAGAAGGCCCAGCTCAAGAAGGGCAAGGCCGCGACCGTCACCGGCGAGGTGATCGACGTCTCCTGCTTCCTCCAGCTCCACAAGCGGGGCGAGAAGCACATCCCGTGCGGTACGAAGTGCATCCAGAACGGCCAGCCCATCGGCATCGTCGACGACGCCGGCAACGTCTACGTCCTCTTCGCGGAGGCGCACAACCCGCGGCGCGACGGCCAGATCGACCTCAAGGCCACCTTCCTGCCTCTCCTCGCGAAGCGCGTGACGGTCAGCGGCATGCTCGAGCAGCAGAAGGGCACCCGGGCGCTGTACGTCGATTCGGCGGCGCTCTCGGGCGCCGCGGCCGCAACGCCCGCCCCGGCGCCAGCCGCGCCGGCGGCACCCGCCGCGCACTGAGCGGCCCTCGGACCTATTGTTGCTCGTGCCGGACGGCGTGGGCCGACGACGGAAAATCAGCTCCTGGGGGTGGGCGTCGGCCGCGCCGCTGGCACTGTGGCTCTGCGCGGCCCCGGCGCGGGCCGACTGGCAGCGCAGCGATCTCCCGACCGGGCTCGGCCCGGCGGCCATCGCCGTGGCCGATCTGTCGGGCCGCGGCAAGCTCGACCTGATCGTCGCGGACACGGGCAGCAACGACATCCGCATCTTCCCGGGCAACGGGGACGGCACGTTCGGGCCCGCCACCTCCCTGCCGACCGGCCTCGGCCCCGCGTCCATCGCCGTCGCGGACCTCACCGGCGACGGCCGTCCCGATCTCGTCATCGCCAACTCGGGGATCGGCAGCCTCACGATCTACCTCCAGTCGCCCGAGATGGGCTGGCAGCGGCTCCCCGACCTGGGCGTCGGGCGGGCGCTCACCTCCGTGTCGGTCGCCGACTTCGACGGCGACGGGCGCGCCGACCTCGCCGCCGCCGATCCGGGGATGGGCACGCTGGCGATCCTGCGGGGCTCGGGTGACGGTCGCTTCACGGTGATCAATCGGATCCCGGTGGACCCGGGCATCGACTACCTCGTGGCCGCGCTCTTCGCGCGTGACGGCCGCGCCTCGATCGCCCTCTCCGACCCCGCCATGAGCGCCGTGGACTTCCTGCCGGGCCTCGGGGGCGGCCAGTTCGGGCAGCGACAGACCCTCTCGGCCGGCGCGCGGCCCGGCTTCCTGGCCGTGGGAGACCTCGACCGCGATGGCCGGCTCGACCTCGCGGTCGCCAACGCCGGCTCCGACACGATCTCCGTGCTCTACGGCGACGGCGCGGGCGGGTTCGGCCCGCCGGTTCCGGCGCGCGTGGGCCTCGGTCCCAGCGGCGTCGCCGTCGCGGACTTCGACGGCGATGGGCGGCTCGATCTGGCGGTTGCGAACGCGAGCTCCATGACGCTGTCGATCGCCAAGAACCTCGGCGCCGGCCGCTTCGAGAGTCGCGCGACGCTCTCCGCCGGGCTGCGGCCCAGCGCCGTCGCCACCGGCGATTTCGACGGCGACGGGCGCCCCGACGTGGCGCTCACGAACGCGGGCAGCAACTCCGTGACGATCTACCTGAACCGCCGGTAGCTACCCGCAGGCCGCGGCGTCCTCGCAGATCGCGCCGCGCGCCGCGTCGTTGCAGCAGCTCGTCGCCGCGTAGCCGAGCTTGCTGCACGCATCGCACGGGCAGGCCGTGCAACCGACCTGCGAGACCGGCGCGTAGTCCACGCAGGCGCCCGCCTGGCAGAGCTGGCCCGTCGTGCACACGTTGGCCTGCCCGCCGATCCCGATGGTGCCGGCGCAGCCGCCGCAGTTGCTGGGGTCGGTCTGGGTGTCCACGCACAGCGTCGTCGCGTTCGCGCCGAAACCGCTCTGGCAGGCCGTGTCGGGCGCCGCGCAGGCCGCGGAACACGCGCCATTCTGGCAGACCGCGGTGCTCCCCGTGCAGGTGGCACCGGCGCCCCCGCCCCCCGCGCACGCCCCGCAGTCGTCCGGATCGCCCTGGACCTCGGTGCAGGCCGCGCCGAAGTTGCCGATCCCGCCGCCGCAGGCGGCGAAGCCGGGCAGGCAGTCGCAGGTGCCCTGGTTGCACCACTGGGTGGCGTCGCACGCGTGGCCGCCGCCCACCGCGCAGCCCCCGCAGTTCGCGGGATCGCTGGCCGTGTCGACGCACGTCTGGCCGCCGAAGCCGAAGCACTGCGCGAAGCCGGGGGCGCTGCACTGGCAGACCGAGTTCACGCAGGGGCCGCCGACGCACACCGTGCCGCAGCCGCCGCAGTTGTTCGGATCGCTCGTCGGGTCCACGCAAGCCCCGCCGCAGAGCTGCTCGCTGGGCGCGCAGCCGGGGGCGCACAGTCCCGAGCTGCACGTCTCGTCCGGCCCGCACGCGGAGCCGCAGGCGCCGCAGTTCGAGGGGTCGGTGGCCGTGTCGACGCAGGCGCCGCCTGGGCAGGCGGTCTCGCTGCCCGGGCAGGTCGCGACGCAGTGGCCCTGGCTGCACGCGGGCGTCCCGCCGTCGGCCTGGCACACCGTTCCGCACCGGCCGCAGTTCGCCGGATCGGACTGGACGTCGACGCAGCTCCCGCTGCACGACGTCTCGCCCGAGGCGCAGTCCGTGGTGCAACTGCCCGAGACGCACGTCTGGTGCACGGCGCAGACCGTCCCGCAGGCGCCGCAGTTGTCGGGGTCGGTCGCGGTGTCGGCGCAGGCGCCGTTCGCGCAGGCGATCTCGTTGCCCGGGCAGGCCGCCACGCAGCCGCCCTGGCTGCAAGCCGGGGTACCCGCGTCGGCCTGACAAGCCGTGCCGCACGCGCCGCAGTTCGCCGGATCGCTCTGGATGTCGACACACGCGCCCGCGCAGGCGGTCTGGCCGGTGGCGCAGCTCACCCCTCCCGTGCTGCTGCCGCCGTTGCCAGCGCCCGTGGTGCCGGAGGAAGAAGAGATGCCGCCCGTGCTGCCGTTGCCTCCGGCGGACGTCCCGGTGCTCGTGCCCACGCCGCCGCTGCTCGAGGCACGGCCGGTCGAGGCGCCTCCCGCCGAGGCGTGGCTGCCCGTGGAGGAGCCGGCCGCGGTGGAGCCGCCGGTGCTGGTGCCCGCGCCGCCGGTCGTGGTTGCCGCGCCCGAGGCGCCTCCCGCGGTCGACGCGTTGGTCGCCCCGGCGGTGGCTCCGCCGCTGCCGCCGGTCGAGCCGCCCGGCGGGGTCGACGAGCAAGCCGCGAAAGCCAGCGCGGCGAGGAGCGCGAACCCGTTCTCGAAGAGTCGATTTGTCATGGGATCCTCCAGGGCGAAACCCGGTCACTATACGCCGCCGGCCCACCCGACGCGAGGAATCACCGCCGGCATTTGACGCGGCGTTCAGCGGTCGTGGCGGATGCGCTCGTGGTAGCTCGCGTACACGAACTGCGGGCTGCGCTCCTCGGTGTGGCAGCGGCGGCAGAGCGCCTCGCCCGGCGGCGGCTTCGGGTAGGGCAGGAGCGGCTTGCGCGCGTGCGCCTGGCCCGGGCCGTGGCAGGCCTCGCACTGCACGTTCGCGAGGAAGCCCACCGCGGCCGGTTGCGCGAAGCCGCCCGGCGCTCTAAAGCCCACGCTGTGGCAGCCGATGCAGTCCGGGTCGAGCGCGTGGCCCGCTTGCTCGAGCGTCGCGTACGCGTGGGCGTGCGCCGTGCCGTGCCAGACCGCGGCCTGCTTCGCGTGGCAGCGCTCGCAGGCGGCCTCGCCCGCGTACACCGTGTTTTCCGGGGTCGCGAGCATCCCGGGCGTGAGCCGCGCGATCTCGCGCGCGTCCGCCGCCTTGCGGTAGGCGCGCAGCGACGCCTCGATGGCCGCGTCGCCCTTCACCTCGTCGTCGAGCGGGACGAGGCCGCCCTTCAGGCTCTTCGCGGCGCCCAGGACCGCCTCCAGCCGGCCGAGGAACCGGTTCTTGTTGCCCGTGCGCGCGCGCACCGTCCGGCCGCCCAGCGTCGTGGTCGGCTCCGGGATTCCGCCGTGCGCCGCGATGAGCACGTCCACCATCGGGAGCGCGGCGGCGAGCGCCGCGTCTTCCTCGAGCGGCTCGTGGGCGAGTGCGACGAGCAGATCCACCTTCGGCAGCCGGCCGATCTCGGCCTTGGCCGCCGCCACGGGATCGGTCGCCGTGAAGCCCGGCGGGCACAGCGACGGCGAGAAGAGGCCCACGACGCCCACCTCGACGTCGCCCGCGCGGGTGACGAGCGATCCGGGCCACACCGGCTGGCCGTCGCTGCCGCGGAGGTTCGCGGCGAGCAGGTGCAGGCCGTCCCTGGCCGCGAGCTCGTTCAGGAACGGGGCCCCGAGCGCGAGGTCCGCCTCGCCCGGCACGGCCGCGGTGAGGCCCAGGCGCGCGAGGACCGAATCGACCACCACCGCGCGCTCCCGGGCCTCGTCCAGACCCGAGGCCGGCAGGAGCGGCGGGGCGAGCAGATCCCCGCAATCGAACAGCAGCACGGGCTGGCCCGCCGACCGCCACGCTTCGAGCAGCCCTGCTTGCCGGGCGAAGCCGCCCAGCGGGTGGCGCGGTCAGCCACAGGGGCCGACTTCGCCCCAGACGTCTCCCGTGTACGCGAGGGTGAGCGCGCGCGCCGGCGCGCGCCCCACCGCCGGCTTCGCGGTGGTGCAGGCGGCGAGGGCCAGGGCCAGAGCGGCGGCAGGCCGGCGCATGCCGATCGGCTATCACCTATTGAACGCCGCTGCCACTCCCGGTCAGGGAAGCAGCGCCGCGAGCGCGCCGCTCACGTCCGCCACCGGGATCTTCTCGATGGCGACGTCCTTGCAGCGCTCGGCGTTCGCCCGGGGCAGCACCGCGCGCGAGAAGCCGAGGCGCGCCGCCTCGCGCAGCCGCGGCTCGGGCTGGCCCACCGCGCGCACCTCGCCCGCGAGGCCCACCTCGCCCAGGATCACCGTGTGCGGGTCGAGCGCGCGCTCGCGCACCGAGCTCGCCAGCGCGGCCACCACCGCGAGGTCCGCCGCCGGCTCGTCGATCGCCGCGCCGCCCGCCACGTTCACGAACACGTCGCAGCCGATCATGTCCACCGCGGCCTTCTTCTCGAGCACGGCCGCGAGGAGCGCCACGCGGTTGCCGTCGAAGCCGATGGAGGTGCGCCGCGCCGTGCCGTACGCGGCCGGGGCGCAGAGCGCCTGGATCTCGTACAGCACGGGCCGGCTCCCCTCGAGCGCCGCCGTGACCGCCGAGCCGGGCGCGCCCGCCGGGCGCTCGGCGAGGAAGAGCCCCGAGGGATCGGCCACCTCGGCCAGCCCCTCGCCGCGCATCTCGAACACGCCGATCTCGTGCGTCGAGCCGAAGCGGTTCTTGTGCGCGCGCAGGACGCGGTAGGCGTGGCCGCGGTCGCCCTCGAAGTAGAGCACCGTGTCGACGAGGTGCTCGAGCACGCGCGGCCCGGCGATGGCGCCGTCCTTGGTGACGTGCCCCACGATCAGCGTCGGGACCTCCTGCGTCTTCGCGTAGTGCAACAGCCGGCCGGCCACCTCGCGGACCTGCGTGACGGATCCGGGCGCGCTCGGCACGTCCGGCAGGTAGAGCGTCTGGATCGAGTCGACCGCCAGCGCGGTGGGACGCAGCTCGCGCGCCGCGCCGAGCACGCGCTCCGCGTCGGTCTCGCAGAGCAGGTGGAGGTTCTTCGACGCGACGCCGAGCCGCTCCGCGCGGAGCTTGGTCTGCCGCGCCGACTCCTCGCCCGACACGTAGAGGACCTTGCCGGACGCGGCGAGCCGGTCGAGCGCCGCGAGCAGGAGCGTGGACTTGCCGATGCCCGGATCGCCGCCGAGCAGCACGAGCGACCCCGGCACGAGCCCGCCGCCGAGCACGCGGTCGAGCTCGCCGATGCCGGTGGCCGCCCGCAGGCTGGTCTCGGCGCGCACCTCGGTGAGCGGCACCGGCACCGCGGCGGCTCCGCCCCCGAGGCCGCGCGGCGGCGCGCTGCCGGCCGCCGTCTCCTCGACGATCGATCCCCAGGCGCGGCAATCGGGGCACTGCCCGAGCCACTTGGTGGTCTGGTAGCCGCACGCCTGGCAGACGTGGATGGTGCGCGGCTTCGGCATGGCGGGCATCATGGGTGACGAGGCTGACAGTGATCTTTCTTCCGGGGCTGCCGCCCCGGCCCCCGCGTCTCGATGATCTCTCGGCGGTGAACGTGGTGGAACGTGGTGACGGACATTCAATGGTCACCAGTACCACACCGCTCGGCACGGCCGTTGCTTTGGGTCCACGTCGTGGCTCGCGTCCCTCGCCGTTTGCTCGTCGATGTCGGCTCCACCAACCACTGCACCTGGCGCAGCCACAACACCTCCTTCGTCTTCGAAGAGCCCGAAGCCAAAGCGTTTTTCCTCTCCCTCCTCAAGAAGTACGCCCCGCGGCACGGCATCCTCATTCGCTCCTACTGCCTGATGGGCACCCACCCTCACGTGGTCGCGAAATCGGACCAGGGTCAGCTCGAGTTCAGCCGCTTCTGGCAGGTCGTCAACCAACGGTTCGCCCGCTGGTACAACAAGCGCGAGAAGCCCCGCCGTGGCCAGGTCGTCATGCAGCGCATGAAGTCTCCGCGGATCCAGCCCCACGCACGCAGCAGCCACGTCCTCACCGTCATGCGCTACGGCGACCTGAACCCCGTGCGCGCGGGAATGGTGCGCTCGCCCAAGGACTACCGCTGGTCCAGCTACCGCCACTACGCCTTCGGCGAGCCCAATTCCCTCATCGCCGACGAGCCCGAGTACCTCGCGCTCGGGCGCACCGCGGCGGAGCGCCAGCTCGCCTACCGCCACCTGTTCGTCGCCCCCCTCGCGAGCTCGCTGCGCATCCGCCGGCCCGACATCGTCGAGGGCATCTTCTACGGCGACCCCGACTGGGTGCGCCGACACACGCCTCGCTCCATCGGGCCTCCGTAGAGTCCCGCGGCGAGGACCGAGGACAATCGAGGTCGGCGTCGAAGGCGCTTCGTCGCCGGCTGCCGCAAGATCGTCTCGGAGAGCATCGCACGACGCTCCGATCCGCCCCCGACGGACCGGCTCACAGGCGCGACCCTCCATTCCGAACACTTGTCCGCCTGAAAGAACGGCGATCCGATGGTTCGGCGCTGCTTTCCGGTTGTCCCTGGAGCCGCCAGCCGCCGATCATTGCTCATGAAAAAGTCCGTCACCGTCGTCCCGTCCTTATGCGCACGTGGCCCGCCGGGTCCGTGAGCTGGGTCAGGTGGCCCGCGCCGTCGTACCCGAAGGCCGTCATTACCTCTCATCTGGAGCTCCATCTCTCTCCCGCCTATGCCCCAGATCTCGCACACGTCTCGATCAGCGCCGCAGGCAAGGTTTGAAGTTCATGGATCCGTGGGTTGAAGGGGGTTCGTAGAGAGGAGAGGCGGGG
>DATJNL010000418.1:0-4938 GCA_035508175.1 Myxococcales bacterium
TCGGGACGATCACGCAGGTCACCGTGCGCTCGGAGATGGCGATGCGGAACGCGCGGTCGACCACGGAGCGGGCCTGGGCCGGCGCCGTGATCATCTGGACGTACTCGTGGGCGACGTCCTTGAAGAGCGCGGGGAGGTCGACCTCCTGCTGGTAGTCGGCGCCGAGCGAGCTGCGGGCCTGCTGCCCGACGATGGCCACGACCGGCTGGTGGTCCATCTTTCCGTCGTAGAGGCCGTTCAGGAAGTGAATGGCGCCCGGGCCGGAGGTCGCGAGGCACACGCCGACCTCGCCGGTGAACTTGGCGTGGGCCACGGCCATGAAGGCGGCCATCTCCTCGTGGCGCACCTGGATGAAGTCCAGCGCCCCGGGCTCGAGGCGCCCCAGCGCGCCGAGCACGCCGTTGATGCCGTCGCCGGGAAAGCCGAAGATCCGATGCACTCCCCAGGCCCTCAGTCGCTGTACGATGAAGTCGGAGACGCGGGTGTCCATGCTCCGAATGTGCGGCCTTGGAGGCCGCGGCGCACCGGGGCGACCGCCACCGCTTCGCCCCCGCCGCCGTGCACACCTTACGGAGGGGAGGCGACCATGAGCCGAGGCCGCATCGCGTGCCTGCTGGGTGAAGACTTCGAAGACTCCGAGTTTCGCATCCCCTGCGACCACCTGAGCGCGGCCGGCTGGGACGTCGAGATCGTCGGCGCCGAGGCGGGTGCCGAGCTCACCGGGAAGCAGCGGCGCGAGCGCGTCCGCGTGCAGAAATCGATCGGCGCGGCGAAGCTCGAGGATTACCGGGCGCTCCTGATACCGGGCGGTTACTCGCCCGATCACCTCCGGGCCGATGCGCGGTTCGTCGATCTGGTGCGTGCCTTCGACGCCGCCGCCAAGCCCATCGCCGCGGTCTGCCACGGCCCGCAGCTCCTGTTGACCGCCGGGCTGGTGAAAGGCCGGAAGCTCACGGCCTGGCCGACCGTGCAGGGCGATCTGCGCCAGGCGGGCGCCGAGGTGAGCGACGAGCCGGTCGTCGTGGACCGCAACTGGATCACCAGCCGCAAGCCCGCCGACCTCGACGCCTTCAGCCGGGCGTTCCTCGGCGCGCTGGGACCCCCGCCGGCCTGACGGCTCGGGTCACGCCCGCGGCGCCGGCGTCCGGCGCTACCTCGGGGGCGACGTGTACTGCTCGAGCAGCTGGAAGAGCGCCGGCAACCGGATCGGCTTCGTGAGGTGGCCCACGAACGGCGCGCTGTCGACCTTCTCCTGCACGTGGACGTCGGCCGTCACGAGGACCACCGGGATCGCGGCCAGGGCGGGATCCTTCGCCACCTCCGCCATGAACTCCTGGCCGTTCATGGCCTCCATCGTCCAGTCGAGCAGGATGACCTCCGGCAGCGGCTCCGTGCGGAGGAGCTCGAGCGCGGCCAGGCCGTTCTCGGCCTCGCGGGCTGCGTAGCCCTCGTCGGCGAGCAGGTCGCTCAGGGTCTCCCGGATCTCCGCGTCGTCGTCGACCACGAGCACGCCGCGGGCTTTCAAGAGGCACCTCCCGCTGCCGGCAGCGGCAAGCGAACCTCGAAGGTCGCGCCCTCCCCCGGCCGGCTGCGCGCGGCGATGGTCCCGCCGCTCGCCTCGACGATCTGCTTGCAGATCCACAGGCCCAGGCCGAAGCCGCCGGCCGCGCGCCTCGGCGCCAGCCGTTCGAAGCGCTGGAAGAGCCGGTGCTGCGCGGCGGGATCGATGCCCCCGCCCCGGTCGGTGACCCGCAGGACGGCCCAGCCCGCCTCCCGGACGAGCTGCACCTCGACGGGCTTGCCCTCCCCGAACTTCACGGCGTTGCTCACCAGATTCGCGAGGACCTGTTCCAGCCAGAACCGATCCCAGCAGCCTTCGAGGCTCGCCTCGCCCCCCACGGCGATCGGCCCGCTGGCGCCGGCCTCTTCGAAGCGGGCCGCCACGTCTCGCGCCAGGCTCAGGAGATCGACGGGCTCCGGCTCCAGGTGCAGGCGCCCCGCGTGGATCTTCGTGACCTCGAGCAGCTCGTTGATCAACCGCTCCATGCGGCGCCCGGAGACGACGCTCCGCTGCAGGCGGGTGGCGAGAGCGCCCAGGGCCGGGTCGCGGCTGGCCAGGCGGAGCGTGCCCTCGATCTGGAGCAACATGGCGGCGAGCGGCGTGCGCAGCTCGTGGCCCGCGAGCGACAGGAAGTCGTCCCGCACCCGCAGGGCTTCGCGGAGCTCATCCTCGGTCTTCTTGAGGCTCAGCTCCCGCCGCTCGAAGTACGCCTCCGCGATGATGCCGAGCGCGTGGTTGAACAGATCCTCCATGGAGGTCAGCGCCCCGACCAGGCGGTCCGGCTCGCCCTGGTAGGCCCGCACGAGCCGCGGCGCCATGACCCGCGCAAAGGGGCGCAGCAGCTCGTTCCAGGCGGCGAACGGCAGCCCCTGGGCCGCGTACTGCGCTCCCTGCAGGCGCAGCTGGGCGTCGTACGGCTCCCACTCGCCGGTGATCGCCTGGACGAGTCGCGCCCGCGCTTCCCGGTTCTGCCTGGCCTGTTGCTCGGGCGGCAGCGCGCGGATCATCGGCCCGAACACCGGGTGGCCGGACAGCACGCGAACCGTCTCTGCGATGAGGTCGTCGAACTCGGCCTCGTAGACGCGGGCGAAGTCCTCGAGACCCCGCTGTTGCTCCCGGGTGGGCCAGACGGTCGCTGGAGACGGCTCGCCCATCGAGGTGCCAGCCCCAAGCGGGCCGGCGGGGAAAAGATAGGGAACCGCTCGGCAGGCCGCAAGCCGCCCGGATGAGAAAGCACGACCCTGGGAGAAGTCGAGGAGCTTGGTTCAATCGTCAGCCGGGATACACTGGGGCGTGCTCGGCGCCCTCCTCACGTTCGCCCTCGCCGCCGCCTGCCCAGGCCTGGGGCCGGCCCTCGCGCCGATTGCCTCGGCGCCGTACGCCCAGCGATCGCCGCTCGCGGCGAAGGCCGTTCTCACGACCTGTGCGCCGGCGCTGACCGACTCGCTCCGCGCCGCGCTCGCGTCCCTGGCGCGCGAGCACGCGGACGAGGCGGAGGAGGCCACGCTGTTCGGCAAGAGCCTGGTCGACGAGCGCTCGCTGTGGACCCACGCCTGCGCGGGCGGCGTCGAGGTGTTCGGCGTCCTGGCGGACGTCGACCCCACGCGGAAGATGCCGCTGCTGGTGTCCCCGGACGGCTGCAACGTTCCGCGCCTCGGGTATGCGAGCCGCGCCGAGCTGCTCGCGACGCCCGGCAACCTCTCGTTCACGCGGCAGATGGCGGCAGCGGTGGTCTACCAGCGGCTGGTCGACGAGGGCGTGGCGCCCGGCGACGCGCGCGTCGCGGCCCGGGCGCTCGGGGGCATCCCGGCGCTGCTACCGGTGGACCCCAGCTTCGTGAACCCGCCGTCGATCGACGAGCCGGCGGCGCACGACGCGCGCGCGCTGCCGCTCTTGCGGCTGGTGAAGGACGGCCTGTTCGCGGGCGACCAGAAGCTGGCGCCGGCCGCGGGCTTCGAGGCAGCGCTCTCCCGCTGGCTCGCGGCGCTGCCTCCCACCGGCCCGCGGGCGGTGGCCCTGGCGGCCGACGGCGCGACCCCCTTCGGCGAGGTCGCGGCCGTGGTGCGAGCGAGTCGTGCCGCGGGCTTCGACTGCGACCTCGTGGTCCGGGGGGAGAACCGCTGGAGAGCCCTCTCCGCGGCCCGGCATGCAGCGCGCTCCCGGGCTCCCACGCTGCGCGTCCACCGAGCCGCACTCGATCTCGCGGGGCGCCGGCGCCCCGGCCGCCCCATCGCCCTCGGCGAGGCGCCCTTCTACGACCTGCCGCCGGACGGCCGGGCCGCGCTCGCCGCGGGGCTGGCGAAGCTTCGCGCGAGACCGGCGCAGCGCCGCGTCGCGCTCGTCGCGGACGACGACGCGCCCTGGCGATCCGTGGTCGAGCGGCTCGCCGACCTCGCCGCGGTCAGGTGGGACGCGGATCTCGTGATCGGCGGTAGCTGAGGGGCCACGGGGCCCCGCCTGCGCCCCCTCGAGAGGGTCGCCGCCGAACCTCGCGCAGAGGGACTCACCCGAGGCGGATCCGCCGCCCCGGATCAGCCTCCCGGGCGCGCCGGCAGGCTGCCCCGCCCGCGGATGACGAACGGCTGAAAGAGATCCGACAGATCCTCGACGGCCGGATCGGCCGCGTGCCCGAGCAGCGGCGAGAGGCCGAAGATCTCCTCAACGGTCTTCAAGGTGGAGCTGTGATCGTAATGGACGGCGTCGTGGTAGCCGCCGCCCTTCGCGAAAGGGGAGAGCACGGCGAAGGGGAGCGGGCCGTCGCTGCCGTCGCTGCCCTCGTCCCACACGATGAAGACCGCGCCGGCTTCCCGGTAGGGCCTGGACGCGAGGATCGGCGGAAGCTGCTGGGAGAGCCAGTCGTCGCCGCTCCGGGTCGCACAGTCGTGCATGTCGTGGCAGCGGTCCGGGGTGATGAAGTTGAAATTGGCCACGCGCCCGCCGGCGAGGTCGGCCGCGAGCTCGCTGAAGGGCCGGTTGTGCGCGCGGCAGAGCCCGTCGTCGGGGTTCAGCCCTCCGGTGAGGCCGTCGAAGTAGACGAACGGGTTGTGCTTGCAGAGGTAGCCGCCGGCGCTCGCGAGCGGGCAGTGCTTGCCGTCGATGCCCTCGGCGTACTCCCTCCACGTCCAGCCCGCCCGGGCGAGGAGGCCCGGCAGGTGGTTCTCGGTGGCCAGCTCGTCGCCGCCGACGCTCGGGTCCGAGTCGTCCAGCCCCTTGCCGTAATCGTCCCCGGCGATCAGCCAGAGATAGTTCGGCAGGCTGGGATGGACCTTCGGGGGGTTGAAGTACTCGGTCGCGTACGAGGCGCGCGGCCACACGGAGCCGCTCAGATAGGGCGCGTCGCGCCCGCTCTCGATCTCTTCTCGGTTGCGGTTCTCCAT
>DATJNL010000419.1:0-4566 GCA_035508175.1 Myxococcales bacterium
GCTACAATACCCTCCGTGCTGGCGAAGCTTGCGCTCGGGCTCCTGCTTCTCTCTCCTCCCACGGCGACGGGTGACGGCCGGCTCGCCGTCATCGTCGTGCCCACCGTGCCCAACCTCGAGGCCGAGGCGGGCCAGCTGCAGGGGGCGCTCGAGGATGGCCTCGGCCGCAACCGCGTGGTCGCGCGCTGGGGCGAGCTCGTGGGCGTGGACCCCGCTTCTGCCCAGGCGCTGCAGCGGCTCCGCTCCCTCATCGACCTCTCCTACAAAGCCGTCTCGGCCACGGTGAGCCCCGGCGAGGGCTCGCGCGCCGATGAGGCCGTCGCCGCGCTCGGCCCGGCGGCCGCGGCGGCCACCACGCAGGACGTTCAGAAAGCCTACGCGGCGCTCGCAGCGACTCGCTGGTGCAACAACCTGCCGAACGACGCCGAGAACAGCGCCGGCCTTTCCCTCGCGATCGACCCCGGCTTCGCGGCGCCGCCGGTCACGAGCCCGCCCGGCTTCGACGACCTCTGGGAGCGGTCTCGCTTCGCGGCGCGCGACCGCGCGCGAACCTCGATGGACATCGCCAGCGACCCCCCCGGCTCGCGCGTCCTCGTCGACGGCACGCCCCGGGGCTTCTCGCCCACGTCCATCCAGGGGCTCTCACAGGGCGCTCACCTCGTGCAGGTCGAGCGCGTCGGTTACTCGCTCGGCGGCACCGTGGTGGCCGTCACCGGCGTCGGGGCGATGCAGTCCATCCATCTGAACCCTGCGCCGGGCTTCCGCCCACTCGACGTGATCAGCGCCGCCCAGTACGCGCAGCGGGGCATGGCCGGGCCGGCTGCGTCCATCGCGCAGCGTTACGGCGTGTCCTACCTCGTGATCGGCGTCCTCTCGCCCAAGCCCAACGGCGCCTCCCTCCTGCTGCTCACGGCCGTGAGCAGCACCTCGGCCAAGCCGCTGGGCTCCCACACCGTCTCGTTCGAGGGCGACGAGTACGGAACGGCGGGCAACACCGCCGCCAACGCCGCAAGCGAGCTGCTCGAGGGCAAGGTGCAGTCTTCGAAGTCCGAAGAGACGAGCAAGTCGCACTCGGGCGATCCCCTCGACAACCAAGACGGCACCGAAGACTGGTAGGGGCTTCTGGAGCCGTCCTCCACGTCGCCGGCCGCGCCGGGCCTCGAGCCCGGCTCGTTCGCGAGCTACCTCGCCAGTGTCCTCGTCGCCAAGGAGGGCTACACGGCGGGCTGCGTGGTCGAGGCGACCCCATTGCTGTCGGCTTGCGATGCCGTGCTCACCCGCTCGGACGGCGTCTCGTTCCTCATGGTCTGCGTGGTGGACGCCGAGCGGGACGCGAGCCGCCGCTTCGGGCTCGACAAGGCGGCGCTGCAGGCGCTCGCCAAGGCCTGCCAGGACCATTACTGCGCGCCCGTCTACGGCGGCGTGAAGACGGCGGTGGGGATCGAGATCCTCGAGGTGCGCCCACAGGTCACCGACGCGGACCGCGCCCGCCTCACCGACCTTCGCGGCGCCAGCCGGAGCTGCATGGTCTCGACCTACCTCCTCGACACCCTGGGGCGCACGGTGGAGGGTCGCT
This sequence comes from Myxococcales bacterium, assembly GCA_035508175.1. Classification (GTDB taxonomy): domain Bacteria; phylum Myxococcota; class Myxococcia; order Myxococcales; family JAKAPL01; genus DATJNL01. Next base: position 1,577 of record DATJNL010000419.1, read on the forward strand.
CCGGCGCGCTCGTCGACCTCGGTCGGCGCCGCCGGGCGCTCGCCAAGCTCTTGCAGGCCCCGCGTCTGTCGGAAGCCGAGCTGGCCCCGCCGCCACCCGAGGCGCCGCTGCAGCGCGAGCGCCGTTGGCCCCTGCTCACCTATGGGATGCTGGGGCTCTTCGCCGCGCTTTACGCCGTCGAGGTGGCGGTGTCGCGCGACCCCTCGAGCTTCACCCCCGACATCGACACGCTGGTGTCGATGGGAGGGGTGAGCCGCACGCTCCTCGACCAGGGAGAGTGGCATCGCTTGCTGACGGCCGCGCTCCTGCACGCGAGCCCACTGCACATCCTCTTCAACGGCATCGCCTTCTGGATCGGCGGCGCGTTCCTCGAAGGCCTGGTGGGCCCGGCCTGGCTCCTCGTCATCTTCTGCACCGGCGCGGTGGGCGGCTCCCTCATGTCGGCGGGGCTGAACGATCCCAACGTCGTGTCGGTGGGCGCCTCGGGCGCCATCATGGGAATGTTCGCCTCGGGTTTCGTGCTCACGTACCGGATCCCCAAATCCGCGGGGCGGGGACGCATCCAGTCGGGCCTCCTGCGCATGCTGATCCCCTCGCTCCTGCCTCTCATCCCCTCGCACGGCGAGAGCATCGACTACGCGGACCATTTCGGAGGCACGCTCGCCGGGGTGGCCGTGGGCACCTTCCTGCTTCTCCTGTGGCCGCGGGCGTCGAACCAGCCGCGTTTCCCGGGGCTCGCGCGCACGCTGGCGGCGGTGGGGCTCGCGCTCGCAGTGTGGGGCGGCGTGCGCGTGCACGAGCTCTACCCGACCTATGCCACGGGCGCACAGCTCATCCCGCGCGAGGAGATCCCCGCAGATGACGCCGCGGCGGCCGCCAAGGCGCCCGAGTTCCTGGCGAAGTACCCCCGCGATCCCCGCTCGCACCTCTTCCAGGGCCTGGCCCTGCTGGACAAGAAGCAGGTGCCCGAAGCGGAGGCGGAGCTGCGCAAGGCCCTCGCCGACCCGGTGATCCTGAGGACTCACTTCAACGTGGGGCTCGAGGTGATCATCCGCTCTCTGCTCGCGCAGGCGCTCCTGCAGCAAGAGAAGACCGGCGAGGCACGGGAGGCCGTGCAGCCCGTTTGCCACGCCGGCAAGGGCGGCAGCGTGCCGGAGGAGCTCAAGCCGCTCGAGCTCTGCGGCAGCTGAGCTGCTTCCGGGCGCAGGGGGTGCCTTTGTCTACGCGGACGCGTTGTGCTAGGGTCCGCCGCCCATATGGACCGACGAACCATCAGCCGCGTCCCCAGCCGGCTTCGCGTGCAGTTTGAAGCCAACGATCTCAAGGGCTTGGCCCTCACCGCCGATATCTCCCCGGACGGTTGCCAGCTCCATTCCAGCACGCCGCTGCCGCCAGGCACCAAGCTGCGCGGACGCATCCTGCTCGAGGGCAAGCCCGCCATCGCCTTCGACGGCGAGGTGCGCTGGGCCCGCCACGTCGAGTGGGCGCTCGGCCAGCAGTACCCCAACTCCGTCGGCGTCAGCTTCGCCGCTCCCCCCGGCGAAGGCTACTACCAGCATCTGCAAGCCCGCAGCGAAGACCTCCAGTAGGCGGTCTCGAAGTCCCCATCGTCTAGAGGCCCAGGACACGGCCCTTTCAAGGCTGTAACAGGGGTTCGAATCCCCTTGGGGACGCTAACCAGAAGCGCTTGCGATTCCGTCTGCGTGGCGTCTTCGATCCTCGATGGGCGTCTTGGACCAGAGACGTCGCCTCGAGGGTCGTACCAGCAGTTCCCATGTTCATGGCAGTCGCAGCTTGGATGCGCTGCTTGCGCCACCCGCCGCTATCTCGGCGCGGCAGCCAGGCAGGCGGTTCGAAAGTCATCCAAGTAGGGATGCCGACCAATCCGCCGACTTCACCCGTAGGTGAAGTCCGGTTTGCTCTGCCCGACCTCGATGAGGTAGCCGTCGGGGTCGCGAATGTAGCAGCGCGTCTCGCCGTACTTCTCCTTCGGCTCCGTGATGAACTCGGCTCCTCGTTTTCTCCAGAGGTCGTAGCAGGCTCGAATGTCTGCGACGCGAAGGTTCATGAAGCTGCTGACCGAGTTGGGATTGGCGGGAACGTTGAGCGTGACCGACGGCTTGTCGGGCGTCGGACCGCCCCCAACGTTCACGATGAGCCAGGTGTTCGCGATCTGGATGTACCCCGGCGCGCCGCGGCCATCGCCTCGGCTCAGAACGCGCCCTCCGAAAACCGTTTCGTAGAAGCGAAGCGATCGTTCGATGCTCGCGACGGTGAGGAAGTGCGCGACGGAGAACCCGACCTGCGGGGGCATCTGGTAGCTGTTCTGCTCGACGGTCACTGGGTTCATGGATATTCAACCTCTGGGTGAGCCTGCTCGCTCACCGGAACGCATCGGACAGTGCGGCTCTACCGCCCCCTCGCCTCCACAATGCTAGCCACACCCGCACGGCCTTGCCGGCCCGCGCCTGCCAGCGAGGGCCGAGCCGCTCACTCGCCGACGCTGGCGGCGAGACGCGCCGGTTAGCGGTCGCCCCGTGCCGTGACCCGCGGGCCGCCTTCTTCAGCTCCTCGAAGGCTGCGCGGAGTCTCTCGACGGTCACGTGGTGGAGGAGCGAAGTGAACGTCGCCTCCTTGTCCCTTCTTGCTGCTTCACGCACGCGTTCCAGCGCACTGGGCACTTCATAGTCGGGGTCGCGGTCGGGGTCGGCAGCCTGTAGGCTGACTGGAGTCGACCGCGGGCGATCGCACAGCCTGGTTCGAGGCCATGCGATCGGGGGCTCACGCGCCCCACGAGGCGAACGACGGCCTCCTTCGACGCGTGGACGGCCTGCGATCGCTCGCGGTGGCCGTCGTTTCGTGCCCGCTGCCCGTCATCCCTTGATCGCGACGTCACGGCCCTCGAACGCTGGCCGTGCGTTCGTGCGTGGTCGGGTCCGGTTCGAGGTCGCTGGCCGACAATTCGCGGCCGCTGGTCGAGCGATCGAGGT
>DATJNL010000420.1:0-11342 GCA_035508175.1 Myxococcales bacterium
CCGACGCTGACATGCTTGCCCTCGGAGGTCGGTCGGACTACGAATCCGAACGCCGCAGGTTCAAATCTGCCTGGGCCCGCCTGGTAGGGAGGCTAGAGATGAGCCAGTACGGCGCCGCGTTCGTTCGACCCTCGTCGGAGCCCAAGAGCGCATTCGACACGATTTGCCGGATGATCAGCGACCGGAATGTTGCCTGGCTGGCAGCGTCGCCGGAGCACATGACAAGCGACTGTACGGTTCGCGTCCACGACGGAACACCTTGGCTCAGCATCGACAATATCGGGCAGGATTCGCTGCGGGAGATCGCCCGCGATCTATCGAGCGAGGCGATGACATTCTACGTCAACGACGAGCACCATCTGGAGTTCCACTACCTGCACCTAAGGGGAGGGAACCTTCTCCGAGCGCTCGACTACTCGGATCGCGAAACACCCAAAGGCATGGGTCAATGGAAGCACGTCGAGGGAGAGAGCGAAGCCTGGGAGGCGCTCTTGTTTTCCCCGAAGGCGATGGAGGCTTACGAGAAATACGGTCTAGCCCAAGAGGTCGCAGAGGTTCGCAGGCAGCCAGCGATCAGGGTAGGCGCCTCGATTCCGTGGGCATGCGACGGCAAGACGATTGCGCAGATCGCCGAATATCTCCAGCTGCCGTGGGATCCCTGGCACGACGCATTTGGGGTCGCGACCCACTCGGCGGTCATTCCTGGCAACCCCGAACGACAGCAGGCCTTCCTTCGAGGGCTGCGACAATCTTGGTGGAGATTCTGGTAAATCGACTACGAGTCCAAAGGCCGCAGGTTCGGATCATGCTGGGCCGGGGGCGCGGAGGAGAGTCCTGGCGCGGTGCCGCCAGCTCGGCGGCGGATTGAGGTTGGATTGTCTCGACGGCCTCACGCTGAATCGCGTAGCCTTCGCTCTGCAGCCGCCTCGGAGTTTCAACTGCAGGCGGGACTTCGCCGCCCACTGCCCGCAGTGCGCCTTCCCTCAAGCGACTCCATCTGGTTCAGCAGGCCGATGACCTCCCGCACCAGCCGTTGACGAGAGCGTGACACGTTGACTCTCGCCGTTGTGATTCTATCGTTCCTCCTGAGGCATGAGAGTGATCTCCCGGCCGGAAAGCAGGCGCCAGCCAACATCAGCTCCTGATAGGTGGGCGCTAGGACTTTCCTTGAGTGCCGTCTTCTGCGTAGCCGCTTGCTGCCTGCAGGCAACGGGTTCGGGCGGATCCTCTGGCTCGGGAGGCACCTCATCCGGGTTTGTCGGAAGCGCGTGCAACGCGATTGGGGAAGCCAGTCCTGGCTATGGCTCCGCCGCTTGCGGCGCCATGCAAACGTGCGCAGTCCAGGCTCGCGTCGTGCCGTTGGTAATGGATGCCGGTTTCTGTGAAGCGATAGTTTGTCCAGCGTGTTCCGCCGACGATAACGACGCATTGTCCGCGTTGCCGGCGGAATGTGGCTTTCGCGGGGGGATCTGCTATCCGAAGCCCTATTACAGGTGCATTCTGGACGCCAACCTCTCCCTTGCCGATGCTGGCTTGGTCCTCTCGCCGCCATGCGAGTCCGCGCTCGCCTTGCTGGCTCGCGCCGCACTCGAGGCTCTCGACGCAGGCCCATTCAGTGACGGAGGTGGACAATGAAGCGTCACTCCGTGTGCCCGGTGTAGCGCCCGACTCGATCCCGCCTACCGGAGAACACACCCCGGTTACTGGCCCGGGAACTTCAGCTTCTGAAAGCCGCCGATGGTCTTCTTGAGCGCGGCCGCGTCCGCCGGCGACCGCTCGGAGGACAGGCCGAAGGGGTGCTTCGCCACGAACTGCGCCGCCCACGAGCCCTCCTGGCGGAAGCGCACGTGCGAGCCGCGCGCGGCGAACGCCAGGTTGATCACCGGCACCACGCTCACGAAGACCCATGCGAGGTACGCGCCCTGCAGGCCGCCGAAGAAGGCGCCGAAGCTCCGGTCGCTGCGGCCCCAGGCGTTGCGGTCCACCACGCGGCGGAAGGTCGATCGGAGCGTGGCCGAGAGCAGCAGGTAGGTCACGATCCCGAGCAGCAGGCCGCCCAGGGTCTCGCGCACGGTCTGAGGAAACGACCGCAGCAGCAGCGTGCCCACCGCGGGCCCGGCGAGGAAGCCCACGAGCGTGGCGCCGGCGAGCGCGAGCATGCGGGCCACCTGCCCCGAGGCGCCCTGGAACGCGCCGGTGAGCGCGAAGGTCCCGAGCAGCAGCAGGCACCAGAGGTCGAGCGTCACTTGATCCTGAAGTCGCGGACGATCTTCTTCTCGGCCAGCCGGAGCTGCTCCTTGAACTTCTCGTTCGCGGGCTCGAAGCCCAGCGCGAGCTTGAGGTTCCGCACGGCGGCCTCGGCGCGGCCGCCCTCGAGGTCCTTCAGCGCCTGCTGGAAGAGCTGCCGGCCCTTGAGCGTCTGCCCGAACTGCTCCTCGATCTGCTTCTTCTGCTCGGCCTTGGTTTCCTTCTCGGCCTCCTCGTCGAAGCGCAGCCGCGCCTCGCGGTCGGGGCCGTTGATGTCCTGCAGGTACTTGGCGCGCTTGCGGTCGTCGCGGAGGGTGACGTACGCCTCGGTGACGCGCTTGTAGATGCGCCCGGCGTGCTCCTTCACGGCGCACGGCGGCATGGCGTGGTAGCGATCCGGGTGGTAGGCGCGCGACTCCCGGTAGAAGGCGGCCTTGATGTCGGCCGGCGTCGCCGTCTGCGGAACCTTCAGGACCTGGAAGTAGTCCAGCGTGTCGAGGACCTGCACGAGCGCCTCGGTCTCGATCTCGAAGGCCAGGTCCATCCGGAGCTACCCGGCCGCCGCCACGGCGTCGGTGATGCGCGTCTGGGCGTTGCGGGCGATGGAGTCCTGGATGTCCTTCTCCGTGAGCCCGGAGGACAGGTGAATGGTCGTCGACGTCTTCTGGCCGCTCTCGATGTCGGTGGCCGACACGTTCACGATGCCGTTGCCGTCGATCTCGAAGGTGACCTCGATCTTCACGTCGCCGCGGAAGCCGATCTTGAAGCCCGAGAACTCGAACTCGCCGAGCAGCTCGCAGGCGTCCGAGCGGTTGTCCTCGCCCTGGAAGACCTTGATCTTCACGCGGTCCTGCCCGTCGCGGCTGGTGGTGAAGGTCTTGCTCTTCTCGATGGGGATGGGCGTGTTCTTGTCGATGATCTTCTCGGTGTAGCCGCCCACCGTGCCGATGCGCAGCGTGAGCGGCGTCACGTCGAGCAGCGTGTTCGACGCGTTCACGTCGAGGAGCGCGTTGGCCTGGATGCAGGCGCCGAGGGCCACCACCTCGTCGGGGTCGATGCCGACGATCGGCTCCTTCTGGAAGTAGTGCTTCACCGAGTTGCGGATGATGGGCAGCCGCGTGGGGCCGCCCACCAGGATCACCGCGTCGATGTCGGACGCCGTCATGCGCGCGGACTGCAGCGCCTCGTCGCACACCTTGAAGGTGCGCTGCACCAGGTCCATCACCATGCGGTTGAACTGGTCCGCGGTGAGCGTCTGCTCCAGATTGAGCACCTTGCCGCCCGCGTCCTGGCACACGCCCTCGACGAAGATCTTGGCGACGCCGTTGCGGCCCACCTCGATCTTGGCCCGCTCGCCGGCTTCCTTGAGCATCTGCAGGCAGTACTTGTTCTGGCGCAGGTCGAGGCCGTGCTTGGCCTGGAAGTCGTCGGCCAGCCAGGTCATGATCCGGTCGTCGAAGTCGTCGCCCCCGAGGTAGGTGTCGCCCGCGGTGGAGAGGACCTCGAAGACCTCCTTGCCGATGTCGAGGATCGACACGTCGAAGGTGCCGCCGCCCAGGTCGTAGATGACGATGCGCTGGTTCAGGTCGCGGCCGAAGCCGTAGGCCAGCGCCGCGGCGGTGGGCTCGTTCACGATGCGGAGCACGTCGAGGCCGGCGATGCGGCCGGCGTCCTTGGTGGCCTGCCGCTGGTTGTCGTTGAAGTAGGCGGGCACGGTGACGACCGCCTTGCTCACCTCGTGGCCCAGGTAGTTCTCCACGATGGCCTTCATCTCGCGCAGGACCAGCGCCGAGACCTCGGGCAGCGACAGCTCCTGGCCGCCGGCGCGGATGCGCACGGCGTTGTTCGGCCCCTCGACGATCTGGTACGGCATCATCGTCTGCGCCTTCTTCACCTCGTCGGAGAAGTAGTAGCGGCCGATGAGCCGCTTGGCGCTGTACACCGTGTTCTCGGCGTTGGTGATGATGCTCTTCTTCGCGGCGTTGCCCACGAGCACCGAGCCGTCCTCGAGGAAGCTCACCACGGAGGCGTGGGTCCGATCGCCCCATTCGTTCGGGATCACGGTCGGCTGGCCGTCGATCATGAGGGCCACGCAGCTGTAGGACGTCCCCAGATCGATGCCCATCGCCACCTTGTCGTCGGCCATGCGGTGTTCCGCCTCCAGCGGAAAATCCCCCCTCCGTGTCGATGAGGGGATCCTAGCGGCAGGGCTTTTCATCTGTCAAACCGGCCTCGTGGGCCCCGAGCGAGGGGTCGAGAAATAGGGAGGGCGAGCCCCGCGTTCCCAGATCGCCATGTTCCTCGCGCTCGAGCTCGACGACGGCAACGCCCTCCCCTCCGCCCTGGCGGCGCTCGCCCCGGCTTGCGCCCTGCAGGGCAGCCGCCCCGCGGCGGTCGGCGTCGGCACCCTGGACGGCAACGACATCCTGATCGCCAAGCGGCCAGGCAGCCTCGGCCCGGTGTCCCTGGTCGCCGACGCCCGCGGCGCCCGCAGCGAGAAGCTCCTGCTCTGCACCGAGGAGGGGAACGCCCCGTTCGCCGAGGAGCGGACGCCGCCCATCCGCTACCGCGGCTGGCTGTTCGCCGGGGGGGACGCCGTGCCCGCGCCGCCTCGCTCGTCCCGCGAGCGTGCGCTCGAGCGGCTGCCCGAGTTCCTGCGCCGCCAGGTCACGGGCCGCGGCTCGCTCGACCTGGCCTTCCTCGCCTTCCTCGGGGAGCTCCAGTCGGCCGGCCTGCTCGGCAACCCCGCCCCCGAGGCGCACGAGGTGCTCGCGCCGTTCGCCGCCGCCGCGCGGGCCGTGCGGGCCGCCGAGGGCGATGCCATGCCTCCCCTCATTGCCGTGAGCCGCCGCTGCCTCCTGGCCGCGCGCGGGGCCAAGCCGCTGTGGCAGCGCAAGCTCGAAGGGATCCCGGAGGCGCCGCACCTGCGCGCCCTCGCGATCACCGACGCCCCGGTGGACCCGGCCGCCTGGGTGGAGATTCCGAAAGGCATGGCCCTGACGCTCGATCGCGAGCTGACGCCCCACTTCGAGGCGTGGGCCCTGGAGTAGGGGCTACTGCAGCGGCCAGGCCTGCGGCACGAAGATCTTCTCGTACAGCTCGATGGCGTACCTGTCGGTCATGCCGCAGATGAAGTCGACGACCGCTCGCTGCAGCGGCTCGCCCTCGCGCTTGCGCGGCCAGTAGTCGCGGGTGAAGCGGGCCTCGTCGGCGAGCAGGTACTGGTACAGCTCGGTCAGGATCTTCTCGGCCTTCTCGAACTCCGAGTGGACGGGCTGGCTCTCGTAGACGCGCTCGTACAGGAAATCGCGCAGCGCGAGGAGCGCCCCGTGCACCGGCTCGCTCATCTCGATGTGGTCGGCCTTCTCGAGGTCGTTGTGGAAGACGACGTCCCGCACGAAGGCGTCCAGCCGCTGCCCGTGGGTGCGGCCGATCACCTTGGCGATGGCCTCGGGCACGTCCGCCTCGGCGACGAGGCCCGCGCGGATGGCGTCGTCGAGGTCGTGGCACACGTAGGCCACGATGTCGGCGATGCGCACCAGCTCGGCTTCGAGCGTCAACGCCTTGAGGCCCGCGCCCTGCATCAGCACGGCGCCCTTCCCCTTCGTGTGGCGCAGGATGCCGTCGCGGACCTCGGCCGTGAGGTTCAGTCCCTGGCCATCGCGCTCGAGGACCTCGACGACGCGCACCGACTGGCGCACGTGGTGGAAGCCGTCGGGCAGGATCTTGCGCAGCACCGCCTCGCCGGCGTGGCCGAACGGCGTGTGGCCGAGGTCGTGGCCCATGACCATGGCCTCGACGAGCGACTCGTTGAGGAACAGCGCCCGCGCGAACGTCCGGGCGACCTGCGACACCTCGAGCGTGTGGGTGAGCCGCGTGCGGTAGTGGTCGCCGACGGGCGCCAGGAACACCTGGGTCTTGCCCTTGAGCCGGCGAAACGACTTGCTGTGGATGATCCGGTCGCGGTCGCGCTGGAAGGACGTGCGCAGCTCGTCCTCGGGCTCCGGCCGCTCGCGCCGGGCGTTCTGGGCGAGCGCGGCGCGGGGGTGCAGCGACCGCTTCTCCTCGGCCTCGAGACGCTCGCGGATGGTGGGCATGGGGCGGGTGTACGATCCCGCGGCCGGGGGGTCAATGAGGCGGGCACGGCCGCGAGGGATGCGCGAGGCGCGCAGACATGCGATGAGGCGTGGGAGCGCAGGCAGGCCCTCTCCGGGGGCTCGAGGAGGCGACGGTGGCGGAGATCGGCAAGGCGCGCGAGACGCTCCTGACGAGAATCCTGGAAGGCGACGGCCGGGCGCCACGCGACGAGCGCCGCGCGGCGTTCGACGGAGCGGAGCTGCCGGAACCCGTCGGAACGCTGCTCCGGAAGGTCGCGCAGCGATCGAACGCCGTCACGGACGACGACGTCGCCGCGGTGCGGGCGTCCGGCCTGAGCGAGGACCAGATCTTCGAGCTGGTGGTCTGCGCGGCCGTCGGCCAGGCCAACCGGCAGTACGAGGCGGCGCTCGCGGCCCTCGACGCAGCCGCAGGAGAACGCTGATGCGCCTGGGGGTCCTCGAGCGCGGCCACCCGTTCGGAACGAAGGTTCTCTTCGCGATGATCCGCGCGTTCTCCGGCCAGCCGGTCCTGGACGTCGTCAGGCTCGCGAAGTACCGCCCCGACTTCTACGGCGATCCGATGCAAGCGGTCACCCAGGAGGTGATGCGCGGCCCTTCCAGCTGGTCGGTGGGCGACCGCGAGCTGATGGCCGCGCTCGTCGCGAAGACGAACGGCTCCGAGTGGTGCATTCGGGCGCACAGCGCCGTCGCCAACCGCGCGTATGGCGACGAGACCAAGGTGGCGGCGGTGCTCGCGGATCTCGACACGGCGCCCATCGAGGAGCCGCTTCGAGCGACGTTGCGCTTGCTCCGCAAGCTCACCCGGGAGCGCTCCGTGGACGCGAACGACGTGCGCGCCGTGCTGGCCAGCGGCGCGTCGCGCGCTCAGATCGCCGACGCCCTGGCCGTGGGCTTCGCCTTCAACGTCATCGCCCGCCTGGCCGATGCCTTCGGGTTCCACCAGCCCGGGCCGGAGGCGTTCGCGGCCGGCGCGAAGTACCTCTTGACCCGCGGCTATCGCTGATCGGCGGGCGCCCGGCCGGCCCGCGCCGTCATCGGCGGACCAGCGCGGCGACGCCCGTCGACGAACTTGGAAGGATCGCGGGGGCCGCGCGGGCCTACTGGCAGCTCCCGTGGCTGCAACCCCCGTCGCCACAGGCGTTGCCGCACAGGCCGCAGTTCTCCGGGTCGCCCTGCGTGTCGACGCAGGCGGTGCCGCAGCAGCTCCCCACGTAGAGGTAGCCGTTGCCCGCGTCGACGTCGCACGGCGCGCCCTGGTACGCGGGCGAACACTGGGGGATCACGCAGGCGCCCTGCACGCAGGTCTCGGCCGAGGCGCACTTCGCGCCGCAGGCGCCGCAGTTGTCGCGATCGGCGCCCAGGTCGAGGCAGGAGTTGCCGCAGCAGCCGCCGAGCCCGCCGTCTCCCTCCTCGCAGGTCTGACCCGCCGTGGTGCTCGTGCAGGTCGTCGCGAGGCACTGCCCGTTCAGGCACGCGAGGCCCGTCTGGCAGGCGTTGCCGCAGTAGCCGCAGTTCGCGGAGTCGGTCTCGAGGTCGGGGCAGCCGCCCCCGAGGCAGCAGACGAACGCGGGACCGGCGTCCAGGTCGCAGTAGGCGCCACGGCGGCCGCCGAGGCATGGGCTCACGCTGCCGCTGCACACGCCGTTCGCGCAGGTCTGGCCCGAAGGACACTGCTCGCCACAGCCGCCGCAGTTCTGCGGGTCGGTGGCGAGGTCGGCGCAGGTCGTGGCAAGGAAGTCCTGGCAGCAGGCGCCGACGTTTCCGTCGCCGGCCTGGCAGAAGCCGAACGGGCCATTGCACCCGGACGACGACACGCAGCTACCCGCGAGACAGGTCGTTCCGGGCGCGCAGCCAAAGCCGCCGTTGGCGGAGGCGCAGTTCCCCCCATCGGCGGCCGGCAGGCACTGCGCGGTGCTGGCGCCAAAGGTTGTGTAGCAGATGCCCGAGGCGCAGGCCGTCCCGCAGCTCCCGCAGTTCGCCGGGTCCTGCGTGGTGTCGGTGCAGACGCCGTCGCAGCAGGTGCCCATGATGGATGATCCGAAGGCGCAGCGGAGGCCGCTCGCGCCCGGTGGGCAGGCCGGCGACAGGCAGCCCTGGGTGGCGCACAGCGTGCCGGCGGGACAGGCGGCGCCGTCGTCGTAGCAGGACGGCGCGGGGCCGCCATCCGCGAGGCCGCAGGGAGCGTACGCGTTCGCCTGGTTGCAGAGCTGCCCCACCGGGCAGACGACGCCGCAGCCCTGGCAGTTCGCGGGATCCGAGCCGGTGTCCACGCACTGCCCCGCGCAGCACGTGCCGTTCTTGGCCGAGGCCAGCGGGCACGGCGTGCCCGAGTTGGCCCGCCCGCAGGTGGGGCTGGCCGTGCACTGGCCGGACAGACAGAACATCCCGGCCGCGCAGACGTTGCCGCACACCCCGCAGTTGGCGCTGTCCTCGTTGGTGTCGACGCACGCCGAGCCGCAGCACTGCGCCGTGCCCCCGGCGGTTCCTGGCCCGGCGCACGGCTCCATGGCGTCGCTCGCGTCGCAGGTCTGGGTCGCGCACACGGTCGAGACGCACGCGTCGCCCGCGGGGCAAGCATTGCCGGGAAGATCGCACCAGCCCGAGCCGCCGTCGGCGAGCACGCACTGTCCGCCGGCGCAGGTCGCCCCCTGCGGGCAGATCTGACCGCAGCCCCCGCAGTTGGCCGGGTCGGTCTGGAAGTCGAGCTGGCGACAGCCTCCGCAGCAGCCACCGAGGCCGCCGTCGGCCTGCGCGCACAGCGTGCCGACCGGGACGTTTCCGCAGCTCGCCACGACGCCCTGGCAGCTCCCGTAGACGCACAGCTCTCCGCTCGGGCAGGCCTCGTAGCACTGGCCGCAGTTCTGCGAGTCGGTCCAGGTGTCGGTGCAGCCGCCGTTGCAGCACACGCCGCCGCCGCCTCCGACCGTCGCGCAGCTCTGATCGTCGGGCGCGCCGGCACAGGAAGGCGACAGGCAGGCCAGGCCGGCGTACAGGGACTGCGCGCAGACCGTGCCGCCGGGACAGCCGCCATCGGCGCAGGAGCTGCTGCACTCGCCGTCCGCGCACGACGCGCCCGTCGGGCACTCGATGCCGCAGCCGCCGCAGTTCGTCGCATCGTCGAAGCCGCTGCACTGCCCCTCGCAGCAGCTCCCGATGCCGGCGTCGCCCGAGAGGGCGCACTCCACCGGCGCGTTGCTGCCGGCGCAGGTCGTGGCGACGCAGACTCCGCCGACGCAGCGCTGCGAGGGGTCCTGGCTGCCGGCGTTGCCGGCGCAGAGCGCGCCGTTGGGGACGCCGTCGCAGTTGGGGTAGGTGCAGTTGCCCTGCGTGCAGCTCTGGGAGGCCTGGCACTGGTCGTAGCACTGGCCGCAGTTCATCGGATCCGACATGGGATCGGTGCAGGTGCCCAGGCAGCAGAAGCCGTAGCCCGAGCCCAGCGCGCAGACCTCGCCATCCGGCTCGCTGCACGGGCCGCCGCCGCTGGACGCGCCGCTGCTCGTGCCGGCGCCGCCGCTGCTGCTCGAGGCACCGGTCGCGCCGCCGCTCGAGGCGCCGCTGCTGCTGCCACTCGAGACGCCCGTCGTGCCGCCGGTTCCCGTGCCACGCCCGGTGCTGCCGCTCGAGGCGCCGGTGCTGCCACCGCTGCCCCGCGAGCCACCGGAGCTGCTTCCTCCGGTCGACGAGGACGTCCCACCCGTGCCGCCGCCCGTTCCAGAGCAGGCGGCCACCGCGAACGCCAACGATGGAATGAGCGCGAGCCGGCGCATGCTCCCTCCAGGACGCCGGGGACACCGTGGCGTCGGGCCCTCAGTGTCGCCGACGCGGCGCTGCGTTCATGCAAACCAATCTTCCCTCGAGAGGCCGCCTGCCTTGCTCCACGGGCCCCTGCCTGCCCGCCCGCCGCCCGGGCCGCCGGCGGCACTCCGAGTCCGACGAGCGCGACCGAAGCAACCCGCACGCACCGTCCGGCCCATCTTCCCCGCATGCGTCCCCCCGGCGGCCACCAAGGCGCTCCCGTCACGAGACGCAAGAGCAGGACTCCCCCGCCGCCGTCGCGGCCTCACCGCGCGCCGAAGAAGCAGGCCTCGAGCACCATCACCGTCAGGTTGCAGCTCGCGTGGTAGAGGATGCCCGCGGGGAGCGAGTCCGTCTTCTCGCGCAGCCAGCCGAAGAGCAGCGCGGGGAAGAAGACGGCGAGGCGCCACGGGTAAGGCTCGACGAGGTGGCCCAGCGCGAAGAGGACCTGCGCGAGCAGGAAGGCGCGGCCGGCGCGGATGCCTGCGACCGGCGCCCCCGGACCGAAGCGCAGCTTCAAGCGCTGCTGGAAGTAGCCGCGGTAGAAGAACTCCTCGGGGAGGGCGACCACGAGCAGCTGGTCGAGGATCTTCAGCGGGAACTTGGTGGGCCAGCGCCAGGCGAAGTGCGCCGCGCCGTACGGCGCCAGCAGGCCGGCCAGGCGCGGCGGCAGGCGGGGGAGCGCCGCCACGAAGCCGGCGTAGCCGAGCACGTACAGGGGCAGCGTCACGGCGGCGAGGATCAGGAACCAGCGCACGGGCCGCTGCCAGCCGCGCAGCGTGAGGCCGTAGTCCTCGGGGTACTCGTCGCGCCGCTTCATGGCCGCCACGGGCAGGTACAGGAAGAGCACCGCGGCGATGGTCTTGGGGTGGAAGAGGCCGTCGAGCAGCGGCACCGAGGCAAGGTGGACGCCGATCAAGGGATCGAGCACCCACTTGCCGAGGGCGATGCCGCCGATGGCGAGGGCCCAGAGCGCGAGGCACTCGCGGAGCGGATCGCGCGCGGGAGCGGGGCTGCTCACCAGAGAGAGAGTAGTCGAAAAGGCGGCGGAGCCTCAGTGATATCCGCCGGCCCCGAGCTCGACCTTCCCGCGGAACGTCCGGAAGGAAAAGACGAAGTACCCGGTCGCGAGCGAGATGCCGAGGAGCCACCAGCCGAAGCCCACCGCGAGCGCATGCGGGG
>DATJNL010000421.1:0-20655 GCA_035508175.1 Myxococcales bacterium
GGTCGACTTCCTTCCCATACCACGGCTGCGAGAGGAGAGCACGGATGCCATTCAAGCGGATCGGGATCACGCTGGCCTTGTTCATGGCGGGCTGCGGGTCGAGCAACAACCTGCCGGTCCAGCCGCAGATCGCAGTGTCGCCCACCGGGGACTACTTCGGCACCGATCTGTGCCTGGGGACCTACATCGGTACGGCGCCCGAGGGCGATCTCTTCGTCACGAACGGCGGGCAGAATCCGCTCACCATCAACTCCATCACGCTCGCCACCGACTCCAACACGCCGAGCGGGATCTTCCAGCTGAGCGGTCCGAACCTCATCCTCCCCGACGGCGGCACGCAGACCGGCACGCCCATGACGCTGCTGAGCCAGCAGGACGCCTTCCTGCAGGTCATCTTCACGCCGACGGAGCAGAAGAAGTACACGGGAACGATCACCATCGACTCGAACGCGGCGAACACGCCCACCTTGGTCGTCCCGTTGCGCGGCGTGGGCGTGCCCCCGCCGCTGCCCGACGGCGGCGTCAATCCCGACGACCTGCCCGACGCCGGCATCTCGCCCGACTGCACGGGCGACGGCGGGCAGACTTCCTAGGGCGGTCGGCCGCGCCGGGCCGTCAGCTCGACCCAGGAAGGCGGTCCTTGGAGGCGGGAGCCTGTTCCTCCGGGCCGGGAGGTCGTTCCCGCGCCCCGGGAGGTCGCACGATCGCCTCCACGACGAGCATTGAGGGCCCCAGGACGCGATCGCGGGGGCCAGGAACGACGCTCGGGGAGGCAGGGACGCGATCGCGGGGAGGCAGGAACGCGCCCCTTGGGGCCGGGGGCGAATCCCTCCGAACCAGGAAGCGGGTTCTGGGGGCCAGCGCCCAGGCACTGGGGTGCAATAGCTGGTTTTTCCGCCCTCGAAGGTCGTTCCTGGCCCGCAGGAAGTCCTCTCCGAGGCTCGCCGGCTCGTCGCTGGGTCCCAGGAACCCCTTCCTCGCCGCCAGGAAGGCCTTGGTCTGGCCAAAGAACGCGTTCCTGGGCGCCAGGAGGTCCTCCCTGCGCCCCGGAAACGACCTGCCGGCCCCGAGGGATGCCTCCCTTGGGCGCAGAACCAGGCCTCCTGGCGCAGGCAACCGCTTCCTCGCCCGTCCCGGTGCGGCCCTGGGCCCAGCGAACGCCATGCCCCCTGGACCGCGCGGCATCCCGCGAACCGGGAATCCGTCACGGCCGACCGCGAGCGCCTCTCTCGGGCCCGGGAACGCGATCCCGGGCGCGCGGAAGCGCCCGCCCTCGGGCGGGGGCGTCGCGGGGGCAGGCCGGGGGTGCGCGGCGCGGCGCTCAGTTGCACTGGCCGTAGCCGGAGAAGCCCCCGGTCGGCGAGATGTTCTGCGTGCTGCAGCTCAGGCTGCAGCAGTCGGCGTTGGCGGTGCACTGGTCGCCTTGCGAGCCGCAGCTCGGCTTGGTCTTGTCCATGCCGCAGCCCTTCACGCGGGGCAGCGTGCCCCCGTCGGGGATGCCGGCGTCGCTCGCCGGGCACATCCCACCGTCGCCGTCCGGCTGCGGGTACGTGGTGACCGCGGTCTGGATCACGTAGGTGGGGTCGGCGGCGTACGTGGTCCGGCCGGTGCAAAGCACCGCCAGATAGAACTTGCCGCCCACGTCGTTGGGGTCGAAGCAGTAGCAGCTCCCCGCCTGCGCCGTGTACGTGCCCCCGCTGGTGGTCCACACCGTGGCGTAGCCGCCGTACCAGGTGCTGATCGAGCCGGTGTCGGTGCCGAGCATCTGCAGCCCGTCGAAGGGATCGGTGCCGAGCGGCCCCTCGCAGTTGCCTTGCGGGTCGCAGAAGAGCGGCGCGAGGCCGAGCGAGCAGACCGGCTGGCCGCCCGATCCGCCGCCGGAGATCTGCCAGGAGAGCTCCCACGTCTCGCCGAGCGCCGTGCCCAGCGGCACGGAGGGGATGTCCATCTCCCAGACGTCGAGCGTCGACGGGATCGCGTCGTAGTCGTTGGTGCCGGAGACCGAGCTCTCGAAGGTGTTGCCCACGGTGATGGTGCCGGTGAGCGTGGTCGCGCCCGCGGGCGGCGCCGGGAAGCTGCCGCTCGGCGGGACGTCCACCGTCAGCGGGTTGGCGTCGATCGCGCTCGCCTCGGTCTCGTGGTACGCGGCCTGGTTCTCGGAGCCCTCGTCGAGCCAGTCGAGCGTGACCGTGTAGGGCGTGTCGTCGGCCCAGTGCCCTTCCTGGTCCTGGTAGGAGAGGTAGACCTCGCTCGTGCCGGCGTTGACCGGGATGATGCCCTCGAAGTTCTGGAGGTTGGTGAAGTCGGAGCTGTCCTCCTGCCGGTACGAGTAGAGGCAGAACGGTCCGCCGTCGGCCTCGCAGAAGTTGTCCACCAGGCCCAGGGCGGCCGGGCCGTTGACGAGGAGGTCGGCGGTGTCGTTCGGGCAGGTGCTCTGGGAGTTCTCGCAGTCGGTCCACGCGGGGGGCGTGGCGGACGCCGCGACCGGCGTGAAGAAGTCGGCCACGCGGGTGGGCACGGGCCAGCGGTACTCGGAGAGCGCCGGAAAGCGGCCGACCGTGCCGACGGGGCTCGGCGTGAAGACGTAGTGGATGCGCGTGTTCTTGCCCTGCGCCGAGAGCTGGATCGGGTAGAGGTCGGTCTGGTTCTGGTGGCAGAGCCGGCCGGGCGGCAGCTGCTGCTGGCCGCCGTTCAGGCTCAGGGAAATGGGGGTGGGCGCCGGCACGTCGTACGGGTCCGTGTCGGGCAGGACCTCCATGTTGAGGTCGTACAAGGACCGGAGGTCGCCCTCGACCGCCTTGCCGCCGGTGTTCGGGCAGGCCGCGACCTCGAGCAGGTAGTTGTCGCCCGGCTTCACGAGCCAGGCGGCGTCGAGGTGGACGACCTGCAGCGTGTTGGCCATGCAGTCGGTGGCGGTCAGCGCGCCGCTCGGCGTGGCCGGCGGCATTCCCGCGCAGGTCGCGACGTCCTGCGTGCCGCAGTCGTACAGGTTGTAGCCCATGATGAAGTTGATGGGCGGCGAGAGGATGCCGCCGTCGCCGGCCTCGCTGGGGAGCGTGATCGCGAAGTAGAGGATGGGCCGCTGCACGCCGGAGGGGATGGTGATGGCGTACTCGTCGACGCGCCCCGCGGTGGAGATCACGCCAGTGGGCACGGGCGTCGCGGTCTGCACGCCGTTCGAGTCGGGCGCCGACAGCGTCACCGTGGTGGGCGTGCCGGGCTGGTTGGGGTCCGGGTCGGGGATCACCGAGACGGTCACGTAGAAGGGGTTGGTGGCATCGAAGTGCGTGCCGCTGTCGTCGCTGAATTCGAGGAAGATCATCTGCCCGGCGGACACGCTGGAGGGTAGCGGGTCGACGATGTTGAGCAGGCCGGGCGGACCCGGGTCGTGGTCGTCGGCCACGCGCTCGACGAGCGGGCCCCCGCTGGCGTTGACCACGCTGAGGGCGAGCTCCACCGGCGAGCCGATCTGCGGGTTGTAGCCGGCCTGGATGGACAGAAGACTCTGCGGCGTGAGCGCCGGCAGCGTGAAGCCCAGCCAGAGCTCCTTGCCCAGGTGGTCGATGTAGAAGCTGGCCTGCTTGCCGCCGGTGAGCTGGCACGCGGGGTCGGTCTGGGCATCGCTCTGGTTGTTGCAGACGTCGGGGACGGTGGTGCCGGAGTCCACGGGAGCCGGCTTGCTCGAGCAAGCCGCGAGCAGGGCCAGGAACGGTGCTATCGCTGTCGATCGAGAGGTCATGGCAGGTCACCCCTTCCCACAGCTCGGCCGCGGGAGAGTGTCAATCGGTCAGGGAGCGGCGGCGGAGACGGGGCCGGCGGGGCCGGGCGGGCAGGTGGCGAAGAAGTCCTGCGGGTTCACTTCGATGAGGCCGTCCGCGGGCGACTTGATGCCGTTCACCGGGAAGCGCGCCTCGTGCAGGTGCACGTGGCGGGTCACGGTGGCGGCGCTGGGATCGTCGGCGGGCAACATGGAGTACGAGAGGTAGATGTCGTTCACGCCCGCGCCGAGGCCGGTGTCGAGGGAGTTCGCGAGCAGGACGTTCGCCACGCTGAAAGTGTAGCACTGCCGACCCTCGGAGTCCGGCGGTCCGTTCGCCTGCACCTGGTAGCGGTAGCCGAAGCTCGTGAGGTCGGAGGCGTCGGCGATCTGCGGGTTGCTGTGGATGCGCAGCTCGGTGCCGTTGAGCAGGCCGTCGTTGTCGGGATCGAACTGGAGATCCTGGGTCGTGGGCTGCGTCCCCATGAGGAACTCCAGCCCGTCCGGCGCGCCGTCGAAGTCGCTGTCGACGAGCAGGGAGGAGGTCCCGATGAGCTGCTCGTCGCAGTCGGTGAGGCCGTCGCAGTCGGTGTCCACGCCGATCAGGTTCGCCGGACAGCCCGGGTCGGGCCGCAGCGGGTCCAGGTCCACGTTGTTCCGGTGCGCCAGCACCTCCACGCCGTCGGAGAAGCCGTCGCCGTCGGTGTCCCGGTTGCGGGGGTCGGTGCCGATGGCGATCTCTTCCGCGTCGGACAGCCCGTCGCCGTCGGAGTCGACGTCGCCGAGCGCGGACTCGGGCGGCGCGGTCAGGTTGCTCGCGTAGAACGACTGGAAGACGTAGGGCCGCCGCGATTCGCCGACCTTGAACGACAGGAAGTTGATGGGCTCGTTGTTCTGGAAGTCGCGGAACTGGCCGCCGCCGAGCGCCGCCATGTTGGCGAGCCGCTCGGCGTCCTGGTCGATGGTGAGCTGGGGACAGGTGTTCGTCCCGCCGGCGTCGTCCACGACGCAGCCCTGCGCGATGGGGGTGGCCGGGTTGAACACGTGCACCGTGTTGAAGGTGACGCTGCCGTACGGCTGCAGCTGCGTCGACAGGTCGCGGATTCGCTCGACGAGACCGGGGATCTCGTTGTCCTCGTCGAACGTGGGCGAGCCGTCGGAGAGGAAGATCACCGAGTAGCGCGGCGGCGCGGAGCCCACGCCCCCGTCCTCGTTGAGGCTCCGCGAGATGTCGGTGGCGATCACCGTGAAGACGTCGTTGAGCGGCTTCACGAAGTCCGTCGAGCCGACGTTCTGCGAGTTCTGCGGGCCGTTGATCGCGCTGTACTCGTAGATGTTGGCGGCCACCGTCTCGAGGTCCTGCTGGCTGTAGGTCTCGAGCTGGTCGAACTGCGGCTGCGCGCTCTTCGTCACGAACTTGGTGATCTGGCCGGCGAAGACCATGGCCGTGAACCAGACGTTGGGGTCGTTCTGCGGGAAGGTGTTCAGGAGGTCGACCATGGCCTGCCCGCGGGTGTTCTGCGGGTCCGAGATGTTCATCGACCCCGAGCCGTCCATCACGAAGAAGATCTTCACCGGCGAGAGGACGTCGTTCGGCCCCAGCGTGCAGAACTGCCCCTGCAGCTGGATCTGCCGGTCCACCGGCGGCGGCGCGGGGCTGCCGAGGTCGTACAGGTACACGCCGGTGCAGGAGGCGAGGGTCAGCGCGGCGGCGGGAAGGAGGCGCGTCGGTCGCTTCATAGGTGGCCTCCGGCCGGCGGTGTGCCGGCCGCCGTGACCCCGCCCGGCGGCTGGACGAACGGCGACCCGAACGAGTTCGCCGAGAGCTCGTAGAAGAGCCCCTTCTCGTTGTTGTTCCCGGTGGGGTCGGTCGGGTCGTTCAGGCTCAGCGACGGTCCGGCGGGCACGCGTATGCCGCCCACGCCGGCCTCGCCCGGGGAGTACTGCGCCCACGCGTAGGCCGTCCACCAGTCGCCGTAGTCCGTGGCGATCGAGCTGGCCGGCGCCGAATCGAACCAGATCCGGAACAGGTTGAAGCCGTCCACCAGGCCGGTGTGGGCCGGAGTCTGGAGCAGCTGCAGGTTCGAGATGGTGAAGTCGTAGCAGGTGGAGTACGGGCTTCCCTCGGGCTGCGGGGTCCCCTGGATCTGGTACTGGTAGCCCGCGCTCGCGAAGAGCGGCGCGTCGGGCACGGTGGGATCGGTGTTGGCGCGGAACTCGTCCCAGTCGGAGATGCCGTCGCCGTCGGTGTCCTGGTGCTGCCAGTCGTTCCAGACGGTCGGGTCGAACCCGTAGCGCGCCTCGATCACGTCCGGGATGCCGTCGCCGTCGCTGTCGGCGAGGGAGTCGCTGCTGCCCAGGATCGCCTCGTCGCTGTCAGTGAGGCCGTCGCTGTCGCCGTCGGAGCAGCCCGTGCTGCAAGGATCTCCGTTCGTGTAGCTGCCGGCGCAGCTCCCTGCCACGAAGCACTGGCCGCGCGAATCGGCGCACGAGGTGGTGAAGCCGTCGTTCTTGTTCACGACCGCGAAGTCGTCGCCGATGCAGTCGTGAAGCGTGTCGGGATCGAACGAGCTCGTCCCGAGGGTGAAGCTGTTGTCTTCGGTGTCCGGCAGCCCGTCGCCGTCGCTGTCGTAGATCCGCCCGCCCGGGGTGGGCACCGAGGTCACCGCCTGGACGAACAGGTTCTTCATCACCGCCGGCGACTGCAGGGACGCGTAGTCCAGCCCGGCCAGGCTGAGGTCCTGGATCTGCCCGTTGGTGAACGCCTGGTAGGTGCCGTTGCCGAGGGCGGCGACCTGCTGCAGCAGCCACTGGGCGGCCTTGAAGGTCTCCTGGGGGTAGTCGGCCTGGTTCACGCCGGGCCAGACGCCGTAGACGTCGGTGCACATCGCCCCGCAGATCTGGACCGCCTGCTCGTTCAGGAGGAGCACGGTGTCGATGCGGAGATCGCCCACGTTGAAGGCGGTCTTGAGCGACATGATCTGCTTCACCGCGTCGAAGATCTGGTAGTTCTGGTTGATGTCGGTCCCCGGCTGGAAGGGCTGCCCGCCGACGCAGACCACCTGGCTCTGGGCGCCGCCGCAGCCGCCCTGGCCGGCGCAGCACGCCTGGGCCTGGCCGTTGCCGATCGGGTTGCCGTTGTTGTCGTAGGGGCCCTGCTGGCAGTACGTCGAATCGTCCTCCCAGGTGAGCCACGGCTGCTCGGGCGTCGCGTAGTCCTGCGGCGGCAGGTTCGTCGAGGCCGTGCAGTGCGGGAACGGCGTGCCGTCGGTGAGGAAGACCACCTCGTAGCGGGTGCGCGGGAGGTCCTGGGGCGAGTTCTGCTTCACGTTGGCGATGTCCGCGCTGATGACGCCGTAGGCTTCTTCGAGCACCCCTTGCGTGTCGGTGCCGTTGCCCAGCTCGGAGGCGAGGGCGTCGCAGAATTGCGTGGTCGTCGCGTCGGGCGGCGCGAAGCAGCCGTTGCTGCACGAGGAACCCGAGGTCTGCGGCCAAGGCTGCATGGGGCTCGTCTCGAAGGGCAGGATGGCCACCTGCACGTTGGTCAGCCCCTCGGCCTGCCACTGGTTCAGCAGCGACTCGATGGCCTTCACGCGGCCGGGCTTCTGCGCGTTGGGCGGCCAGCTCGCGACGACCTGGGGCATCTCGCAGAAGCCGTTGCCTTGCTGCGAGCCGGGCGGGTCGGAGATGCACATCGAGCCCGATTCGTCGACGATGAAGACCACCTTCACGGGAAAGTCGTCCTGCGGCGGCGTCGGGGTGCAGAAGTGGCCCGTGAGCTGGAGCTTGTCGTCGAGGGTGGAGGTCTGCTTCGGCACCGGCTCGAGGAGCGCGCCGGTGCAGCCGGCGATCAGCGAGAGCGCGAGGGGGCCAAGGGGCCTGCGGACGCTGGACCACGTCTTTCGCGATGCCATGGGAGGCCTCCAGTGTGCCACGAAAAAAAGGCCGCGGCGAGCTCGGAAGCGCTCGCCGCGGCCATCTGTGACCAGGTCCTTGGGACCTGCATTACCCTTCTCTGCCTACTCCCGGCGCCGGCGGAGCATCAGCCCGAGGCCGGCGAGGAGGCCGAGCAGCGGGGCCAGACCCGCGGCACCCGTGCTGCTGCAGCCCGTGGCCGGAGTCCCACCGCCGCTGCCGCTGCCGCCCACCGTCAGGGCGATGACCGCCGAGGAGCTGTTCACGTTCGGGTACGCCCGATCCGGGAAGGCCAGGTTCGCGGCCAGCTGGATCTGGTAGGTGCCCGCCGTGTCAGGCGTGAACGTCGGCACCTTGCCATCGGGGTACACGTACTGCCACTCGCGGCTCTGGGTCACGGCGCCCACCGGGTTCTCGATGGCTGCGCTCGAGCCGGCCGGCCGCTGCGTCACCGTCCAGCTGTACTGGATGGCCACGCCCTTGCGGTTGGCGAACAGCGGGAGCACCAGCTTCTCGCCCGGGTTCAGGCTCGTCTCGACGCCCGCGTTCACCGCGAAGCTGCCCAGCGGGTTGAGGCACTGGTCCGGCTGGTTGCGGTCGACCACGAAGCAGGGGGACGGGTTGCAAGCATCGCCCACCAGCGCGTTCCAGCTGTCGAGCTGATCGTGGTTCGGCACGGTGGGGCAGTTGTCGCCACCCTGGCTCACGGGGATGTTGGCGAACACCGCGGGGACCACGCCGGCCGCGCTCGTCTGCTTCTTGTCCGCGATGCCGTCGCCGTCCATGTCGGGGTCGCACACGTCGCCGATGCCGTTGTGGTTGATGTCCGTCTGCGTCGGGTTCGGGATCGTCGGGCAGTTGTCGTAGCTGTCGTCGACGCCGTCACCGTCCGTGTCGACCTTGCAGACGACCCCTGCAGCGGCCAGGGCCGAAGAGCTCGGGAGTGTCTGGTCGGTGTTGGCGTAGTACGGGCAGTTGTCCTGCACGTTCGGGATGGTGTCGCCGTCGATGTCCGGGTTGCAGGCGTCACCCACCGTGGCGGCCACGAGGCAGCCGGGGCCGGTCGTCTTGCAGGTGATCTTCTGATCGGCGTTCGGGATGCTCGGGCAGTTGTCGCCGCCCGCGCTGATGGGAATCGGCGAGAACGCTTTGCCCTCGCCGCCGCTCGTGTCCACCTTGTCGGCGATGCCGTCACCGTCGAGGTCCGGGTCGCAGAGGTCGCCGATGCCGTTGCCGTTGGTGTCCATCTGGTCCGGGTTGGCGATGAACGCGCAGTTGTCGCACGCGTCCCCGATGCCGTCGCCGTCGGTGTCGAGCTGGTTCGGGTTGGCGACGAACGGGCAGTTGTCGAGGGCGTCGGGGATGCCGTCGCCGTCGGTGTCATCGGTGTAGGACAGCGTCTTGCCCTGGTCGGTCTTCGCTACCCAGACCGAACAGCCGCAAGAGCAGCTGCAGCCGCCGCCCACTTCCTTGGGGGCGCCGCAGTCGCTGCCGAGGCACTCCGGGTTGTTCTCGTTCTGCGCCACGGCTGGGCGCGGGATCGCCAGAAGCAGCCCGAAGGCAAGGCCGGCGGCGATGTTCCAGTAATTCTTCATGACCGTTCTCTCCTTGCCGCTCGGTGGGGAGTCAGCTCCCCATTGGCGGCTTCAAGCGGTTATCAATGCGACCGGCGTGCCAGCGGCCGTTTCTGCCCGGATGGCCGTAACCAGCTGAATTGGCTTGCTCGTCACCGCGGGGAGAAGGGCGGCGAGGCGGGGGGCCAACCCCACACTGTGGGGCATGCCCCTCACGTCCCCTCCGCGAAATCGTCCGGGGTCACCAGGATCGGGCTTGGCGGCGACGGCTGCGCGGGGGCCTGGTAGATGACCTGCTGGATGAAGAGCTGGCTGATCTCGGCGCCCCCCTGGTAGCTCCACTCACCCAGCAGGTAGATGAAGTTCGCGCCCGCAGGGATGTTGACGAAGCCGTCCTGGTAACCCTGCGTCGCCATCAGGCTCACGTTGCCGATGGTGAAGTCGTAGCAGGGGCGGCCGTCCGCGGTGGGCGTGCCGGGCTCGACGCTCGACCAGGTGGCGCGGTCGGCCCGGAAGGCCAGATCGGAGGTGAGGGGGTCGGAGTGGGACATCACCTCGATGGCGTTCGAGACGCCGTCGCCGTCGGTGTCCTGGTTCGCCTCCGGCACCAGCGGGTTCGTGCCCGAGTGCAGCTCCACCAGATCCGACAGGCCGTCGACGTCGGTGTCGGCCGCGCACGCATCGGTTTCGAGGAGCTGCTCCTCGCAGTCGTTGAGGCGATCGCCGTCGGTGTCCTGCGTGGGGTCGCACTGCGTCAGGGTGAGCGGCTTGTTGGGATCGAGGCCCAGGTGCGTCTTCACGCCGTCGCCGATCCCGTCCTGCGCGCTCGAGTAGAGGACCGGGTTCGAGTGGTAGACGTTGGTCTCGTCGTCGTCGGAGATGCCGTCGCCGTCGCTGTCCACGACCTCCTGCCCCTGGCGGGCGAGCACGTTGCGGTTCCAGGCGTACAAGCGCGTGAGGGTCGGCGCCGAGAGCAGGGAGCTGAAGTCGAACCCGGCCAGGTCGGTGGCGAGGTCCGTGGTGGGGTACTGGTACGAGGCCGAGCCGACGGCCGACGCGATGGCTCCGACCTGCTCCTGGATGACGGGATCGGCGAGCGCGCCGGCGTCCGAGGCCGCGTTGAAGTCGCGGAAGTAGATCGGCACCACGGTGACGTCGCCGCCGTATTGCGGCCCGAGGTTCTTCAGATTGAGCGCCGCGGCCTGCAGGATGCAGTCCTCGCAGGTGCACTGGGGGTTCTGCGAGCACGTCTGGCCGATGCAGCTGCAATAAGGTGATGCGGCGTTGGTCTGGAGCTGATCCGCGTTGTTGCCGGTCTGGCAGATCGACTGGAGCGCGCTCGCGAAGGCCGGGTCGGTGCAGGTCACGTCCTCCGAGGCCACGAGCAGCATCACGTAGTAGTGGGTGCGGCGCAGCGTGGCGGTGCAGCCGGTCTGCATGTCGCCCGAGATGAACGCCTCGGCCAGATCGAGCGGGGCCTTGAGGCTGACCGGTCCGGTCTGCTGCGCCGTCGCGCCCTGGAGCTGCGTGAGCGCCTGCCCGAACGCGCCCGCCCCCACGAAGCCGTTCGTGAAGGCGAGGGCGACCGTGTGGTAGCCGATGAGCGCGAACTCCGTGCCGGGGGCCGCGGCCGACTCGACGCCCTGCAGCGCGGAGATGATGGCCGCGGTGTCCTGCGGCTGGACCGGCGGGCTGCCGCCCTCCACGGCGAACACGATCTTCACCGGGAACTCCGTCCCGGTGGGCAGCGGCGCGCAGATGGTGCCCTGGAAGAGCGCGCGGTCGGGCCCCTCCTGGCCGGCGCCGCTGACCTCGTAGACGGAGGCGCTCGTGCAGGAGGCGAGGGATGCGAGCGCTGCAGCGGCGAGGCGAGCCGGGCGCGTCATCGGAAATCAAGGGTACGCCCTTGCGCGAAATCGTCAAGCGCGCGAAGCGCGATCGCTCGCCGATCGGCAGCCCGGTGTAAGGCGGGTCGCCGGCCGTGGACCAGCGTCCTTGACTTGCAACGGAGCTTCGGGTGTTAATTTCGGGCGAGCCTGGTAGAGTCTCCGACCGGTGATCATGCTCCGCACGATCCAGCGCCTCTGTTTCGCGCTTCTCCTCTCCGGGGCCGCCCTGTATGCCGCGGGGGCCCGCGCGCAGCACCGCAAGCACGCGCCGTCGCACCACCACCGCCCCGAGCGCGGCCGCCACCACGTCGAGGGCTCGGTCGAGGACGCCCCCAAGGCGAAGACCGCAGAGGCGCCGGCCGCGGAGCAGATGACCACCCGCGGCCCGGCGCGCCTCGACTTCGACGATCGGCTCGTGCAGGGCCAGTCGAACAAGGCCGGCGCGATCTTCCTCTACGATCGGAAGAACCTCCCGCTGCGGAGCATGGTGCGCACGCGCACCAACTTCCGCGACGAGATCGAAGACGAGCTGCCGCTGGAAGGTGAGCAGTGAACGGGCCGAGTCGAGGGCGACCCAGCCGTGCCTGAAAAAGCCGCTGTCCTGATGGTCGTGATCATGAAGGACGGCGCCCTCGTCGGCAGCGAGGTCTTTCCTCCGGGCACCTACCGGATGGGGCGCGCGCCCGGCGAAGATCTGCAGCTGGACGATCCGGCCGTCTCGGCGCACCACGCCTCCTTCGCGCTGCGCAACGGCCAGATCGGCATCCGCGACGACGGCAGCGCCAACGGCCTCTTCGTGAACGGAAAGAAGGTGGGCGTCGTCCGCGTCACCAGCAAGGACGAGATCCAGGTCGGCTCGTACACGCTCAAGATGCGGGTGCTCGAGAAGAGCGATCCCGCGCGCCGGCCGCCCGCCGAGGGCGAGACGATGGAGGCGACCGTCCTCGCCGAGCTCCCGCGGGAGAACGGCCGGAAGATCGCGGCGACCGTTCCGCCGCCCGCGCCGCTCGACGACGACCTCACCGCGCCGGTCGACGTGCGCAAGCCGCGCGAGGAGGTCGCGCGCGTCGTCAAGCGCCCGTCGGCGGAGGCGCGCGCCGCTCCGGACAAGAAGAAGGGCGCCGACATCCTCACGCCGCGCCCCATCCCCGGCCGCGGAGGCGCCGCGGCCAAGGTGGCGCCGGCGGCCCGCAAGGTGGAGCGGCCCGAGCCCGTGCCCAGCGCGCGCCTGCGTGAAGCCGAGCCGGAAGAGGAACCCGCGCTCGCCAAGACCACCACGCCGAGCGACCGCCTCGAGCTCGCGCTCTCTCTCGAGGAGCTGCGCAAGGCGCAGCAGGCGAAGGCGAAGGCGGAAGCCGCGCAGGACGAGCCGACGCGCGCGGAGCCGCGCCGCGCGGCGGCCGCCAAGGCCGAGCCTCCCGCCGCCGCTCGAGCGAAGGCGCAGCCGCAGCCTTCGGCCAAGATCCTGCGGATGGGGCCGATGGCCGTGCGCGCCGCGGCCGTGCCGCCGCCCGGCAGCGGCAAGCCCGTGCCGGCGGGCTCTCCCGAGCCGGTGCTCCGCGCGCACCTCGTCTGGGGCGACGCGATCATCCGCGCGCAGACGCTCCAGAAGGACGCGAAGCTCCGCGTGGGCGAGCGCGACAGCCTGCCGTTCCCGCTGTACGGCTGGCCGCTGCCCAAGAAGGTCTTCAAGCTCGCCGCCTTCGAGGACGGCGCCTGGCGCGTCTACGTGCCCGCGCGCGTGGAGGCGTTCCAGATCGGCGCCGAGGGCGGGCCGGGGAGCGGCGTGCCGAGCTGGTCCGAGGCGGGTTTCCAGGTGCGCCCGCTGTCCATCCAGCGCGACTCCGACGGGGAAGGGACGGTCACCCTCAAGCCCGGCGAAGGCCTGCGGCTCGAGAACGGGCGCGTGTCGGTGGAGCTGCGCGCCGAGCTGCCGGCGCCGCCGGTGCCCTTCGAGTGGAAACCGCAGATGGATCGCAGCGTGAGCGTCCCCTTCATCGGGACGTTCGTGACGGCGCTCGCGTTCCTCCTCTTCATGCCGAAGCGGAGCGAGCTGCCGGACTTCACGCCCAAGGCGCTGCCCGCGATCCGCGCCATCCTGCAGCCGCCCAAGAAGAAGGAGCAGGCGAAGACGAGGCTCGAGAAGAAGGCCGAGCGCATCGTGCAGGAGCAGAAGGAGGAGCGGCACGTCTCGCACGCCGCGGCCCGGCCGGTCACCCACCACGAGGTCGCGCTCCCCACGCCGCAGACGCAGGCCATCGCCGCCATCCAGAAGGTCTTCCGATCGGCGGGGACGCGGCAGCTCTTCTCGGCCGTCTCGAAGATCGGCCGCGGCGGCAACGGCATGAACTTCAAGGCGACGGGCCTCTTCGGCCGCGTGCCGCTCGCGCTCAACGGCTCCGGCGGCTTCCAGATCGGCGGCGGCTTCGGCAAGGGCGGCAGCACCCACGGCTCGGCGTTCTACGGGCTCGGCGGCCTCGGGGGGCCCGGCGGCATGGCGCGCGGCAAGGTCGGCCACGGCGGCGTCCGCGGCGGCGTGGTCTCCGCGCCCTCGCACGGCGCCCGGACGAGCGGGGGCCTGCTGCCGATGGAGGCGGTGCGCCGGGTCGTCGATCAGCACATCAGCGAGGTCCAGGAGTGCTATGAGAATGGGTTGCTGAGAAGTCCTGGCCTTTCGGGCAAGCTCGTGGTCGAGTGGACCATCTCCTTGACGGGAACCGTGAGCCGGGTGAACACCAAGGTGGCGACGTTGCAAAGCAACCAGGTTTCGGATTGCATCATTCAGCATCTCAAGGGCTGGCGCTTCCCCAGGCCGACCGGTGGTACGGTGATCGTTTCGTATCCCTTCATTTTCAAGAGCGTCGGCGGCTAGCCAGCTTCGACGCAAGAGGGCGAAGACGTGAGAGCACGAGCGAGAGACCGCACGGGACGATTGTTGCCGAACGCCCGGTCCGCGGGGCTGGGCCTGCTGGCCATCTGCTGCGCGCTGGCCCCGAGCCTGGCCGCGCGGGCCGACGACGAGGTGGAAGACTACGGCCAGGTCGCGGCCATCCAGAACCGCGAGTACCGGATGGGCCAGGAGCTCGAGCTGGCGGTCGCCCTCCTGCCCGAGGACGCCTTCTACAAGGGCGTCGCGCCGGAGCTGTCGTACACGTTCCACTTCACCGACAGCTGGAGCTTCGAGGCGCGCGGCGCCTACTCGGTGGACTTCGACACCGGCCTCAAGCAGCAACTGCTCGAGCTCGGCACGCAGCCGACGGCGTTCCAGGAGACGCGCCTCTTCATCACCGGCGACGTCGTCTGGAGCCCCATCTACATCAAGGGCACGCTCACGAACCGCTCGGTCATGCACGGCGAGATCTACTTCGCGCTGGGCGGCGGCGCCTTCGAGGAGGTGGCGACCGGCAGCAACCTCGGGAACTTCTACCCGGCGCCCAACCTGGGCGTGGGCATCCGCTTCTTCCTCTCGAAGATCTGGTCGCTCCGGCTCGACGTGCGCGACAACGTGCTGATCGACCAGAACTTCGACAACGTGCTCGACGCGTCGCTGGGGATCTCCGTCAACTTCTTCGCCCCCGAGTGAGCGGCCCCTCTCGCCCCCACGACCCGAAGCCATGAGTCAGACCCTTCCTCTGGCGGCACTCGCCCTGGCGTTGTCGGGCGCCTCTCCGGCCGCGAAGCCCGCGCCGGCGGCGGCGCCGAAGGCCGCCGCGAGCCCGGCGCCAGCGGCCGCGCCCGCCGCCCCGACCGAGCGGGTGCCGCCCGCGCCGCCGAACGCCTTCGAGCTCGGCCTCGCGGCGCACGATCGCGGCAGCTGGGCCGACGCCGCCCGCTACTTCTACTGGTACATCCGCACCAGCCCGCAGACCGCGCTCAACTACGGCTGGGCGCAGTACTTCCTCGGCGAGGATCTGGTCTCGCTCGGCTTCACGCAGGCGGGCATCGACTATCTCGTCACCGTGGCCAAGGACCGGCCCACCCCGGACGTGCTCGAGCCCGCGCTCAAGGCGCTCGAGGCCGTCACCGAGAAGGTGCCCTACGACCACGGCCTCGTGGTCGACGAGCTGCTCTACGGCACCGACTTCGGCCTGGTGCCCCCCTCGGTCGCCGACTACGTCGAGTACTACCGCGGCCTCGTCGACTACCAGCAGGGGCGCGAGCGCTGGGGCGACCGCCACTTCGACCGGTTGAAGCCCGACTCCAAGTACGCCGAGCGCGCGCGGCAGATCCGGGCGATCTACGCGCTGCAGCGCAAGGGGCTCGACGACGCGGTGCTCGACGCCTTCCAGGCCCTGGCCAAGAACAAGAAGACCGCCAAGGACATCCGCAACGACGCCAAGATGAACCTGGCGCGGCTGTACTACGAGAAGAAGGACTACGACAAGGCGCTGAAGTTCTACGACGCCGTCGATCTGCCGCCGCTCGATCCCGGCCGCGGCGAGATCTACCTGGAGCGCGCCTGGGTGCTCCACCGCATGGGCCAGGACGACCGGGCCTTCGGCTTCCTCACGGCGCTCGACGCGCCGAGCTTCCGCAACCTCTTCCTGCCCGAGAAGTACCTGCTCCGCTCGCTCATCTACAACCGCCGCTGCCACTTCCTCTCGGCGAAGCGCTCGGCGCGCCAGTTCCAGCGCCGCTTCCGCGCGGCGCTCGCGCTCATCAAGGATCGCGGCTCGCTGGAGCAGGACCCCCGCATCCTCGAGGCGGCGCGCGAGGACCACGCCGAGGGTGAGGCCGAGGCCTACCTCGCGCAGGTGCGTCGGGAGAAGGGCGACATCGATCGCTACGCCTCGCTGTTCTCCACGCCCGGCCTGACCGCGCGGCTGCGCGAGATCTACCAGCTCTCCGAGGACGAGGCGCTGCGCCGCAAGGTGCTGGCGCTCGACCACGCGCTCACCAAGGCCGCGGACGCCATCCTGCGCGCCGACGAGAACCTGCGCCTGCAGGACTACGAGGTCGCGCTCGACATGTTCCGCCGCAACCGGGCCGGCGAGGGCGGCCGCGTCAAGGTCGTGGAGGAGCCGCTCGCCCGCACCGACACCGTGTTCCCCTTCGAGCACGAGTACTGGAACGACGAGCTCCGCAACTACCGCCTCTTCCTGAAGAACCGCTGCCCCGAGGTGGAGGGCGAGGAATGAGGCGGCTCCGACCCCTTCTCCTCGCCGCCGCGGCGGGGCCGATCTTCGCCTGCGCCACCGCCACGGTCTCGCCCGACGCGTCGCTCATCCACGACATCCACGAGCGGGTGCACGAGAAGCAGCGCCTCATCGAGAAGCTCAAGCGCGACATCCAGAAGGTCGATCGGACCATCAAGGTCACGAAGGGGCTGATCGTCCAGAGCAAGACCGCGCCCTACCTGCCCGACCTCTTCTTCCGCCTGGCCGAGCTCTACGTCGAGAAGAGCCGCTACACCTTCGTGCTGCAGGCCGAGGAGAGCAACACCGCGGTGAAGACGAGCTCGATGATCGCGCCCGAGGTGAAGCTGCTCAAGGCGAAGGCGCTGCAGCTCTACCAGCGCATCCTCAGCGACTTCCCCGACTACAAGGACAGCGACAAGGTGCGCTTCTACATCGCGCACGAGCACCGCGAGCTCGGCCAGTTCCCCGAGATGATCGCCGCCTACGACGAGCTCATCGAGAAGAACCCCAAGAGCCCGCTCGTCGATGAGGCGACCTACATCCTGGGCGACTACTGGTTCGACAAGGGCGATCAGCCGAAGGCCGAGAGCTACTACCAGCAGCTCCTCGATCGGCCCAAGTCGCCCGCGCGCCAGCTGGCGTTCTACAAGATGGGCTGGATCCGGCTCTTCCAGAAGAACCTGAAGGAGAGCTTCAAGTACTTCGAGGCCGCGGTGAAGAACGTGCCGCCGGCGGGCACCGAGAAGGCGCTGGACGTGCGCCGCGAGGCGCTCACCGAGCTCGTCTACACGTACACCGAGGTCAAGCCGGCCAAGGACGCGATTCCCTACTTCGAGGCGCTCGCCGACGACAGCGACATGCTCACGTACATCCTGGGCAAGCTCGGCAACCGCTACTGGATCAAGCAGGAGTGGGCCAACGCGGCGCCGGTGTACCGCCGGCTGCTCCAGGTCAACGTGGACGCCGAGCGCGACGCGGATCGGGCCGAGCGGCTCTACGAGTGCATCCGCAACGCGCGGGGCAAGATCATCCCCACCGCCGAGGACGTCGAGGTCCTGGTGCGCGTGGCCGCCCGCGGCCGCAGCGACTTCCGCAGCACCCCCGAGGAGCGCCGTTCGATCGGGTCCGACTTCGAGATCTACGCCCGCGACCTCGCGACCAAGCTGCAGGTCGCCGCGCAGCAGGCGCAGGACAAGAAGCTCGAGCACAACGCCGCCCGGGCCTACGCCGCCTACCTGTCGCTGTTCCGCACGCGCGCGCAGCTCTCCGCCATGCGGCACAACTACGCCGAGGCGCTCTTCGCCTCCGACTCGAACTACGTCGAGGCGGGGCGGCAGTACGAGACGCTGGCGCTCGCCGCGCGCGGGAACGATCCGGGGCGCGAGGACCTCCTCTACTCCGCGATCCTCTCGTACTTCACCGCGCTCGGCTCGAAGCAGCCGCTCTCGCTCTACGAGTCGGTGTACGCGCGCTCCGGCATCGAGCAGCTCGGCGCCGTGTACGTGCGCAGCTACCCCCGCAGCCCGCGCGCCAGCACCGTGAAGTTCAACGTGGCGAAGGCCTACTACGACGAGGGGAACTTCAAGAAGGGCGGCGAGCTCTTCGCGTCCTACGTCTCCGAGTTCCCCAGCACCAAGGAGGCCGCGATCGCCGCCAACCTGGCGCTGGACAGCTACCACAACCTCGGCGACTTCGAGAAGCTGAACGCCGTGGCGAAGAGCTTCATGTCGAACCCCGCGCTCCCCGCGTCGCTCATCTCGCAGATCAAGACCATCGCGAGCAGCAGCCAGGGCGAGGAGCTGAACGAGATCGCCCTGAAGGGCAGCGAGAACCCGAACGGCGACATCGCCCAGTCCCTGCTCGAGTTCGCCAACGCGAAGGCGGGCTCCTCGGTGGGCGAGCTCGCCATGGACACCGCCTTCAACACCTACCGCGACCAGCGCGACGTGCCGAAGATGCGCGACGTCGCCTACAAGTTCATCCAGCAGTACCCCAAGAGCAAGCTCGCCGCGAACGTGTTGCTCTCGCTCGGCAAGTTCGCCACCGAGGCCACCGACTACCAGGACGCCATCCAGGCCTTCGACGAGTTCGCGCGCCGCTTCCCCGACGCGCCGCAGACGGTGGACGTGCTCTCCACGAACGCCGCCATGCGCGTGCTGCTCGGCGACACCGAGCGCGGCGTGGCCGAGTACGAGCGGGCCATCGCGGCGGCGCCCCTCTCGCGCCGCTCCGAGCTCGTCGGGAAGATCGCCGACGCCGAGATGAAGGCGGGCGACTGGGCCCGGGCGCAGGGGGCGGCGCTGCGCGCCCTGCAGATCGACCCCGCCAACGCGCTCGCCGCCTCCATCCTCGGCAAGGCGCTCCTGCGCGAGAACCAGCTCGGCGAGGCGCAGCAGAAGCTCGCGCAGGCGGCGCAGGCCATCCAGAACGCGAGCCGTGGCGCCGCCTCCGACAACGAGGCCGCGGGCAACGTGTTCTTCCTGCTGGGTGAGGCGCTCTACCGGCAGTTCGCGGCGCTGCCCGCCGACGCGCTCGAGAAGAAGGCGGGCATGATCGAGACGCTGACGCAGGCCTACACGGGCGCGGCGCAGCTCGGCAGCGGCGAGGACGCGGTGGCCGGCCTCTACCGCATCGGCATGGTCTACCAGAGCATCGCGAGCGATCTCGAGAAGACGCCGGAGCCGGCGGGGCTCTCGCCCGACCAGAAGATCGCCTTCCGGAACCAGCTCGACCAGCAGGTCGCCCCGCTCAAGCAGCAGGCGGACGAGGCCTTCACCACCTGCTTGCGGAAGGCCCGCGATCTCGACATCGTCTCTCCCTTCACCGCCGGCTGCCGCAGCAAGCAGGCCATCGAGCCGGCGCCGATCCAGCCGTCGTTCGGCAGCGGCGGGGTCGACACGTCCAAGACGGTCGAATACCGCAATCGCCTCCTGAAGTCGCCCGAGGACATCGAGGCGCTGCGCGGCCTCGCCGAGGCGGATCTCGCCACCGGCGACGCGCGGCGCGCCCGGCTCGTGCTGGCGCGGCTCCTCGAGCTCGCCGACAGCGATCCCAAGGCCGAGGCCGACATGGGCGTCGCGCTGTGGAAGCTCGGCGAGGTCGCCGACGCCAGCGCCGCGTTCCACAAGGCGCTCGAGCAGGATCCGGACGAGGGCGTGGCCAAGGCGAACCTGGCCTCCATGCTGTGCCGCTACGGCGACGTCGAGGGCGCGCGCGCGAAGATCCAGGGCGGCAAGCTGCCGCCTCCGTCGTTCAACGTCGACTCGGGATACCTGAGATGTCAGTGACCAGGGCCGCCGCGTGCGCGGTCGCGGTGGGCCTCGCGGCCTGCGCGCCGGACTCGCTCCAGGGGAGCCTCTCGTCGCTCGACTCGCTCGCGTTCACCTCGGTGGCGGCCGACACCGGCGGCGCCGACCTCGTCATCATCTACAAGGAGGCCGTGGGCAGCGGCTTCGACGTGCCCTTCCAGCTCACGGTCGAGATCGGGACGAACCCCGTGCCCAAGGGGACCGTGATCCAGCTCGGCGCCCTCGACCCGAGCGGCGCGCCCATCGCGGTCGCGAGCCGCTCGGTCACCGGCGACACCCGCGGCTTCCCCGCCATCAAGAGCGGCACCCTCACCCTGAACGACTCGCCGACGGTCGGCGATTCGCTCTCCGGCAGCTTCTTCCTGGTCTTCGACTACCAGAACGACAGCACCCTGGGGCAGGGCCGCACCGTGGAGGGCTCTTTCCAGGCCGTGCTGACGAGCTCGTCATGACGCGAACCTCGCTCCGTGGCCTCTGGCCCCTGCTGCTCCTCGCGCCGCTCTCCTGCGGCGCGTCGCTCTCCTACCGCGTCGACCCCGACAGCGTGCACGCGCTGCCGGTCGACGAGCGGCTCGACCTGCTCGATTCGGAGAACGATCTCTTCGCCGCGCTCGACCGGCGCGACGACGCGGTGCAGGCGCTCGACGACGCGCGCGACGCCTACGACCGCACCGCCCGCCAGCTCTCCACCGCGGCCAACGATCTCGACAGGGCGCAGGACGAGCACGACGGCCAGGGCGTCACCATCGGCCGACTCGCCGTCGAGGAAGCGAAGGCGCACCGCCGCTGGGCGGACCGCGCCATCGACCTCGCCGAGGACCAGCTCGACATCGCCTCCGCGTACGTGCTGGTCGCCGAGGCCCAGTTCGAGAAGGCCAAGGCCGAGGCCGTCGTCCGCGCCAAGGTGAAGGGGGCCTCGAGCGTCAACGTCGCCAAGTACGCCGCCCAGGTGAAGCATTTTCTGGAGCGGGCGCGCGGGGTCGAGCGGGATCTGAAGGAAGACACCGCGGACGCGGAGAAGGACCGCTCGCGCTGGGCGGATCTGAGCCGCAAGCTGTCCGAGATGACGGGGGG
>DATJNL010000422.1:0-17518 GCA_035508175.1 Myxococcales bacterium
GCCTTCCCGGAGCGACCGGCCCAGCGCGTCCTGGTCGCCTCCCTTCCCCACCGCGGCGATGCGCCCCACCATCTCGTGGCCGAGGATGATCGGGTAGGTGAGCCCCATGCGCGCGAGGTCGGTATCGCCGCGCCAGATGTGCAGGTCGGAGCCGCACACGTTCGTCAGGGAAATGGCGACCAGCAGTCCGCCAGCCTCGGGCGCCGGCAAGGGAAATTCCCGAAGTTGAAAGGGCTTCCGGACCTCGGTGAAGACGGCGGCGCGTCCCAGCTCGGGCATGGTTCAGGCGACCTCCTCTGAAGTCTCGCGGCTGTGGAAGCCCAGCAGCTTGCGCGCCATCGCGAGCCGCTGGATCTCTCCGGTGCCTTCGACGATGTCGAGGACCTTCACGTCTCGGTACAGCTTCTCGACCAGCCGGTCGCAGCGCGCACCCGACGCTCCCAGGACCTCGAGGCCGAGCGAGGCCGCCTCGAGTGCGGCACGGGGCGCGTAAGCCTTGGCCATCGACGCCTCGACCGAATTGGGTTCCTTCACGTCCGCGAGCCAGGCGGCGCGCCAGCAGAGCAGCCGCGCATGCTCGACGAGCCGCCGCGCGCGCGCCAGCTTGTCGCGCCAGCGCCAGGCGGACGGACCCTTGGCGAGGCCTGCCTCACGGGCGAGCCGGAGCGCCTCGTCGAAGGCCGCCTGCCCGATGCCCACGGCCATCGCCCCCACCATGGGCCGCGTGACGTCGAAGGTCCGCATCGCCGCCTTGAAGCCGGCGTGATCGCGGTAATGATCTTCACCGCCGAGGAGGTTGCCTGCGGGTACTCGCACGGCCTCGAACGAAAGGGCGGCGAGCTCGGCGGCCGCGAGCCCCATCTTTCGCTCGATGCGCAGCACGGAGAAGCCCGGCGTCCCCCGCTCCACCACGAAGGCTCGATGGCCGGCCCGCCCGAGCGACCGATCGACCGTCGCCCAGACGACGACCCAGGAGGCGCGCGCACCATTCGAGATGAACATCTTCTGGCCGTCGAGCTCCCACCCGCCGCCCACTTTCCGGGCGATCGTTCGAATCCGCGCGACGTCGGAGCCCGCCCCTGGCTCGCTCATCGCAAAGGCCGCCCAACGCGGCGTCTTGTCGCCGAAGATCGAGAAGAAGCGCTCCTTCTGAGCCGCCGTGCCGATGAGCTGCACGGGCGCGCCCCCGAGGCCCGGACCCGGCAGCGTGGTGGCCATCCCGCGGTCCCAGTAAGCGACCTCCTCCGCGATGACCACCGTCCGCCGGGCGGCCTTCGAGGGTTTGCTCGGGTCCCGTGGCTCGCCGCCTGCCCCGGCGTCGGCGGCGATGCCGGCGAGGCCGCGACCGCCAACCCCGAAGTCCATGACCTCGCGGAAGAACGGGTGGTCGGCCGGCAGCGGCGCGTGCTTCTCGTCACATTCGAGACCCAGCGGACGCAGCCGCTCCTTGCCCAACCACCGGGCCATCTCCCGCAAGGTCACCGTCTTCTCGTCGAGCGTCAGGTCGATCACCCGCGGCCCCCGAGGTGCTCGAGGACCGCCCGGTAAAAGAGCTCTGGAGACTCCTCGACCAGTAGGTGACCCGCCCGAGGGATCTCCGCGAGCTCGGCACCGCGGATGGCCTTCACCAGCGCGCGGGCGCAGCTTGGCGGGGTCTGCTGATCGTCCGTCCCGCAGACCACGAGCGTAGGGGCCGCGATCGCGGCGAGCCGCCCCTCCATGTTCGGCCGCCGGATCACCGCGAGACTCGCCCAGTAGACGCCGGTCCGGACGTCGTTGGCGCGCTGGAGCTCGCGGTAGCGCCGCCGGATTTCCGGATGGCCGTCGAGAAAGCCCGGCGAGCACAGGAGCTCTGTGAACATGTCGGCGCTCTGATCATCGAGGGCGTGCTCCCGCAGGTAAGCGGCGGTGGCCTCGTACTGCTCGCGCAGCGGCTCCTCCTGGGCGCTGGTGGAGACCAGCGTCAGGCTTCGCAGCGCCAGCCCGTCCGCCGCGAGGCGCATCGCGATCATGCCCCCCATCGAGAAGCCGACGAGGTGTGGCCGCTCGATTCCGGCGTCGGCGAGGTGACCGCGCACGTCCTGCGCGAGGTCTTCCAGATCGGCGGACCGGTCGACGGCGGTCGAGCCCCCGTGCCCGCGCACGTTCACGCACACGGCCTCGAAGCCGTGCGCGGCGAGCCGCTCCGCGAAAGGCGCCCACATCCCGGCGCCGAGGCCGAGCCCGTGCAGCGGCACCACGGGAGCACCTGTCCCGCGTCGCGTGCTCACGAGCGTCACTGCGGGGCGGCTGTCAGTCTCTAGCGGCATGTAGCACTTGCCACTTTCATTCCATCGTCGAATCGGCTAGCTTTGTCAAGCGATGACCGGCAGCCCTCCCAGCGTGGCCCCCGACGTGCTCCGCCGCCAGGCCCGCGAGGCCCCGGATCGACCGGCGCTGATCGTCGACCGCGGTGCCGGCGAGCCGAACCACCCGATGACGTTCGCGCAGTGGGATCGCCGCTCCGACGGGCTGGCCGCGGCGCTCCTCGAGCGAGGGCTCCGCAAGGGCGAGCGGGTCGCTCTCGCCTTCGAGAACGTGGACGCGGAGCGCTTCTACGTGAGCTACTTCGCCGTGGCGAAGGCGGGCGGCGTCTCGGTGCCGGTGGGGGCACGGCTGGCAGAAGCCGAGATCGGCGCGATCCTGCGCCATGCGGAACCCTCGTTCGCGATCGGCGGCGACGCGCAGCTGGAGGCGCTGCGTGCGTCGGTGCCGGCCTGGCGGCTGTGGGGGCCGGACGACCTCGACGCGGCGATGCTCCGGGACGCCGACCCTCCCTCGAATCCGCCCCTCCCCGGAGACCTCTGCGACATCCTGTACACCTCCGGCACGACCGGCACTCCCAAGGGGGTCTGCTCCACGCACGCGGGTCTCGTGACGATCCGCGCCGGCGCCCTCAAGCTCTTTGCGGGCCGGGCCTTCGTCCACGCCGTGCCGGTGCACACATTCGCCGGGACGCACGCGATGCAGTACCTGCCACTGCGCGCCGGCATGACCTCGGTGGTCATGCACCGCTTCGACGCCGCGCGCTACATCGAGCTCCTGGCCGCGCACCGCGCGGCCGCCTCGTACGCGGTGCCCGCGATGCTTCGCCTCGCGCTCGATGCCTGGGACGCGCGATCGCCGGCAGGGCGGCCGGATCTCGGTCCTCTCGCGCTGCTCATGTTCGGAGCCTCCGCGATGCCGCCCTCCACCCTGGCTCGGCTGCCCGAACTCTTCCCTGAGGCCGCTCTGGTCAACCTCTATGCCTCCACAGAGACCGGCAGCGGCTCCTGCGCGATGCCCGCGGGAGAGGCCGAACGGCACCCGGGTTCCGTCGGAGTTCCCGTGCCACCCACCGAGATCCGGATCGTCGTCGCATCGGTCGCTGGCTCCACGCAGGACGCAGCCACGGGCGAGGTCGGCGAGGTCTGGATCCGGGGCCCGGGCCCAGGGCGCGTCTACTACAAGGATCCCGAGGCCACGGCGCGCACGTTCGTCGAGGAAGGCTGGGTGCGCACGGGCGATCTCGGCCACCTCGACGCCGAGGGCTACCTGTATCTCGACGGCCGCCAGAAGGAGCTGGTCAACCGCGGGGGGCTCAAGATCTTCGTCGACGAGCTCGATGCGTTGCTCGCCGCTCATCCGGCCGTGTGCGAGGCCGCGGTAGCCGGCATCCCGCACGCCGTGCTCGGAGAGGACCTGGCGGCGTTCGTGGTTCTCAGAGCTGGGGCGGACGTCCAGCCGGATGACCTGCGGAGCTACCTGCTCCGCAGCGTCGCCGACTACAAGGTGCCGCGCCACTGGGGCTTCATCGAAACCCTGCCGCGCAATAGCATGGGCAAGGTGGTGCGGCGAGAGCTGGTGGCGCGGCACTCGGATGCCCTGCGCTTGATCGGAGGTTCCCGTGACTGAGACCGACGCGGTCGAGTTGGAGATCGAGCCCGGAGGCGTGGCGGAGCTGCGTCTGAACCGGCCCGACCGCGGCAATGCCATGGGCCGCGAGCTCCTGGACGCCTTCGCGGCTGCCGTGGCGCGCCTCCAGCGCGATCTCTCGGTGCGCGTGGTCGTCGTCTCCGGCCGCGGCAAGCACTTCTGCACGGGGGCCGACCTGCGCGACGGCGTGCAGGCGCTCGCGGCGGACCTCGGGGGCGGGCCAGCCGCGTTGCGCAAGGCCATCCGTTCGCTCTACGATCCTTTCCTTTCGATCCTCGGCCTCGAGGTTCCCACCATCGCCGCCGTCCACGGCGCGGCGATCGGAGGGGGCTTCGGCCTCGCGCTCGCGTGCGACATCCGCATCGCCGGCGAGGGGGCCCGTTTCCAGGCGAACTTCGCGCGACTGGGAATCGGTCCCGGTATGGCGATCACGGGCTTCCTGCCCCGCCTCATCGGAAGCCAGCACGCCGCCGAGCTGCTCTATACCGGCCGGCCGATCTCGGGCCGCGAGGCAACGGGGATGGGTCTCGCCCTTCGGGCTGTCCCGGCCGAGCGGGTCACCAGCGAAGCCCGGGCGCTGGCAGAGGAGATTGCCGCTTCGGCCCCGGAAGCGGTCCGGCTCACCAAGGCGGCGCTGCGACGCGCGTCCGGCTTCGACTTATCGGCGGTCGCCGATGCCGAGGCCCTGGCCCAGGCCCACTGCGCTTCACTGCCGGACGCGGCGGAGGGCGTGGCCGCCTGGTTCGAGAGGCGGCCTCCCCGCTTCACGGGCCGCTGATCGATGGTCCGCTGGCGCGAACGGGTGACCTCGGCTGCCCTGCGGCTGCGCAGCTGGGCGGTGGCTCGCGCGGGCCCCGACTTCGAAGAGCGCTTCGGCCGTGCGGTGCCGTCGCTGAACGAGTTCGGCGTCGATCGCTTCGGCTACTCGCTCGCGTTCTCGCTTTGGCTGGTCGCGCCGCTCTTGTGGCTGTACCGCTGGTACTTCCGGGTCGAGTGCCGGGGCCTCGAGAACCTCCCGGCGCGGGGACCCGTGATCCTCGTGGCGAACCACTCCGGCCAGATCCCGCTGGACGCCGGCATGATCGCCCTCGCCACGATCCTCGAAGCCCCGTCACCGCGGGCCGTCCGCGGCATGACCGAGAAATGGATCTCCGGCCTCCCCTGGGCTTCGACGGTCATGTCCCGCAGCGGCATGGTCGTCGGCACGCCGGAGAACTGCCGCCGGCTCCTGCGCAGCGGAGAGCCCGTGCTGGTCTTCCCCGAAGGCGTCCGCGGCATTGTGAAGGCCTGGCGGCGCCGCTACCAGCTGCAGGAATTCGGCCAGGGCTTCATGCGCCTCGCCCTGGAGACCGGCGCGCCGATCGTGCCCGTCGCCGTGATCGGCGGCGAGGAGCAGATGCCAGCGATCGCGGAGCTGCCCGCCGTCGGCCGCCTCCTCGGCCTCTCCACCTTTCCACTCGTGGTTTTCCCCCTTCCGCTCCCGACAAAGTACCGCCTCCACTTCGGCGCGCCGCTTCGCTTCGGAGGGACCGAGGACGAGGGCGCAGTGGAATGGAACGTGGAGGAGGTCAAGCGAAGGCTGCAGACGATGATCGACGACGGGCTGCGCAGCCGCGCCCACGTCTTCTGGTGACGCTAGACTGGCGTGACCTCTCGCTTCTTTCGAGGCCGTTCCACGACCTTGTGCTCGGTGCGCTTGAGCGCCCGGGCCAGGACGCGCCGGGTCTCGCGCGGGTCGATCACGTCATCGATCATCGCGAGCGCGGCCGTGCGCAGGATGTCGATGTGCGGCCGGATGGCATCGGCCAGCTGCTGCTTCAGCGCGGCCTTCTCCTCCGGGCTACCCTGGGCCTCGAGGAGCTTGCGCGCGCCGATGCTGACGAGACCCTCGGGGCCCATGAGACCGATCTCGGCATTTGGCCACGCGACCAGCAGATCCGGCTCGTAGGCGCGGCCGCACATCACGTAGTACCCAGCGCCGTAGGCCTTGCGGACGACCACCGTCATCTTGGGCACGGTCGCGCTCGCGACTGCGAACAGCATCTTCGCGCCGTGGCGGATGATGCCTGCCTGTTCGACCTTGGTCCCCACCATGAAACCGGGCACGTCGACGAGAAACACCAGCGGGACGTTGAAGGCGTCGCAGAGATTGATGAACCTGGCCGCCTTGTCGCTGGCGTTCACGTCGAGCACCCCGCCGTAGAACATGGGGTTGCTCGCGACGATCCCGACGGGCCGTCCATCGATGCGGGCCAGCGCGGTGATGATGTTCTTCGCCCACTTGGGCTTGATGGGAAAGTAGTGCCGGTCGTCGACGATCGCTTCGATGACCTTGTGCATGTCATAGGCGCGCTTCGGGTTGTCGGGGACGATGTCTGCGAGCGCCTCGTCGGCGCGCGTGATGGGGTCAGAGGTCGGCCGGCGCGGCGGCCGCTCCCCGCTGTGACTCGGGAAGTAACCGAGGTACTCGCGCACCGCCGCGATGCAGCTCTTGTCGTCCAGGTACTCCGCATCGGCGACCCCAGAGATCTCGTTGTGGATTCGCGAGCCGCCGAGCTCGTCCTCGCTCACCTTCTCCCCCACCGTAGACTCCACGAGGTAGGGACCGCCGATGGCCATGCTGCTCGTCCCCTTCACCATGGGAACGAAGTCGGCGAGTCCCGGAATGTAGGCCGTGCCGGCGGCGCCCGGCCCCACCATGGCCGAAACGAGGGGGACGACGCCGGATAGTACGACCTCCTCGCGAAACAAGTAGCCCGTGTCGGCGAAGGACGCGATGCGCCGGGCGTCGACTCCTCCGCTGGCGTCGATACGCGCCCCACCGCTGTCGACGAGCCACACCATGGGCAGGCGATTCTTTAGCGCAACATCGCGCAGCCTGGCGACCTTCTTCTCTCCCACCTCGCCGATCGATCCGCCGAAGATGGTGAAGTCGTAGAGAGCGGCGCAGGTGCAGCGCCCCTCGATTTCTCCCACGCCGGTGATCACGCCGTCCGCCGGCGTCGGCTTGTCCTCCTCCTCGGGCAGGTTCCCGTTGTTGCCCGCGAGCTTCCCCATCTCCTCGAAGGTGCCGGGGTCGAAGAGCAGCCCGAGGCGCTCCCGGGCCGTGAGCTTGCCCTTCGCTCGCTGCCGCTCGATCCGCTCGGCGCCCCCCATCCCGTCGGCCCTCTCGCGCCGCGCCTTCAAGAGGTCAATCCGCTCGCGCATCGTCGCCATGCAGTCCTCCTGCAGCGCGCTTCTAGCCAAGCCGCACGCGGCTGTCAAACGACCTCGCCCAAGTGGCAAGTGCTACTTGCCGCCAGCTTCGGACCAGCGGCGGCGATCGCCCGACAGCCGCTCGTCGATGCGGGCGGCGGCACGCGTGGCGAACGCCATGATGGTGAGCTGTGGATTGACGCCCAGCGACGAGGGGAAGATGGAGCCGTCCGCCACGAAGAGACCCTCCATGTCCCACGCCTCGAGGTCCGGGTCGAGGACGCTGCGCCGCGGGTCGAGCCCCAGGCGGCACGTGCCCAGCGGATGGAAGGCGCTCAGCTCGACGTCCTCCGGCCGCAGGGCCATGGTCTTCACCTGCTCCAGCTCCGTCTCCGATCGAAGCTCGGCGAGAGTGCCAAGGGGAGGCATCACCACGCTCGCGCCGGCGCGGAAGAAGATGCGGCTCAGGACCTCGATGCCTTTGCGGAGCCGCGCCAGCTCCGCGCGGCCGAGCCGGTACCACATGACGGGCCGCCCATCGAGCCCCAGGTGCACTTCGCCTTGGCTCTCGTCCTCGACCATCAGGCCGAAGCTCGCGAGGTTCTCGTAGCGGTCCATGTACGCGGCGAGCTTCGGGCCGTAGAAGGGCAGGCCGACCGCCGTGAAGTCCGGCGTCATCGACGCCCCTTCGAAGAGAATACCCTCCTCCGCCAGGTCGTGGATGAACGCCCCCTGCGGGACGCCGTCGAA
Organism: Myxococcales bacterium; assembly: GCA_035508175.1. Taxonomy (GTDB): domain Bacteria; phylum Myxococcota; class Myxococcia; order Myxococcales; family JAKAPL01; genus DATJNL01. The sequence continues at coordinate 7,900 of DATJNL010000422.1, forward strand.
GCTGAGCACCGGCTCCTCGAAGAGCGCCGCCACCTTCGTAGCCGGATGAATCGACATGTTCCGGCCCAAGGCGCCAGAGCGCCGGCCGATCCCGTGAGGAGCCAGTACGAGTGGCGTGTAGACCGTGCCGGCGGCCACCACGACGGCGTCGGCCCGGACGCGGAGCGGCGTGCGCTCGGGCCCCATCTCGCAGGCGAGACCCGCGGCGCGCCCGTTCTCGAAGAGGAGTGCGGCGGCACGCGTCTCGGTGTAAAGAGTCGCCCCTGCCGCGAGGGCCGCCGGAACGTAGCTCACGTTCATCGACCGCTTCGCATCCTCGGGACAGCCGAAGCAGCAGACGCCCGATCCGCGGCAGCCCTCGGCGTTGCGCGCGAGCGGCTGGGCGGTGAGGCCGAGCGAGGCGGCCCCCTTCTGAACAAACCGCGCGGTCCGGCCCCAGACCTGGTCGGGCACGGGCTGAACGCGGATCATCGCCTCGACCCGCTCGTAGTAGGGCGCGAGCGCGTCCGCGGTGATTTCGACGAGGCCGAAGTCGCGCCGCCAGTGGCGCAACGTGTGCTCCGGCACGCGGAAGCAGGTGCCGGAGTTGATGGTGGTCGTTCCGCCCACCGTCTTGCCGAGCGGGATGGGGATGCCGGGGCGCCCGAGCGCCACCGTGAAGCCCTGATCCCGGTAGAGCAGGCGCGACATTTCGAAGGCGTTGCGGTTGAAGAGCGGCCGCGTCCAGTACTGGCCCTCCTCGACGAGAACCACCCGCCGGCCTCGCTCCGCCAACTCCTTGGCCACCACTGCCCCGCCGGCCCCCGAACCGATGACGGCCACCTCGCAGCGGACGTCCTCAGGGCCCCGCTGCCGCCCCAGGCGGATGTCGCCGGGCGGCACCTCGTCGAGGGCGCCCACGCGTGCCGCGAAGGCCTTGGGCTGGTAGCCCAGTGCGGCTGCGACTGCGGGCTCCGAGTAGTAAGCGGCCTTGAGCGGGGTGAGCAGCCCGCGCAGGATCACGCGCGCCATCGCCGGCCCGTGGTGCCAGCGGTCGAGCACCGAGAGCCTGCGCGGCGGCGGGAGCCGGGAGAAGCGGCGCCCGGTGAACACCACCGCCGACCACTCCAGCACCCAGATGCCGGCCACGATGGCGAGCCGGATCGCCCAGGGCATGTCGGCCAGCAGGCGATCCATCTTGTCCGCGACGATGGGGCCGGCAGCCGCGATCGTGCGCTTCCCCGGCGGCATGGCCGTCTCCGCCAGCGCCTCGATCGCCCGCCTGCCCGCCGGGCCCAGCCCTCCGGTGCGCGCGACCGGGAGCACGGCTCCGAGGCGCGTGGCGCGGTCCGGTTCGCTCAGGGGCAGCGCGGCGGCCAAGGGTCAGTCCAGCAGGCGCATCACCGTGCGCACGGCCTTGACGAGCGATCGGCGCACGGAGTCTCGATAGGGGTAAAGCCACGGCGGCGTGACGGCGACGCGCTCCACGTTCACGTGCCGCATCCGGCACATCTCCCGCAGGGCCTCCGCGCCGTGCGTACGCCCGATGCCAGAGCTCTTGACGCCTCCCCAGGGCCACTCCGGAACTCCGTGTGTGTAGAGCACGTCATTCACCATCACGGTGCCGGCCTCGATGCGGTTGGCGAGGCGCTCGGCGCGGCCGCGGTCCTTGGAGAACACATAGGCGTTCAGGCCGTAGGTCGTGTCGTTGGCGAGGCGCACGGCATCGTCCTCGCTGTCGTAGGCCACGATGGGCAGGACCGGCCCGAAGGTCTCCTCGCGCATCACTGCCATGCCGGCGTTCACGTCGGTCAGGACCGTCGGCTCGAAGAAGCGCCCCTTCCCTTCGACGGCGTGCCCGCCGGTGAGGACCTTCGCCCCCTGCGCCACCGCCTCGTCCACCTGCCGGCGCACGATGCCGAGCTGCGCCGGCGTGGTCATGGCGCCGACGTCCACGTCCCCGTCGCCCTGCCGCAGGCCCTTCGCCAGTTCGACCACGCGCGCCGTGAACGGCTCGGCGATGCGCCGGTCGACGTAGACGCGCTCCACGCTCGCGCAGACCTGTCCAGAGTTGGCGAAGGCACCGAAGACGACGGTCCGCGCCGCCTTTTCGAGATCCGCGTCGGCGCACACGATCGCGGGGTCCTTGCCGCCGAGTTCCAGCACGCACGGGATCAGCCGCTCGCCGCAGGCGGCCGCGATCTTGCGGCCCGTCGCCCCCGAGCCGATGAAGACCACCATGTCGACGCCGGACTCGATCAGCGCGGCGCCCGTCGGGCCGAAGCCAGGCACCACGCCCACGAGGTCCTCCGGTATCCCGGCCTCGACGAGTAGCTTCTTGCCCTCGAGCATCACGAGCGGCGTGAACTCGCTCGGCTTCACGACCACCGCGTTGCCCGCGGCCAGGGCGGTCACCACCTCCCCCACCGGCAGCGAGAAGGGAAAGTTCCACGGAGCGATGACCCCGATCACGCCACGCGGTTCGTAGCGCACGTAGGAGCGCTTGTGGGGAAACAGCGGGGCGGCGATGCGGCGATCGCGCAAGATGCTCTTGGCCTTCCGCGCGTAGTAGCTCGTCAGCATCGCGACGGGCACCACGTCGTGCGTGATGGCCTCGAAGAGCGGCTTGCCGTTTTCGCGGTGCACCACGGCGCCGACCTCGTCCGCGCGGTCCATGAGCAGGTTCTTGAACGCCGACAATCGACGGCGTCGCTCGCCGAAACCCAGCGCCGCCCAGCCCTTCTGTGCCTCACGGGCGCGGGCCACGACGCCGCGCACCTCCTGCGCGGGCATCACCTCGATCTCGGGTAACGGCGCACCGGTTGCGGGCTCGGTGTTGCGGATGACCGCGTCGGGGGCGCGGGCTCTGGTGGAGGGGCTCCGAGAGACGGCGTTCGCTTCGATCATGACGGCCTCCCGCTCGTGGCGCAGAGGTAGCACGCTCCCCCTCACGAGACAACCGCCCAGACGGGACATCGCGGCAAGTCGCACTTGCTACTCTTGACTCGGGGGCCACGCTGAGCCTATGTGGTCGGGATGCCGACTTGGGCGGTCGCGGGCGCTGCGGGTTTCATCGGCTCTCACGTGGTGGAGGTGCTGCGCGCGGCGGGGCACCGGGTCATCGCCACCGACCGGCCGGGTGCCGATCTCTCGGTGGCCCGGGAAGCCGGCGCCGAGATCCGCGAGGCGGACCTCGCCGATCCTCCCACCCTCCGGGACACGCTCGAGGGCTGCGAGATCGCCGTCAACGGCACCGGCCTCTTCGACCTCGGCGCGTCCCACGAGGTGCTCGCGCGCGTGAACGTCGCCGGCGCCAAGGCCTTCGCCGACGCGGCCCGGTCCAGCCGCGTGCGAAGGCTCGTCCACATCTCGAGCGTCTCGATCTACGGCCTTCCCGAGCGAATCCCGATGAACGAGGACGGGCCTTACCACCCGCGCAACCCGTACGAGAAGACGAAGCTCGAGGGGGAGCAAGCGGTGGCGGGCATGCACGCCCCGTCGTTCGAGGTAGCGGTGCTCCGGCCGACGCTGGTCTATGGCCCACGGTCGCGCTACGGCCAGGGCCTCTTCGTGGCCATGCTCGCCCAGATGCGCGCCTTTGGCGGAAGGCGCTTCCCGCTGCTCGCCGGCGGCCCGGTGGGGCAGCACGTGCACGTGCGCGACGTCGCGCGTGCTGCTGTCCTGTGCGGAACCCACCCCGAAGCGGCGGGCCGGGCCTTCAACGTGGCAGACCGCGTCCCGCTCGGCTTCGGCGAGACGGTGGGCGCGCTCCTCGACGCCTGTGGCATCCAAGCGGCGCCGCGCATCAAGTCCCGCCTGGTGGCACGGGCCGGGATCGCCGCGCTGGCCCATGCGCCCTCCTTCGCGATCTCCCGGTTCAATCGCCAGCTCCAGAAGGGACACGAGATCCTCGTGAGCCGGGGCCTGGCGCCGCAGCTCCGGCCGCGCCTGGACCGCGACTGGCTGCAGTACTTCAACGGCGATTTCGTCTTCGACACGTCGCGCCTCGCCTCGCTCGGCTTCACCTGGGAGCATCCGGATCTTCGCACGTCGATCGCGGACGTCGTTCGCTGGTACGAGGCCGCCGGCTGGCTGCCCCTGCCGCGCGCGAAGAGGGAGACGGCCGAGACCCGGCGTGAGGCCACTTCGTGACTCAGGCTGTCATCGCTGGCGTCGCGGCGATCCCGGTGGCGCGCAAACTGCCGCGGGCCGTTCGCGACGTGGCAACGGACCTTTGCTTCGCCGCCCTGGCAGACGCGGGTCTGCCAGCCCGCGACGTCGACGGTCTCTTCGTCACGCCCCCCGCGCTGAGCGGCATGTCGGGTTTCATGTGGAGCTGCACGCTCGCCCACCACCTCGGCCTGTCCACGCGGGGCCAGGCGCTGGTGGAATGCGGCGGCCTCACCGCTGCGCTCGCGCTGAAGCAAGCTGTCCAGGAGGTGCGTGCGGGGCGCCTGCGCGCCTGCCTCGTGGTCGCCTCCGACATCCGCGCGGACGACCGGGCCGACGACTTCGAGTTCTTCATTCGCGGAATGGCCGCCGACCTCGTCGGGCTGTACGGTCCCTACGACGGCCTGTACGGCCTCGCGGCCCCCATCCCGTACTACGCAATGAGCGCGCAGCGGTACCTGCACGAGCACCACCTCTCGCGGGCGGACCTCGCCCCCGTGGCCGTGACGCTGCGCCGGTTCGCCGAGAAGAACCCTCGCGCCCAGCTCCGCCAGCCCATCACGGAGCAGGAGGTTCTGGAGGCGCCGCCCATCTGTCCGCCCCTCGGGCTGCTCGACTGCTCGGCCTTCGCGAGCGGCGCCGCTGCCGTGGTCGTAGCGTCCCCCGACGTCGCACGGCGCGGGCCCAGGCGTCCGGTCGCCGTGCGGGCGATTGGCGAGGCCCACGAACCGGCGCACTTCGCGCCGCTGCGGGAACCCCTCTCGCGTTTCCCTTCGGCGGGGCGCGCGGCCCAGGAAGCCTACGCCGAGGCGCGCCTCCAGCCCGTCGACGTGGACGTCGCCGAGGTGTACGGCGTCTTCACGGCCACGGAGCTGGTGCTCTACGAAGAGCTGGGCTTCTTCGATCGTGGCCGCGCCGCGCACGCGGTCCGGGAGGGCCGGACGAGCGGAGGCGGCACGACCGTCTTCAATCCTTCGGGGGGCCGGCTCTCGCTGGGCCACCCCGCGGGCGCCACTCCCCTGTACAGCATCGTCGAGTTGGTGGAGCAGCTTCGCGGCGGCTGCGGCGACCGCCAGGTCGCGGGAGCGTCCGTGGGGCTGCTGCACGCCGAGCACGGGATGCTCAACGGCAGCCTGGTCGGACTCCTGGAGGCGGCATGAAGGAGCTCATCGACGCGGCAACCAAAGAGGCGCTCCTACGCTACGGCGACGCCGCGTGCGAGGAGTTCCAACGCCGGCTCGGCCAGGGGCGTCTCTGCAGCACGCGCTGCCGCGCCTGCCGGGAGATCGCCTTCCCCCCGCGCGACTTCTGTCCGCACTGCGGCGCTCGTGAAGCCGAATGGCTCGACCTGCCGCGCCGCGCGACGCTCTACGCCTTCACGCAGCAGCAGCGCGGCCTGCGATTCCTCGCCCCCGACGTCCTGGGCCTCGTGGAGGTCGAGGGCGTGGGGCACTTCCTCACGCGGATCGACGCGCCGTTCGAGCGCCTCACCATCGGCTTGCCCCTCGAGGTTGCCTTCCTGGAGATCTGCCCGGGCGTGTGGGTCCACCAGTACCGACCCGTCTGAGATGCCAACGACGATCAGCGATCTCGTCGACGAGCGCGCGGCCAGGACGCCCGGAGCCCTCTGCTTCGAGCAGGTCATCGCGGGTCGCCGCGACCGCGCCGACTGGCGCGAGTTCAAGCGGCGCATCGATTCACTGACCCTCGCCCTCGACCAGCTGGGCCTCTCGGCCGGCGACCACGTCGCGGTGATGGGCCAGACTACCGGCGAGTGGGCGGAGGCGGACCTCGCGATCCTCGGCGCGGGCGGGATCTCGGTGGGCGTCTACAGTACGCTCACCCCGGAGCAGATCGCCTACATCCTGACCGACTGCGGGGCCCGCTACGCCTTCGTCGGCTCCCGAACGGAGCTCGCGACGCTCCTGAAGGCCGCCGGCAAGGCCAATGTCCAGCTCACGGTCGTGGCCTGGGGCGACGCGGAGGGCGCTTCCGGCGTGACGCCCTTCTCGGACCTCCTGCGCCGGGGCGGCGAGCTCCTCGGCCGGAACGAGGCCCGGCTCCGCGAGCTGCGCGCGCGTCGTGGCCCAGAGGACGTCGCGCTGCTCATCTACACCTCGGGCACGACTGGGGTGCCCAAGGGCGCCATGCTGAGCCACCGCAACATCCTCTCGCTCCTCGAGCAGCTGCGGCCCCTCCTTCCGACCGACGTGGGCGGGAACGACGTCACGGTCGCTTTCCTCCCGATGGCCCACGTGGCCGAGCACGTCATCGGCTTCTACGGGCGCATCAGCGCCGGCTACGGAGCTCGCTACGTGGGAAGCTTGGAGAGCCAGGTGGTCCTCTCCGCCCTGACCGAGACCCGCCCCACGCTCTTCGGCAGCGTTCCGCGCATCTTCGAGAAGGCCTACGCCAAGATCCGCGCGCGCGTGGCGGAGGCCAACCCGCGGCGACGGGCGATCTTCGCCTGGGCCGAGCGCGCCGGCCGCGCGATGTCCCGCCACCACCTGGATGGCACCGCGCCGCCGCTCTCGCTGCGGATCTCCCACGCGCTCGCGGACCGGCTCGTGCTCTCGAAGATCCGCGGGGCGTTCGGCGGCCGCGTCCGCTATTTCGTCTCCGGGGCCGCGCCCATCGACCCGGAGATCCTCGAGTTCTTCCACGGCTGCGGCATGCTGGTGCTCGAAGCCTACGGAATGACCGAGTGCTGTGCGATCGCCACCGTGAACCGCCCGGAGCGCCCCCGCTTCGGCACCGTCGGCCAGGTCGTGCCGGGCATGGAGCTGCGCATCGCCTCCGACGGCGAGGTGCTGATCCGCGGCCCATCCGTCTTCCGGGGCTACCTGAACAAGCCCGCGGAGACGGCGGAGGCGCTCGACTCCGAAGGTTGGCTCCACACTGGCGACATCGGCGAGCTCGACGCCGACGGCTATCTCCGGATCACCGACCGCAAGAAGAACCTCATCGTGACGGCGGGCGGCAAGAAGGTCGCCCCGGCGCCGATGGAGGCGCTGCTCACCGGCGAGCCGCTCCTCGGACCCACCCTGATCGTCGGCGAGCAGCGGCCCTTCATGACCGCCCTACTGACGCTCGACCTCGAGGAGGCGCGCGCCGCCGTGGGTCTCCCCCAGGCCAGCGCCGCCGAGCTGGCCCGCCACGCAGAGGTGCGCCGCCGGGCCGCCGCCGCTGTCGAGAAGGCCAACGCGCACCTGGCGCGCTACGAGCAGATCCGCCGCTTCCGAATCCTCGAGCACGAACTCGTAATCGGCAGCGACGAGCTCACGCCCACCATGAAGCTCCGCCGGAAGGCGGTCGTCGATCGCTTCCAGAAGGAGATAGACTCCCTGTACGCACCCGTTGCCGGTGAAGGTGTCCTCGAGGCGAGAGGCCCCGCCGCGGCCTAGGAGGAAGCACGATGGTCCAGATCGACGTCACGCTCTCGGCCGCCGTGGGGGCCACCCTCGCCTCCGCTGCGCGGGTGCAGCTCCGCGCCCAGAAGAGCCTGTGGACCAACGACCTCCTGCACTCGGCACTGGTCTTCTCGGGTCTCTTCCTGGTTCCGACGCTGCTCTACTTCCTCTGTAGCTGGCCGGCCTGGGACACCATGTACTGGTTCGATCGCGACACGCTCCCTGGCTGGTTCGTGGCCGCGAGCGCCGCCGCCTTCCTCCTCGCGGCGGCCGGCGGCTTCGTGCTCGTGCACCTGCTCGTACAGCGGGGCCACGAGAGGCTCGCCGCGGTCCTGCCGGCCCTGCTCTTGCTCCCCGCGGGCGTGGTGCTCGCGGTCTGGCACCAGCAGTTCCTGCACGTCGGCACCCGGGCGAGCTTCGTTGCTGGCGCACCGGTGAACTTCTTCAAGTCCGACGTCCTATGGGCGCTCCTGCTCGTGAACCCGGTGACCCTCTTCCTGCCTCTGGGCATCGTGCTGTGGCGCTGGATGAAGCCGGCGGTCGCGGAGATGCGCGCCCGGCGTGCCGCCTGAGCGGCGCGCCGTCCGCTACTGTCCGGCCGCGAGCACGCCCTCGACCGTCTCCTTGCCCGCGTTGCGCAACAGGTCGTTGATGAGCTTCTTGCGCAAGGCCACCAGCAGCGCCGTGGCGCCGTCGATGCCGGCGCGCGCGAGCTTCGTCGCCTCGTCGGCCGGCTTCTTGCCGATGACCACGCGCACGAACGTCTGGAGCTCCTGATCCAGCAAGCCCTCCAGCGCCCTCTTGTAGATGAGCAGGTCCTGCGGCCGGAAGCCTGCGCGCTCGGTGATGCCGAGCCGCTTGAGCTGGCCGATCGCCGCCAGCACCTCCACGTCGGGCCCCGAGAAGACGCGCTCGCCGTTGCGGCGCACGGCCGCCACGAAGCCCAGCTTCTCGAGCTTGTGGATCAGCGCCGCCGGCAGATCGAAGGTCTTGCTCGCCGCCTCGAGTGAGATCGAGGTCTCGGGGGCGTCCACGGCGAGCGCGCTCAAGGCGGCTTGCTGCACGGCCACCGCGGCCTTGACCTGGGCCCCCCCGCTCTTGCCCGCCACGATGCGCCGGATCACGTGCAGCGGCAAGAAGCGCTGCTTCTGCAGATCCTTGATGAGGCGGATGCGGTCGACCGAGCTGGCCTCGTAGAAGGCCATGTTCCGGTGCGTCTTGACCGGCCGAGGGAGTAGCCCCTCCCGCAAGTAGTGCTGGATGGTGCCGCGGTTCACGCCGGCCCGCTTCGCCAGCTCGCTGATCTTGAGGAGCCCTTGTGTGTCGCCCATGCCGCAAAGTATAGTGGCAAGTGGCACTTGCTGGCTAGGACTATTTTCGTTGACAGGAGCCTGCCAGGCAAGGTACACCAACCGCCGCCGGCCGAGCCGCCGGAAGGAGAAACGACATGGACGTCACCCCGCAGACCATTTTCGAGCAGAAGATCCCCGAAGCCATCGGCAAGAACCCGGCCCTCGCCAAGGACGTGAATGCCATCTTTCAGTTCGACGTCTCCGGCCCCCAGGGCGGCAAGTGGGCGCTCGACCTCACGAAAGAGAAGGACTGGGTCACGGCCACCGAGGTGCAGAACCCTGCGATGACCATCACCGTATCGGACCAGGACTTCCTGGCGATCGTCTCGGGCAAGCTCAACGGCCAGATGGCCTTCATGAGCGGCAAGATCAAGTTCAAGCCCATGAACATCGCCCTCGCCACGAAGCTCTCGAAGGTCCTCGCCGCCGGCCGCGGCTAGGCCGAGGAGGCCCCCATGGACTTCGCCTTCTCCGAGGAGCAGCAGCAGACCCGCGCCGCCGCCGAGCGGATGCTCCAGAGGTTCGCGCCGAGGCGCGAGCAGATCAAGAAGATGATCCTGAAGGAGCAGAAGTTTCCGCAGGAGCTCTGGGACGCTTTCGCCGAGGCGGGTTTCCTCGGTGCGCTCATTCCCGAGGCTTACGGCGGCAGCAACGCCGGGCTGCTCTCGATGGCCATCGCGTGCGAGGCCATGGGCTCGCACGGCTTCG
>DATJNL010000423.1:0-8442 GCA_035508175.1 Myxococcales bacterium
CGGCTGCGAGCACCAGCCCCCGCGGCGGGGCTTCGGCGGCGAGCCGGTCCTTGGTCTGCGCCAGCGCGGCGTCGAGGATCGCGGCCTCCACGTCGCGGCGGCGCCGATTCTCGTCGTCCAGATCGCGGGCGATGCGGGCGGCCTCGTCGGCGGACTCGGTCAGCAGGAGATCGACCGCCCTCCCCGCCCCATCCATCCGGCCCGCGGCGTTGAGGCGCGGCGCGAGCTTGAACGCGACCTGGCCGGCGGTGAGCGCGCGCGCGGGGGCCAGCCCGGCCACTTCGCCGAGCGCCCGCAAGCCGGGCCGCTGGCCCCGGGCGATCTCCAGGAGGCCCGCGCGCACCAGGAGCCGGTTCGCCCCCACGAGCGGCACGACGTCAGCGATCGTCCCAAGGGCCACCAGATCGAGGAGGCCGCGCAGGTTCGGCTCGGCCCGGCCCACGAAGAAGCCGGCCTCGCGCAGCCGCTTGCGCAGCGCCATCAACAGAAAGAAGGTCACGCCGGCGGCGCAGAGCTGCTTGTCGGGGAAGGCGCAGCCGGGCTGCTGCGGGTTCAGGATGGCCACGGCACGCGGCAGCTCCGGAGAGACCTGGTGGTGGTCCACGATCACGACGTCGACGCCCAGCGCGCAGGCCTGATCGACCTCCGAGACCGCGGTCACTCCGCTGTCGAGGGTCACGACCAGCCGCGCGCCTTCCGCGGCGAGGCGGGCTACGGCCTCGCGGTTGAGGCCATAGCCCTCCCGGAGGCGGTGCGGTACGTACCAGCCGACGTCCGCCCCGATCGCCCGGAGGAACAAGACGAGCTGGGCGGTCGACGTCACACCGTCGACGTCGTAGTCCCCGTAGGCGACGATGCGCTCGCGCCGTGCCACGGCCCCCGCGAGCCGCTCCACCGCCTTGTCCATGTCGTGGAGTCTGAAGGGATCCGGCAGATCGCCGAGGCCGCCGTGGAGGAACTCATGCGCTCGGTCGGGATCACCGTGACCACGCCGGCAGAGGAGCTCGGCAGCGAGCGGGTGGATGCCCAAGCGGGTCGCGATGTCCCGGGCCGCCTCCCGCGCCGCGTCGCCCTCGGCCGTTCGACCGGGGAGGATCCAGCGCACGGTCGCAAGCTAGCCGAGGCCTCTGACACGGCGCGCCGTCGGTCGAAGCAGGCGGCGCGAGCCCCGGGCGCCCACGAGGCTCGCGCGCCATTCGGTCTAGCGCCTACCCATCTCCCATTGGTGGGACTGCACCATGCGGCTCCCGTAGTCGAGCCGACTCCCGGTGTCATCCCGGCCGGAACGGTCGCTGCCCGACCGAGCGGAGTCTCGTGAGCCGGCGTGCGACGACTCGCGAGCGCTGTCGTGATGCGAGCCGGCGTGGGACCCTTCGCCGAACGAGCTGAAGCGCGGCGAGGCCAGTGCGCCTCCCGAAAAGAGCAGCGCGGCGCCGGCAACGAAGGACAGCTTCATCATCCTCGACATGGGCAACCTCCTCGAAAGGGGCCGGACGCACCATGCGCCGGCCGAACAGCGAGGAGAGCTTGCCACCGTCGCGACGGAGTTGAAGGTGCCGAACGGAACCTTCCTCGCGCACCGTCAGGGAGCGACCGGGGGGCCTTGCGCACGCCCGGCCGCCGGCACAGCTTGGCCGATTCAGCTCGCGGCGACCCGCGCCTGTGGGCGCTTGTCCTGATCCTTGTCCTTCGCCTTGCTCTTGTCGGCGGCCTTGCCCGCGCGCCGGCTCAGGACCTCGTCGAGCCAGATGGTCATCGGGCTCGCGATGTACCAGGTCGAGTACGTGCCGGAGATGATGCCCACGAGCATCGCGACCGCGAAGTCCCAGACGGCGGTGCCGCGCGCGTAGACGATCAAGCCGACGAGCGAGAGCGCGGTCACGCCCGACGTCAGGATCGTTCGCGCCAGCATCTCGTTGATGGACAGGTTCACGATGCTGGGCAGATCGCGCCCGCGGAACTTGTGCTGGTTCTCCCGCATTCGGTCGTAGACCACCACCGTGTCGTTGACCGAGTAGCCGATCACCGTGAGCACCGCGGCGAGCGACGTGAGGTTGAACTCCCGCCCGAGGAACGCGAAGTAGCCGAGCGTCACGATCGCGTCGTGCACGAGGGCGATGACCACGCCCGGCGCGAAGCGGAAGTCGAAGCGCAGGCCCACGTACACGACGATCATCGCCATCGCGTAGAGCAGCGCCTTGAGCCCCTGGATCTGGAGCTGCTTGCCGACCTGCGGGCCGACGTACTCGACCCGATCGACGTTGATGCCCGAGACCAGGGCGGTCTTATCCGCGATCCACTTGGGCTCGCCAAACACGGCCTGCAGCGCCGCCTCCACCTTGGCGGAGATGCCCTGCGTGATGACGGTCTCCTCGTAGTCGCCGGGCTTCGCGACCAGCGAGCGCACCTCGCTGACCTTGACGCCCGCTGCCGAGAGCACGCTCTTGACTTGCGCCTCGGGAACTTCCTTGCCGAAGGTCAGGTCGATCTTGTCGCCGACCTCCGGGTCGAAGTGGAACTCCTTGAGCTGGTCGGCGCCCACCGCGGCGGCCAGCGCGGCCTTGGCGCGCTCGGCGTCCTGCGCGCTCATCAGGGCGATACGACCCACGCGGATGATGTATGAGTTCTCCTCGGGCGGGCCGTACGACTGCGCCGTCTCGCTGCCGAACCCGGCCTTCTTCAGGGCCTGGTCGACCTTGCCCAGATCCGGCTTCTGGGCGAAGTGCACCTGGATCTCGGTGCCGCCCGCGAAGTCCACGCCGAAGTTCAGCCCGTGGATGAAGGGCATGCTCCACAGGATGACGGCGAGGTTGATCACCAGCGACCCGACGACGAAGTAGCGCCGGTACTTGACGAAGTCGATCTTCGGGACGGTCGGGAGGATCTCGAGGAAATGGAAGTTCATGGGGTCCTCTCAGGCCGCCTTGGCGCGAGCGGGAGTCCGGTGCACCAGCACGTCGATGATCTGGCGCGTCACGACGATGGAGGTGAACATCGAAGCGGCGAGACCGATCATCAGGGTGACCGCGAAGCCCTTCACCGGGCCGGTGCCGGTGTAATAGAGGATGGCGCCCGCCACGAAAGCGGTCACGTGGCCGTCGACGATCGTCCAGAAGACCTTGTCGTAGCCCGCGTCTACCGCTCCGCGCGACGTCTTGCCGGCCCGCAGCTCCTCGCGGATGCGCTCGTTGATGAGCACGTTAGCGTCCACCGCCATGCCGAGGGTGAGCACCGTGCCCGCGATGCCCGGCAGCGTGAGCGTGGAGCCGAACATCGCCATCGCCGCCAGCAACAGGAGGCCGTTGACGCCGAGCGCGATGTCGGCCACGAAGCCCGACATCCGGTAATAGAAGGCCATGAAGAGCCACACGATCACGAGGCCGGCGAGCGCGCCGAACGTGCCCTTCTGGATAAGCTCGGGCCCGAGGGACGCGCCCACGGTGCGCTCCGACTCGATGGTCACCGGCGCAGGCAACGCGCCCGCCTTGAGCACCAGCGCGAGATCCGAAGCCTCCTGGTAGATTTCCTGAGGGGTCTTCAAGCCGCCCAGCGTGATCTGCCCGCTGCCGCCCGGGATGCGCGACTGGATGACCGGCGCCGAATCGACGATGCCGTCGAGGACGATGGCGAGCCGCTTGCCGATGTTCGCCGCCGTCAGGTCCGAGAACTTGTCGGCGCCTTCCTTGTCGAGCGTGAAGCCGACCACGGGCTTCTGGATGCCGCCCTCGTTGTCGATCTGCACGCGCGCGTCGGTGAGCTGGTCGCCCGTCACCTCCACCTTCGCGTGGAGGGTGATCGTCCGGTAGAACGGAACCTGGCAGGGCATCGACTTCTGGTCGGGGCCGAGCTTCTCCACCTTCTCGATGCCGTACTCGTCGCCGGCCGGCGCCTTGCCCGCCGTGAACGCCTCGAGCGCCTTCTGGTCCTGCGCGCAGACGTACGGGACGGCCCCGTCGAGGCCGTAGTGCAGCCCGGCGGGCAGGCTGTTCTCGTACTTGGCGAGGCTGCGATCGTCGTCGTCGGCCATCTTGAACTCGAGCTGCGCCGTTTGACCGAGCAGTTTCTTGGCGCGCTCGGGATCCTTCTCGCCGGGCAGCTGGATCTGGATGCCGTCCGAGCCCCGGATGCGCTTGATCTCGGCCTCGCTCACGCCCCACTTGTCGATGCGGTTGCGCAGGGACTTCACGGCCTCGTCGACCGTGTCGTCCTTCTGCTTCTTGGCCCACGCCTCCTGGAAGCCGAGGATCTCCGAGTTGTCGGTGGCGGTCATGAGCCGGAAGTCGTCGGGGTACTGCGTCATCGCCATGTCGGCGACGGCCTTCGCCTCCGCGGGCGAGTGGCCGATGACCTCGACCTCCGGCTGTCCGGGCACTCCGCGGATGTCCTTGTAGGGGAGCTTCTTCTCGTCCGCCAGGCGCTTCAAATCATCGGCGCGCCGGACGGCCTTGTCGCGCAGCGCCTTGTCCGCGTCGACACCCATCACCAGCTCGATGCCGCCCTGCAGGTCGAGGCCGAGGTTCAGGTGCTTCTTGGGCGCCCAGTGCGGCGTGAGCTTGGCCAGCAGGTCGGTGTCGTTGCGCTTGTCGGCGGGCAGCCGGAAGTAGATGTACGACGGCACGAGGTAATAGACCGCGTACCCGACGATCGCGAAGATCATGAACGTGCGCCACCACCACGAACGGCTCATCCGCTACTCCTTCTTCTCGGCCTTCTCGGTCTCGGCGGCCGCGGCCTCCTCGGCCTTGTCGACGCCCGCAATCTGACTCTTCAGCCAGCGCACCCTCACGCCGTTGGCGATCTCGAGCACGACTTCCTTGTCGGCGATCGCGTGGATCTTCCCGTACAGCCCGGACTGCGTGAGCACCTGATCGCCCTTGCGCAGCGCCGCGATCATCGCCTTCTGCTTCTGCTGCTGCTTCTGCTGCGGCCGGATCAGCAGGAACCAGAAGACGGCCACGATGCCGATGAGCGGCACCCAGAACATCGTGTCGGCGGGCGACTGGGCGGCCGCCTGGAGAAATGTGGGCGAAAAGAGGTGCAAGGGCGCTTCCTCCCCGAGTTCGGGTACGGGCTCCGCGGCCCGGGAAGCCGTCGGAGTCGCGGGGTCTTAGCAGATGAAACCGAGGGGTGCAACGCCCAACACCGGGCGGCGCGCGCCGGCTTCGCGCGGGGTCCAGGTGAGTGGAGTCGACTTGACGGCCCAGGCGGCGCCTGGCACTCGCTTCCACGCATGAGCCCCGAGCCTCCCGCCGCCCGTCGAGCCCGCGGCGGCTTCTACACGCCCGAACCCCTCGCCCGCCTGCTCGCGAGGGCCGCGCTCCGACCGCTCGCGGGGACCCGCCGCCGGCTGCGAATCCTCGACCCAGCCTGCGGCGACGGCGCCTTTCTCCGCGCCGCCCGCGACTGCCGTCCCGGCGTCGAGCTGCTCGGGGTCGATCGCGACCTCGAGGCTTGCACCGCGGCCCGCGCGCACGGCCTGTCCGTCCAGCGGGCCGACGCCTTGCTCGAGCCACTCCCCGCCGGCTTCGACGTGGTGCTCGCCAACCCTCCGTACCTGAGCGTCAAGCGCGCCCCCTTTCCGCCCGACTACGCGCGGGCCCTGGCGGCACGCTACGGCACCGCCCAGGGTCAGTTCGACGCCTGCGCGCTCTTCGTGGAGCGCGCCCTGGCCTTGCTGCGGCCCGGCGGCCGCTACGCGCTCATCTTGCCGCGGCCAGTCCTCGGAAACGAGGAGCACGAGCCCCTGCGCCGGCTCCTCTTCGAAGGAGCCCCTCCCGAGGAGGTCGTCGACCTCGGCCTCGCGTTCGCGGGCGCAGCGGTGGAGACGGTGGGCCTGGTGGGCACCCGCGGCGCCGGATCCAAGCCCATCCGGCTGCTCGACCCGGCCGGCGCCACCCGCGGCACGCTCTCGCTCGACGAGTGGGCGAGGCAACCCTCGCTTCGCCTGCCCCTGCGCGTCCGTCCCGGCGAGCTGTCGCTCCGCGCCCGCCTCGAGCGCTCATGCCGTCCGCTCGGCGACGCGCTTTCCATCCTGCAGCGCGGCATCGAGCGCGGCCAGAGCGACCCCGCGCTGCGTCCAAGGCCGGAGTGGGCCTCGCAGCCGGTGCTGCGCGGCCGCGACGTCGGTCCCTTTCACTGCGCGCCCCCGGCGCGCTACCTCGATCCCGCAGCGGTGCCGCGGCGGCATCTCAAGAGCCTGCGGCTCTACGACACGCCCGCGAAGGTCCTGGTGCGCCGCGTGGCGGATCGGCTCGTGGCCGCGGTCGACCGCAGCCGCGCGCTCGCGCTGAACACGCTCTACTGCCTGCACCCCGCCCCAGGGATCGACCCGGACGCGCTCTGCGCCCTGCTCAACTCCTCGGCCGCCACCTTCTGGTGGCGCTCGGCGTTCGGCGCGGACGACAGGCTGTTCCCTTACGTGCGTGCCGAGCAGCTGCGCGCCTTGCCGCTGCCCTCGGGCCCGCTCGACGGCCTCGCGCCGCTCGGGCGACGCGCGGCCGAGGGGACCGACATCCGACCGGACCTCGACCGCGCGGTGGCCGCCCTCTACGGGCTCTCGCGGTCCGAACGGGCGCTCCTCGCGCGGCCGTGAGCCTTGGCGGCGGGCAGCGCGGTGCGCACCGTGCCACTCACGGGAGGTGCCGTCATGGCCCAGGTTCGCTGCGACAGTTGTGGCAAGATGATCGACGATCAGCGTGCGGTGCGGATGGAGAACCGCACGCTCTGCCAGGAGTGCGCGCGCAAGGCGCAACAGCGCCGCTGAGCGAAAAGGCTCGGGCCGGCGGCGCCCGTCTCCACACCCGTTCGGGCCGCTGCCGGCGTCAGCCTCCTGTTCTACCCTCCGGGGATGCCACTCCCCGAACGAGCCCACGAAGCCGCGGGCGCCCTCGTCACGCTGCAGGCGCTGCGGCACCCCGAGTACCTCGCTAGCGTCGAGGCCGGCTCCCGCCGCGCCGCGCTCGCCCCGCACGCCGTGGTCGGCGCCGTCTCGCGCCACCTGCGCCGCAGCTTCCTGGAGCGCCGCATGCAGGCGAGCTTCGGCTGCGAGCCCGACGTCGCGGGCCACGCCTTCGGCGACACCGCCGCCGTGGCAGTCACGCTGCCGCCGTCGCAGGCCCACCGCCAGGCGAGCCTGCTCTCGCTTCTCGCCCGCGCGGCCTCCTACGCGCAGCGCCTCGCGGCCGTCGCGCCGCACTCGCTCGCCTACCGCGGCGCCTTGGCCACCGGGCGCTTCGAGCTCACGCCGTCCGGCGCCGGCCGCAAGACCTTCGATGGCGCGCCGGTCCGCGAGGCCGGGGCGCTCTTCGATCGGGTCCGTGGCGCGCTCGTGTGCCTGGCCCCTTCCGCGCTCGACACGCGTCTGGGCACCGCCATCCCCGACGGCTGGGACGAGCTGGCCTGCCCCGCCATCGTCCCCCTCGAGGACGGCGCCGGCACCGAGACCTTGGCGCTGAGCCCGTACTTCGGCGTGAGCCCCGCCGAGCGCGGCGCAATCCGCGAGGGGCTCCTCGCGGGAACCGAGGGCCCAGGGCGCGAAGCGACCGCCCGCTTCCTCGATGCGCTCGAGCTGCGCTTCCCCACGGGCCGCCGGCCCCGCGCCGTCCCCGACGTCCACTGGCCTGGCCGGCGCAACGAGGCCCCTGCGCGTCCCTGACGGACGCCGGACCCGCTCGCGAAGGCCGAGCAGGCTGCGGCGGGCTGCTTCGAGGCGCCGCCGCGAACGCCTTGATCGATCCGCGGCCGGCGCGGTAGCTTCCCCGCCTCTTTCGAACCAGGAGGCAACACCATGGCCAAGCTACTCGAGGGCAAGGTCGCCATCGTCACGGGCGCCGGCGGCGGCATCGGGCGCGAACACGCCCTGTACTTCGCGAAGGAGGGCGCGAAGGTCGTGGTGAACGACCTGGGCGGCGACCGTCACGGCGGCGGCAAGGGCGGCGAGATGGCCGAGAAGACCGTGGCCGACATCAAGGCGGCGGGCGGCGAGGCGGTGGCGAACTACGACAGCGTCTCCACGCGCGAGGGCGCCGACGGCATCCTCTGGACGGCGCTCTCCAGGTACGGAAAGATCGACGTGCTCGTGAACAACGCGGGCATCCTGCGCGACCGCACGCTCGTCAACATGAGCGACCAGGACCTGAACCTGGTGCTCGACGTGCACCTCAAGGGCACGTTCTATTGCATGCAGGCGGCGGCGCGGCAGATGAAGGTGCAGGGCAAGGGCGGCCGCATCGTGAACACCACCTCGCTCTCGGGCCTCATCGGCAACTTCGGCCAGGGCAACTACGCCGCGGCCAAGGGCGGCATCTACTCCATGACGCGCGTGGCCTCGATGGAGCTCGCAAAGATGAACGTGACGGTCAACGCCGTCGCCCCTGTCGCCGTGACCCGCATGACCGAGGACCTGCCGATGATGGCGCAGGTCAACAAGGAGGACCTCGGGCC
>DATJNL010000424.1:0-11447 GCA_035508175.1 Myxococcales bacterium
TCCTTTGCGGCCGCGCTCCACCACCTTCGCGAGCGCCGCGGTGAAGTCGAGGCCGGCCTCGACCGACAGCGTGAGCAGGTCGAGGTTGTAAGGAAGCGCTCGGGTGATGAGCAGGTGGCGCTTGGTGACCTGGTCGCGCAGCCACTGGCTCGGCAGGAACATTCCGGCGCCGAGGCCCGCGACCGGGATCCAGACCGGCTTCATGTGCAGGGTCGCCCAGAAGTAGACCGCCACCAGCGAGGCGCCGATGCCGGCGAGGATCTGGACCGCGATGAAGTCCTCGGGCTTGCGCAGGATGGAGTCGCGCATGTCCAGGCCGGCCATGATCATCTGCCGCTTGAGCCGCTGGGCGCGCGTCTGCGAGAGGAAACGGTGGGCGAACTGCGCGAGGCGCTGGACGAGGACGGTTTCCACCGCCACGAGAGCGCCCTTCTGCTGCTCGCCCACGTCCTCGAAGAACTTGTCGAGGCCCGCCTGGTAGACGAAGGCGAGGAAGAAGAGGACCGCCCCGCCCGTCATCGCCGCGATCACCGGCGCCGCGGCGAGGTTCAGGATGCCCTGGACGATGCTGGTGTGTTCCATGGCCGCCTCAGACGTCGATGTTCACGATGCGCATGATCATCATCCAGCCGACGGTGATGCCGATGATGCACGAGGCCACCACGGCCCAGCCGAACGGGTGGTGCAGCATCGGCTGCATCAGGTCGGGTCGCATGAAGTTCAGGATGATGCCCAGGGCGAGCGGCATCATGGCCACGATGGCCCCCTGCATCTTGCCCTGCGAGGTGACCGCCTTGATCTTGCCCTCGAGGCGCATGCGCTCGCGGATGGTGCCGGAGATGGTCTCGAACATCTCGGCCATGTTGCCGCCGAGCTGCTTCGCGATGTTGGTGGAGGTGACGGTGAGATCGAGGTCCTCGCTGCCCACCCGCTTGGCCATGTTGACGAGCGTCTCGTCGAGGGGGAGGCCGAGCTTCATCTCGCGGATGGTCAGGCTGAACTCCTGGCTCAGGGGCGGCGCGGACTCCTTGGCCACCTGCTCCATCGCCTGCTGGAAGGTGAGACCCGCCTTCAGGGCGCCCGACATCTGCTGCAGGACCTCGACGAGCTGCTTGTTGAACTTCTCGATGCGCCGCTTGCGGTAGAAGCGCACGAGCAGGAGCGGCAGGAAGAAGCCCACGAGGCCGCCCATGAGCGCGGCGCCCACGCCGGCCACCAGCGCCCCGCCCACCGCGAAGACGCCCATCAGGCAGAGGTTCAGCACGAACACGGTGCGGGAGTCGACGAAGAGGAACATGTTGGAGAGGTCGCCGACCGACTGCACGACGTACTTCTCCTCGTACTTGCGCAGCGCCTTCGTCATCGTGTCGAACACGATGAGCGTCATCCCGAAGACCGACCCGAACAACAGGAGCAACGTGGCCGAAAGCATCGCGGACCTCCTTCGCTAGTGCGCTCCGTTGATGATCGAGATCTCCTGCTTGTGGCGCTTCTGCTCGAGCACCTTGAGCCGCTCCTGGGTGAGCAGCGTCTGCGGCGTGGTGCGCAGCCTCTCGCCTTGCGTCTCGAGGTCGTCCTCGTTACGCAAGGTGAGCGAGACGCGGCCGATCTCGCGGGCGAGGCTCAGGATCTCGGCCTCCTCCGGGAGGAGCAGCACCGTCACGTTGTCGTAGCGACGGTCGTTCACCGAGAGCAGGTTCATGTTGGTGTTGCCGGTGATGCGGCCGGTGGCGAGCACGAGCACGTTCTCGAGCAAGGTCATGGTGTCGGTCTCGCTCGACTGCGGGTCCTTGAAGGTCGCGAGGATGTCGACGTGGTCGTTGGGCCGGATCCAGCCGCCCACGCCGTCGTTGTCCGAGGCCGAGATGGTGACGGCGCGGAAGTTCTTCTGGATGGCCTTGGAGAGGCGCTCCAGTCCCTTGCTCGACTCGAACTGCGTCCATAGCAGCGGGTCGTGCTTGTGCAGGTTCACGAGGACCTTCTGCCCGACCACGTAGCTGTAGTTCTCGGGCTTGATGACGCTCGGGGTGACGAACCGGCTCGGCATCGGCTGCTGGGCGATCATGTCCGTGGTGAGGACCGTGCCCTCGTCCACGTCCTGCGCAGCGACGACGATGGGCACGAGGTCCCAACCCTTGCGGGCGTTGCGCTCCGCGTTGCGACGGTCCAGGTAGCCCAGGAGCGCCGCACCCACCCCCAGGATGATCGCGATCAGCAGCGGCGTTCGCCCTTTGTTCATTCGGTCCTCTCTTGTCGGCCAGTCTCCAGTGATACTACCCGATCCGGCGGGCGCGGGAAGAGCGTCCGGCTCATTCGGCCCCCGGGCCCTGTGGCAGTCGAATCCAGAACGTCGTGCCCTTCCCGACTTCGGTCTCGAACCCGAGGGTGCCGCCGTGCTCCTCGACGATGCGCTTGACCAGCGCCAGGCCGAGGCCCGTACCGCCGGTCTTGCCGTGGGTCACGAACTCCTCGAAGACGTGCGCGGCGATCTCGGGGGGGATGCCCTTCCCCGTGTCGCCACAGCGCAGCACCCAGGCGCCGTCCTCCAGCTTCGAGGCCAGGGTGAGCCGGCCGCCCTCCGGCATGGCCTGCACCGCGTTGCGGACCAGGTTGAAGATGGCGCGCTTCACCTTGTTCTCGTCGAAGCGCACCGTCCCCTCGTAACCCCTCGACAGCGACAGCTCGATGCCGCTGCCCTCGAGGTCCTTGCGCACGAACGCCTCGACGTCGTCGAGGAAGAAGTTGAGGTGGACCTTGCGCACCAGGAGCTCGCGCTCGCCGCGCACGAAGGCCAGCACCTCGCCGGTCATGGAGTTGATCAGGTCGAACTGCTTGAGGATCATCTCCTTGCCGCGGCGCCGCTGGTCGCGGTCGGCCTCGCCTTCCATGAGCTGCGCGTAGCCGGAGATGATCGTCATCGGCGTCCGCAGGTCGTGCAGCAGGCCCGAGAGCATCTGTCCCACGAGCTGGAGTCGGCCCCGGCGCTCTTCCTCGCGGCTTCGCCGGGAACGGTGGATGGCGCGCGCGGATTGCCCGGCGATGAGCGTCGCGAGACGAAGCTCGTCGTCGGAGAAGCCGCGGCCCTTCTTGTTCAGGAGCTCGAGGGCGCCGTAGCTCTCGCCCTCCCACGCGACGGGGACCGCCAGGATGTTGCGCACCGGGAACCCCACGCGCTCGGCCACGGACGGGTCGTAGCTCGGCTCGGTCGCCGGATCGTTGGCAATGAGCGCCTTTCCCGAGAGGGCCGCGGCACCCGCCAGGCCGCGCCCGGGCGGCAGCGTGAGCCGCCGCACCTCGTCGCCTTTCTCTCCGAGCGCGGAGTGGAAGAAGAGCGTGCCGTCTCCCTGCTCGCGGGTGAGCAGGATCGAACCGGCCTCGGCATCGGTGAGCGCGACGGCCTTGGTGAGCGCGACCTCGAGCAGCGCGTCCGGCTCGGTGCCGGAGCTCGCCTTCTGCTCCACCTCGTACAGCGCATCGAGCTCGCGCAGGGCCTTTTGCAGGCGTGCTTGCGCGGCGGAGAGCTCGGCGTTCTTTTCGAGCATCGCCTGGTAGAGCCGGCCGTTCTCGAGCGCCGCCGCGGCCTGGCCGGCGAGGGCGAGCGCCACCTCCTCGTCCTCGGCGCCGAAGGATCCGCCCCGCTTGTTGAGCGCCTGCAGCACGCCCGCGGTGCGGCCGTCGCGCGAGATCATCGGAACGGCGAGCACCGAGCCGGTGCGATAGCCGGTGCCCTGATCGAACTCGGGATCGAAGCGCGGATCGCGGTAGGCGTCGGCCACCACGATGGGCCGCCGCTCGGTCACCGCGGCGCCCACGAGGCCCCGGCTCACCGGGAGCCGGATCACCGAGCGCGAGAGTCCCTGGCCCACGCGCGACCAGAGCTCGGCCTTCACGTGGTCGTGGATGAACACCGTGCAGCGGTCGGCCTCGAGCAGCTCGCTCGCGTGGTGCACCACCAGGGACAGCAGCTCGTCCAGATCGAGGGTCGAGCCGAGCGCCCGCCCGATTTCCAACACCCTCGAGAGCCTCTCCCCGCCGTCGCGCATGCGCGGCGCAGTATACCCCGTCCGGGCCGTCCGCTCGTGCTACAATCCGTGGTCTTGATGGAGGGAGCGCCGCCACGACTCGCGTTCGCCCTGGCCAGCCTGGGCGCCCTCGCCGCCTGCAGCAGCGGCGGCGCGCCGGCGGGAGACGCGTGCCACACGGCCACCGACTGTAAGAGCGGCCTCGTGTGCGTGCCCATCTCGGGCGGCGGCGTGTGCCAGGCCCCGGGCAGCTCCTGTGCTTCCGGGGCTGCGTGTGAGGCGTTTCAGGTCTGCGTCAACGGGCAGTGCGTGCCGACCCCTGACGCCGGAACCCCGCCCGTCCCGGATGCGGGATTTGCCCCGGCGGACGCCGGACCGGACGCGGGCCCCGACGCAGGGCTGGATGCCGGGCTCGACGCCGGCGCGAGCGATGGGGGTCCGACCGACGGCGGTGACGCCGGTGGCGACGCCGGTCCCTCGGATGGCGGGGACGCGGGCGCGTGAGAGGCGAAGGAGGCGCTGGCCCTGCCGATGGCCACCAGGGCCGAAGGCAAATTTCCCCGCGGCCAGCGCCCCCATGTGTCGGGGCCGTGACCTAAGCAGTCTTCGGGCCAACCACATTGAGCGCGGCTGTAGGGCTTCTGTCGCTTCTTGCCATCCCACTGACGACACTAGGCTTCTGAAATGCGAAGGGGGTGCTCGTAGCCAGGATCCACCGGCGACTTGGAGTCGAGTACGCCCAGCAACTGGACAATTGGAGCCTGGGATAGGTCATCGATGTCAGGGTCAACCACTTGAAAGTGCAGCAGTTAGATCGGCATTGACCGAAGTTAGAGCAAGTCCTTGTCCGAGAAATGGTCAGCCCGGTCAGGCTTGCGCTGCCTCCGACCGGCTCTCGGAAACGAGCCGCACGCCGTCCCGGCCGCTTTCCTTCACCTGGTACATCGCCATGTCTGCCTTCCGCATCAGCTCGTCGGCGCTCGAGGCATCGTCAGGGAACGTCGCCACGCCGAAGCTCGCGGTGATGCGCACGGCGAGCCCGTGGTCCTTGAGAAAGTAGCGCTCGCCCATCGCCTGCCGCAGCCGCTCGGCCGCGAGCTTTGCCTGCGCGCGGTCGGTCTCGGGCAGCAGCACCACGAACTCGTCGCCGCCGTAGCGCGTGGCCACGTCGATGGCGCGCAGCGTGGACAGCAGGACCGAGCCCACCTCGCGCAACAGCTGCGAGCCGAGCTGGTGGCCGTAGGTGTCGTTGACCGTCTTGAAGTGGTCGAGGTCCAGGAACACGATGGACAGCGGGTGGCCGAAGCGACGCGCCCGCACCGTCTCCACCTCCAGCTGCCGGTAGAGATAGCGCGAGTTGAAGAGCCCGGTGTGGTCATCGACCACGGTGAGCTCCTCGATGCGCTGGAAGTTGCGCGCGTTCTCGAGCGCGATGGCCGCGTAGTCGGCGATGGACGCGAGCGTGCGCACGTCGTCCTCGCTGAAGTCCTGCGCCGAGAAGCCGTTGATGACCTCGATGACCCCGAGGGTGCGCCCCTTGCAGCGCAGGGGCACCGCCAGCACCGCGCGCGTGTTGAAGTGCGCCACCTCGTCGAAGCGCGCCGAGAAGCGGGGATCCTGCCGCACGTCCGTGACCGTGACCGGCACGCCCTCGCGCGCCACCCAGCCGGCGATGCCCTCGCCGAGCTGGATGCGCAGCCCCTTGATCTTCTCGGCCCCCTCGCCCACGGCGATCTCGAAGTAGAGCTCGTTCTTCTTCTCGTCGACGAGCAGGAGCGACCAATTCTGCGGCTTCAGGAGCTCGCTGACCTTCTGCATGATGATCCGCATGACCTCCCGGATGTCGAGCGTGGAGGTGAGCGTCTTCCCGATCTCGTTGAACGCCGCGAGCTCGTCGACGGTGCGCTTGAGCTCGCGCAGCAGGTCCTTCGCTTCCATGGCCTTGGGACGTTACACTCCCGCCGTGCCCGACGCCAAGCTGCCGCTCGTGCTCGCCTCCGCCTCGCCGCGCCGCCGTGAGTTGCTTTCGCACCTCGGCCTGGCGTTCGAGATCTTCCGGCCCGACGTCGACGAGACGCCCGGGCCCGGCGAGGGCGCCGCCGCTCTCGTCGAGCGGCTGGCGCGTGAGAAGGCGCGCGCGGGAGCGAAAGCGTTCCCGCAGGCGCTCGTCGTCGGCGCCGACACGCTCGTGTCCCTCCCGGCCGGCGAGCTCTTCGGCAAGCCGCGGGACGCCAGCGACGCGAAGCGCATGCTGAGGGCGCTCTCTGGCCGGACGCACGAGGTCCGCACCGGAATCGCCGTCGTGGGACCGGGGGCCTCGCGCGCGCAGGTCGTCACCGCGCAGGTGCGGCTACGGCCGCTCTCCGATCCCGAGATCGCCTGGTACGTCTCCACCGGTGAGCCGCTGGACAAGGCGGGCGCGTACGCGGTGCAGGGCAAGGCCGCGGCGTTCGTCCAGGCGATCGACGGGAGCTGGTCCAACGTGGTCGGCCTACCGCTGGCCGAGCTCACGGTGCTGCTCGCCGAGCTGGGGGCGCCGCTGCCGTGGCTGGCGTAGCCGAGAGCCTCGCCGCGGTGCGCGCCCGCCTCGCGGCCGCGCTCGCCGAGGCGGGACGGCCGCCGGGCAGTGCCGTGCTCGTCGCGGTCGGGAAGGAGAAGCCCGCGGCGCTCCTCCGCGAGGCCTACGCCGCCGGCCAGCGCGATTTCGGTGAATCGTACGCCCAGGAATTGCGTGACAAGGCGCGCGAGCTCGCGGATCTGCGCGACGTCCGCTGGCACTTCATCGGCCGCTTGCAGGAAAACAAGGCCAAGTACGTGGCTCCGGTGGCGGCACTCGTGCACGCCGTGGGCGACGCAGACCTCGCGCGCGAGCTGGCACGGCGCGGCGGCGGCCGGACCGTCCGTTGCCTCGTCCAGGTCAACGTGGGCCGCGAGCCGCAGAAGGCCGGCGTCGCCCCCGAGACGACCTTGGGGCTATGTCGCGAGCTGGCGGCGCTCGAGGGGATCGACCTCGCCGGGCTCATGTGCATCCCTCCGGACGGCCCGTCCGCGCGTCCCTTCTTCCGTGCGCTCCGCGAGCTGCGCGACGAGGTCGGAAAGCGGCTCGGCCGCGCCCTGCCGGAGCTGTCGATGGGGATGTCCCACGACTTCGAGGACGCGGTACGCGAGGGCGCGACGCTCGTGCGCGTCGGAACCCTGATCTTCGGCGAGCGGAGCTGACGTTCCACCCACGCCGAATATTCCGACGGGTTCTTCGTCCAAGCAGACCGGGAATGGACCGCCGACTTCGGCGTTCAGACAAATCGATGAGATGGCTGACACTCGAGGAAGCGGCCCTCGCGCTTCGGCGGCTCCAGGAACGGCGCGAGCAGGCGCGCGAAGGTGGCCGGGCGCCGAAGCCCGAGCGCGAACGCGGCAAGAGCGCCGCGTCACGGAGCCCGGGCGGCGAACGGCGTTGAGCGGGCTCGGCGCTCACTCCGCCAGGGTCAACATCGCGCCGAACGCGCCGCGGCCGACGAACGGCACGACGCCCCACGCTACTCTCGGCGAAGGCGGGGGTGCTCCCAGGTCGCCGGCGAGATAGCGGCGCTCCGCCTCGATGGCACCGCGCGGGTGCGTCCACGTCTGTCCCTCGCCCAGCACGAAGACCGCGCCGCCGGTGATGGCGGCGTCGACCCAGCTCCCGTAACCGAGCCCGAGCACCAGCGCCGCGGCGGCCGTGACCGCGACCACGCCGACGTGCACCACCCAGCTCGTGGCGAACGCCTCGTCATCGGCGTCGCGGGCCAGGGCCGCTTCGGCCAGCGTGAGCGTCTCGCAGCTCGGGCCCGACCGGAGCACCGCGGCAGCGACCGCGCGCCGATCGGCGATGGCCTTCGGCGGCAGCGCCAGGATGAGCGCCGGGGGAATGATCGCGGCGGCGGCGCCGACCACCGCGTTGGCGCGCGCGGGCTCGCCGACCACCAACACCGCGTCGGTGACGTTGTAGACCACGAGGGCAGACTCGCCGACGCCCCAGATCCAAGCCCAGATCTCCGACGCTCGCGCCTGACCATCGAGCGTACCCTCGATGAACGCGAGCCGCTGCTCGGGGGCCGCCGAGGCCAACGCCGGCGCTGCGTCCTTCGGCAGGGGACAGGTGCCCTCGGCGCGCGCGGCACCCGCGGCGAGACAGACCAACGACAGCGTAACGGCGCTCCGCATCGAACTCCCCCTTTGGGCCCCCGCAACTCCGGGGGCGTGAACAATGTAGCAAAGCGCACACGCCGGACCCGCGCAACCAAGAACGTCATGGCCAAGCGCGCCGCGATGCGCAGACCCTCCCTTGGTTCGCGGCTGGTCGCGGGCATCGCCGGCGCCCTCCCGCGGGCTTGGTGCTAGGATGCGGGCAACACTCGCCGTCTCGCCCTGTGCCCCGCGGGACGGGCGACGCCGCGCCAGGATCGCTAGCTTGCCGAAGGAAAGAGGAACAGCGCGTGGAGCCCGCCGAGCACGCCGATCGCCTACGGCCCGTCGTCCCGGGCCTCGTCCGCTGGGGCGTCGCCCAGCGCCGCATCGGCGGCGCGCGCGGCGAGAGCTACGCGATCCTGTCCGGCGAAGGGCAGATCCTCGTGGACCCGCTGCCGCTCACGCCGGCCGCGCTCGAGCGCCTCGCGGCGCGCGGGCCAGTGCGGGCGATCGTACTCACCATCCAGAGCCACCAGCGGTCGGCCTGGCGCTACCGCCGCCGCTTCCAGGCGCCGGTGTACGCCCCGTCGGGCTCCCAGGGGCTCGACGAACGGCCCGACCACGCGTACCGCGCGGGCGGAGGCCTCCCCGGCGGCCTCAGGGCGATGGCTTTGCCCGGGCCCGCCTTCAGCGAGCACGGGATTCTCTGGCGCTCGCCGGCCGGCACCGTGGCATTCGTGGGCGATCTCGTGACCCGCGCGGGCCGTGAGCTGTCCTTCGTCCCCGACCGCTACATGGACTCGCCGGGAAAGGCCCGCGCCAGCGTCCGCGAGCTCGCGCGGCGCCGCATCGACGTCCTCTGCCCGGGCCACGGAGCGCCGCTGCTCGGGGCGGTGAAGGCGCGCCTCGAGCGGCTCCTGGCTGCGGACGCGCGCGGTCACGGTTGACCCTCGGCGCCCGCACCAGGGGGACGCCGGGCTTGGTACCGCCCGCTCAGGGAAAGGTGTTCGGGTAGAGCAGTGCCACCGCGAGGGTCTGGCCCGTGTCGGGCGGCGGCGTGAACGTCCCGGAGAGAAGCACCTGATCGGTGGGCGAGCCCGCGACTGCCATGACGTACTGCGTGACCGCGTAGGGCGCATCCGACGCGATGAACGCCCCGGCGCCGAGGGAGCTCGCCCGCAGGTCTGCGTCGAGCACGAAGCCGTTGTCGGCAGCGTAGTACTCGACGGCGGGCGGCGCGGGTGAGAACCCGACCGTGTATCCGCCGACATAGGCCTGACTCTGCGCGCCGCAACCGCCCGCGGTACCCACCCAGACGATGTGGCCGGCCTGGGTGGAGGCCGCGAGACCGACGGGCACCACGTCCGGCAAGAGCATCGTCACCTGCGTGCCGTTCCTGGGCGCCTGGATGACGAGGTTCGGGAAGATGGTCGGCACTGCGACGCCCGGCGCGGTGACGGTCACTGTCCAGACGCCGGGCTGGAGGGCCAGGGTGAAGCCCGTGATGCCCGACCCCGAGAGCGTGATGGCGGCCTGCTGCGGCTGCACGCCGGTCGCGGAGAACACCACCGTGCCGCCGGCGAGGGCCGAAGTTTCGACCGCCCCTGGAAACGTCGCCAGGATACCGTTGACGGAGACCGGGCCCGCATCGGGCGCCAGAGGGCCGCCGTCGACGCAGTCGGTCTCGGAAGCCGCCTGGGGCAGCGGGGTGCAGATACCGAGGACGCAAGCGCCGACGGTTCCCGAGGGCAGCGTGCACGAGACGCCGGTGCAACCGTTGTCACCCACGCAGATCTTGGGCGATTGGTCGCAGACCTGGCCGGCGGCGCAGCCGCCGTCCGGCCGGCAGAGCGGCGCGCACGCTCCGTAGTCGCAACCGTTGCCGGCCGCGCAGCTGACGATGCCGCCATCACAGAGCAGCAGCGCTCCGGCGCCGCTGCAGACCGGGGCGGCACATGGGCCGGCGTCGCCGCCCGTGCCGCCGCTCGGGCCCGCCGGCTGGCAAGTCCCGCCGGTCGCGCCCATGCACACGTAGCCCTGAAGACACGGGCAAGGCAACCCGGTGAGCTCGAGCGTGCCCACGAAGCAGGAGGCTGCGGCGACGACGCCGAGCGCGGCGAACGGCCGGAGGCGGCGCATCAGAACGCGAACCAGAGGCCGATGCCGGTGAGGCCGACCACCGCGCCCGCGCCATACAGGATGTCCGCGATCGCCGCGTCCTGATTGGCCCGGGACTGGAAGGGCGGCGCCGCCCGCTGGTTTGCCACGCTTTGAAAGCCCTTCTCCGCGGCTGATTCTTGCACCCCGTAGTAGATGCCCGTCCCCACGGCGGCGAGGCCGAGGATGACCAGCGCTCCGGCCACCCAGCGCCCCGTGTGCGAGCGGGGGGGCTCGGGCGCGGGCGCCGCCACTTCGTTGCCCCCGTCCGCTGGGACCGGGTTGGCCCGTAGCACCGTGGGCTGCGCTGGCGACGCTGGTGGGGCCACGGTGGGCCGGGGGGGAGGCGGCGGGAGCGGCGCGCGCTCGGCGTTCATGCGCACGATCTCGGCCTGCACACGCTGGAAGATCCGCGCAACCTTGGGAGAGGTACCGAGCGGGAGCTCGAGACCGGGGTCGAGCACGAGGCCGCTCCGGAAGCTCCGCCGCGCCGCGACGTCGTCGCCCTCGACGGTGTCGATGAGCCCCAGGTACAGGTACGCCTCGGCGCGGCGGTGGGGATCGGTGAGGGCGGCCGCCCGGAGCAGCGCCACGCGGGCCGCGTCGTAGTCGAGCTCATGGTACAGACGCTTTCCGGCGTCGAGCTGATCGGCGCGGGCGGACGAGGCGGCGAGGGCCAGCAAGAGCGCGGCAGCCTTGAGACATTCAGCGCCGAAGAGTTGCGCTCCCAGCTCTCGTCTGCCGATAATGGCCCTCATCGATGGCCCAGGCTGGACCGCAAGCGATTCTCCAGCGCTATACCCTTTTGCGCAAGATCGCGACGGGGGGCATGGCCGAGGTCTACCTCGCAGAGCAGACGGGAGCGGGCGGCTTCAAGAAGCGCGTGGCGATCAAGCGCATCCTCCCGGCGTTCGCGGAGGATCCCAAGTTCGTCGAGATGTTCCTCGACGAGGCACGGCTCGCCGCGATGTTCCACCACCCGAACCTCATCCAGATCTACGAACTGGGCGAGGTGGACGGTCTCTTGAGCCTGGTGATGGAGTACGTGCGCGGGCTGTCCCTCTCCGAGCTGCTCAAGCGGGCCATCGCGCTCGGGGCGCC
>DATJNL010000425.1:0-2904 GCA_035508175.1 Myxococcales bacterium
GGAGACGCCGGTCCATGCCTCGCCTTCGGGGGCGCTCTTCGCGGTCCGGCAGCGCTCCAGCAACTTCGAGGCAGGGACGTCGTCGGGCCAGCGCGCGGTGATCTGCTGCAGGAGTTGCTCCGCTTCGTCGAGGCGCCGCGCGCGGTAGCACAGGAGCGCCATCTCGTACGCCTTCACCAGCTCGGGCCCACCCTCGGCGAGCCAGGCCGCCGGCGGCACGCCGACCGCGATCAGCTCGTAGATGCGCACTGGCTGCTCCTTCCCCTTGACGACGACCGAGTCCAGCTCGCGTGCGACCACGCTCTCCTTCACCTGGGCGAAGGTACTCTCCGACATGATGGCGTTGGTGCCGTAGAGCTTGTTGGTGCCCTCGAGGCGCGAGCCCAGGTTCACCGCGTCGCCCATCACGGTGTAGTCGAAGCGGCTCTGCGACCCCATGTTGCCCACGACCATCGGGCCCGAGTTGATGCCGATGCCGATGTCGATGGGCGGGAGCCCCTCGGCCGCCCAGCGAGCCTTGAGCTCGGCGAGCTTCTCGAGCATCTGGGTGGCGGTGCGGCAGGCGCGCAGCGCGTGATCGGGCTGATCGACCGGCGCGCCGAAGAAGGCCATGATCGCGTCGCCCATGTACTTGTCGAGCGTGCCGCCGTTCTCGAAGACCACGTCGGTCATGGGCGTGAGGTAGTCGTTGAGCATGTGCACGAGCTGCTCGGGCGGGAGGTGCTCGGACAGCGTCGTGAAGCCGCGGATGTCGGAGAAGAGCACGGTGAGCTCGCGCTTCTCGCCGCCGAGCTTGAGGCGCGAGGGATCGGCGAGCACCGCGTCCATCACCGACGCCGTCAGGTAGTAACGAAACGCCTCGCGGATGAATCTCTTCTCTCGCTCCTCGGTGAGGTAGCGGTACACAATCGCCACGGGGAAGAGGGCCAGCAGCTCGAGGATGGGCAGCGCGGCGCAGACGTCGAGACCCTTCGCGAAGAAGAGGTACGCGGTGGCGTGGTAGCCCAGCACCCCGGCGGCCAGCGCGGCCATCGCCCAGGGGATCGCGAGCGAGGCGAAGAGCGCGCCGAAGCCGAGGCCGAAGCCCAGCAGCAGCAGCAGCTCGACGGCGATGGTCCAGCTCGGCCGCCGCAAGAACTGGCCGCGGAGGATCTGATCGATGGCGGCCACGTGCGTGACGCCACCTGGGACCGGGCTGTCGAGCGGCGTGCTCCGCAAGTCGTGGGTGCCTTCGGCGGTGGCGGCGACGACAGCGACCTTGCCGCGGATGGCCTCGGGTGGGAAGTCGCCGTCGACCACGTCGATGGCCGATCGGGTCGGGTACTGGCGCCAGGTGATCGGGTAGTCGATCGGCATGCGGGCCAGCGCGGACACCGGGATGGTGAGTGCACGGTCGGCGCAATCGATCGAGACGGCGGTGAGCCGGTCCATGTCTGGATTGTCGGCGAGCGGCGTGACGAAGTGCGGCGACGGCGCGCCGCAGGCGACCGCCACGGCCGCGAGATCAATCGCGGGCAGGTAGAGCGCCTTCCCTACGCGCGAAAGGAGCGGCACCGAACGGATGACGCCGTCGTCGTCGGGGACGGCGTTGAAGTAGCCGAACCAGGACGCAGCGCGCGCGATGTCGGGCAGCGGGGCTTGCAGAGCGGGATAGTCCTGCAGCTCGACCGTGCTTCGCATGGGCGTGAGTTGCGTCGCGCCGCCCGTCTCCAGGGATGCGCTCATCGGGGCGCCGATGGCGCCGCTCTCGACACGGGCGATCTGGGCCGCGCGTTTGGCGCCGTCGAGGTGCTCGACCTCGCCATTGCCGAGCAGCAGCACCGCCTGGACGGTCTTCCCGGAGCGGTGAATCGCGTCCGCCAGCGATCCATCGTCGGGGGCGCCGCCGCCGTAGCTGTCGATGAAGGCGACGTCGAAGACGATGGCCTTGGCCCCGGCGGCGGTCAGCTTGTCGATGAGCTTCGCGTAGAAGGCGCGCGGCCAGGGCCAGAGCCCCACCTTCGCGATCGACTTTTCGTCCTCAGCGATGAGCACCGTGGTCGAAGGGGGCTCGGGGTGCCCGATCTTGGTGCGCTCCACGAAGCGCAGATCGCCTAGCCAGTGCTCCATGTTGCGGATCACCCGCACGGTGCCGGCCGCGCTGTCCCTGCCTTCCCAGCGGACCCAGGCGAAGAGGAGCGAGACCGCGAGCGCGAGCTTGAATGCGGAGGGCTTGAAGAGGGCGGGGAGGCGCATGGGTCAGTAGGGCAGGAGCAGGAGCTCGACGGGCGCGGAGCTGCCGCCCGAGAGGGTCCACACGATGGGGCCGATCTCGGGCTGGCTCGACGGAGCATAGCGACCGACGACGATCCCTGCGTCGAGAGCCGATTCGGTCGAGAACGGCAGCGCGAACACGCCCCCGGCCGTGAGGCCCGCTGGGATGCTCGCCGCGCCTCCGTAGGCGCCGCCGCGGGGATCGAGGAGCAGCGCGAGCCGGCGGCCGTCCGAGGAAGCCACCGGCAGATCAATCTCGGTGAGCACGCCGTACTGCCCGCCGAGGGTCTCGCTCTGGCCGGAGGTCGCGTCCGTCCCCTGCACGGCGTAGGCCGTGGGCAGGGACAAGTCGAAGGCACCCCAGGCCGTGTCCAGGGCACAAGTGGGATCGCCGCTGGCCACGAGGTCGTCGGGCCAGAAGGTCCCGCGCTGGTGGCCGTCCCCGGAGAGCTGCGTGAGCCCGGCGTAGGCGGAGAGCGTGTCGGTGGTCGACTGCAGCGCCACGATCGAGACGGCCAGCGGGCCGCCGAACGAGAGATCGTAGACGGCGTTGACGAGCTGCCCGGGCGCGATGGCCGTCGCGTCCAACGCGGGATCGAGCAGCGTCGCCTGCCCCGCCGGGACGCTCAACGGGAAGCCACCGGACGACGA
>DATJNL010000426.1:0-19437 GCA_035508175.1 Myxococcales bacterium
TACGTGCAGCTCGGGTAGCCGTAATAGTTGGTGGCGCACGCGTTGCAAGTCGCGCCGGTGAAGCCCGTGTCGCAGACGCAGCTGCCGCTGTACTGGGGGGTGCCGTGGTCGCTGCACGTGCCGGCGCGGGTGTACTGGCAGAGCGGCCCGTAGGTGCCGGCGGGGCAGCTGCACTGGCCGTCGCCGGCGAGGCCCTGGTCGCAGGTTCCGCCGTTGACGCACGCCGGGCACGCCGCGCAGGTCGGGCCGTAGTAGTTCGTGGCGCACGCGTCGCAGCTCGCGCCGCTGAAGCCGGTGTTGCAGCTGCACGTGCCGCTCCCGGTGCAGATGCCGTCGCCGCTGCACGTCGTCGCGGCGCTGCAGTACGTGCAGTTCGGGTAGCCGTAGTAGTTCGCGGCGCAGGCCCCGCAGTTCGCGCCCGTGAAGCCCGCGTTGCAACTGCACGTGCCGTCGTAGTTGGCGATGCCGTGGCCGCTGCAGGTGGTGGCGTTGCCGTACTGGCAGCTCGACCCGTTGTAGCCCGCGCTGCAGTCGCACGTGCCGCTGACGCACGTTCCGTTCCCATCGCAGGGCGGAGAACCAGGGCACGTCTGCGCCGTCGCCGCGGCGGCCCAGCAGAGGCCCGCGAGGGCGAGGACCGCGCCAAGCAAAGACTGCCTTCCCATGATGTCCTCCGCGCGAGAAGCCGGCCGAACCCGTGAAGCCGACCGCGCCATTTAGCCCACTTTGAGCCGAAATAGAAGCGCGGGTCCGTCAGCCGTGGAGCGTCTCCTTGAGCAGCTTCCCGAGGGCGGCGTAGTGGCGCTCGGCCGCCTTCGCGTCGTAGGCCGGCGAATCGTCCACCGCGTAGCCGTGCCCGGCATCGTAATGCTCGATTGCGTAGCGCACGTGTCCCGCGTCCAGCTCGGCGCGCAGCTTGGCCTCGGCCTCCGGCGGCAGGTCGGGCTTCGACGGGCCGAGGTACACGCGCGACTTGATCGCGCGGGCGCGCGTGTGCGGGCTGTCCGGCTGATCGGTGACCAGCCCGCCCGGGTGAAAGGCCGCGGTGGCCGCGAGGCGCTCGCCGAAGATCGTCCCCGCGCGGAAGCTGGCGTTGCCGCCCATGCAGTAGCCGGTGGTGCCGATGCCGCCCGCGTAGTCGGGCCGCCCCTCGATGTGGCCCAGCACCGCGCCGATGGTCTTCTCGAGGTTCGCGTAGGCCAGCGCGGGGCCGTACCAGCCGCCCATGAACTTGCCGCGCAGCTCCGGATCCTGGAAGACCTTGCCCATCGCCCCGAGCGTCGGCTCCCCGCCCAGCAGCGTCGAGAGCGGCGGCGCGCGGTGGAAGAGGTCCGGCTGGAAGACCAGGTAGCCGCCCTCGGCGATGCGCTCGGCGATGCGCCGCTGCGCCGGCCGCAACCCGCCCGCGTCGTAGAACACCACCACCGCCGGCCAGCGACCCCGGTCGCCGCCGGGCGTCGTCACCTCGGTCGTGCAAGCGCCATCCGCCGTCTGGATCTGAATCTGCGTCGTCGTCACGGGAGACCTCCGGTCAGTGCGGGGCAAACCCTAGCAGATGCGGCCGCGGAGTCGGCAAGGGGAAATGGGGCGCCGCGACGCCGCGAAGCGCCCGCGCGTTCTCAGCGCTCGGGATCCCACGGCTTCTCCCAGGGGCGCAGCTTGCCGCGCTCGCGGAGAACCGGATAGAGGAGCCGCTGCAGCTCCATGACCTGGCGGACCTTCTCGGCGAACGGCACCGCGGCGGCCGCGCGGTGAGCCTGGGCCTGTCCCGCCCGCTGTGCGGCGACGAGCTCGGGCGACGGGCGCGCCCGGCGAGATCCCCTCCATCTTCTTGTCCCGCACCAGTTCGGCGATGCGCTCGATGAGCCGCGCCTTGTTCACCTGGTAGGGGGCCGGTGGCAATCCCCTGCCGCGGCTGGTATGGCGCGTCGGTTCCGCCCCGGCGACGAGACCTCGGGAGTGACCGATGGGAATGCTCAGCGGATTGTTCGGCAAGCGGGGCCGCCTGGCGTGGGCGAGCTTCCTCTCCGAGTCGGAGTACCAAACGTTCACCGCGCTGACGCAGAAGGCACTCGCGGCGCACTCGGCGACCCCGGACTTCGACGGCGGCACCGCCAAGGTTCGGATCGACGGCAAGGTACGGTCCGTCGGGCTGAGCGATCTCGCTCGAAAGTGCCACGTCTCGAATCCGCAGGGGTGGAGCGGCCTCATCGCCGAGCACTTCGACCGCCTCGTGAATCAGAGGGGCAAGTCGCTGGTGGCCGAGCTCGGGACGAGCTTCGACAAGGCAAAGGGGTATCTCAAGGCCCAGCTGGTGCCCGACGACTTCGTCCGCCCCGACTGGGTCGAAGGCGAGAACTTCAAGTCCTTGAAGGGCGGCGTGAACGTCGCCCTCGTCTACGACCTGCCCGAATCCGTGACCAGCGTGCCGATGGCGCACGTCCGGACCTGGAAGCTCCCCCTCTCCGAGTTGCTCGAAGCGGCGGTCGCCAACGTGAAGAAGGGCGAGCCTGCGCTCGTGCCGAAGCGGCTCGATCTGAAGTCCACGTTCGTCTTCACCCTCGAAGGCAAGAGCTTCTTCGTCTGCTCGCACGCGCTCTGGCTCCAGGAATACGCCGAGGCCAGATCCCCCAACGGCGTCCTGTTCACCGTTCCGTCGAGACACGTCATCCAGTTTCATCCGATGAAGGATTCGAAGGCGTCGGAGGCGTTGAAGGTGCTGGCGCTGACGGCGAGGAAGCTTTCGTCGCAGCTCCCGGGGCCAATCAGCACCCACGTGTTCTGGTCCCGGGGCGACGAGATCGTTCCGATCCCCTTCGCCATCGACGCGCAAGGCGTGCCCTTCCCATGCGTGGTCAGCGAGAAGGGCGAGGGCATCGAGCCGGTGACGCAGCTCCTCGCGCTGTTGCAGCAACTCCCGCGGGGCTGAGCTCGCTCGATGCCCGCGTCGCCTTCCCAGGCGAGGCGGCCCCTCCGCGCGCTGGCCTGCCGCGCGGAGAGTGATATCCTTCGCCGCGCATGCACACCTTGCTGCTGTGCTTCGCGCTCTCGATCAGCCCCGGCCAGCGCGTCGCTGCGAAGGGGTTGTACGGGAAGGGGATCGTGGCCTACGAAGCCTCCCGCTTCGACGAGGCGCTGAGCGATTTCACCGCGGCCTACGCCCTCGATCCGGCTCCGTCCTTGCTGTTCAATCTCGGGCAGTGCCACCGCAAGCTGGGACAGTGGAGCGACGCCCTGGCCGCCTATGAACGGTACCTGCGCGAGAGGCCGCTCGCCGCCAACCGCGCCGACGTGGAGTCGCTCATCGACGAGGTGAAGAAGCAGCTGCCTCCGCCCCCTCCGGCGAAGGCGGAGCCGCCCACCGTGGTCGTCGTGGAGGCCGCACCGCCGAAGCCGCCGCCGCCCACGGCGTCTCCCCCGGCGCCCGCCACGACGGCGAGCTCGGGCTCATCGCCCGCCGTCCCCGCCGCAGCCACGAGCGCGCCGGCTCCGCCCTCGCACCGCTCGCACTGGCTCGGCCCCACGCTCGCCGCGGCCTCGGCCGTGTGCGCCGTCTTCGCGGTGGTCGGCCTCGTCCGGGTCGAGCAGTACCTCGGGAACGAGACCTTCGCGGCCAACGGCAACGCCGACAACTGGGGCACCGCGTCGATCGCGCTGGCCGTGGCGGCGGCCGGGGGCACCACGGCGGCGATCTTCACATGGTAGCGCGCCGCCTCGCCTGGCTCGCCGCGGTGAGCCTCTGCGCCTGTCAGCTCCCCCTTCCGCCGTTGCCCGACGCCGGCACCACGGGCGCCGGCACGACGACCGCCGCGGGCGGCACGAGCGGCAGTGGCACGAGCGCCGGCGCGAGCAGCAGCAGCGCGAGCGGCACGGGCGGTGGCACGGGGACCACCGGCGCGCCCGCCTCGAGCGGCGGCACGACCTCGGCGGAAAGCTCGAGCTCCACCTCGGCGGGCAGCTCCGGCGCGAGCAGCGGCAGCTCGACCGGCGGTAGCTCGACCGGTGGCTCGAGCTCGGGCGGCAGCTCGAGCGGCGGGGGCTGGTTCACCGGCGCGGCCGGCGGGCTGACCGTCTACGACGGCGGAGCCGTGGTCGTCTACTGTCTCCCTGCCGAGTTCGCGTACCCGTACGGCGTGGCGGTCGACGGCGCGGACGACGTCTACGTCGCGGACACGCACGACGACGTCATCCGCCGGATCGCACCCGACGGCGGCCTCACGACGCTCGCCGGGGTCTTCGGAGACGCCGGTTACGAAGACGGCCCGAACGACGCGGCGAGGTTCTCGGGGCCGATCGGCGTCGCCGTCGATGACGCCGGCACGACGGTCTACGTCAGCGACCCCGGGAACAGCCGCATTCGTGAGGTGGACCTCGCGAGCGGGTTCACCACCACGCTCGCGGGAAACGCAGATGCGGGTTGGAACGACGGACCCGGCGTCGCCGCCCAGTTCAACACACCCTACGGCCTGGCCCTCGGCCCCGGGGTCCTCTACGTCGCCGACAACAACAACTACCGCGTTCGCGAGGTCGCGCTCGACGGAGGCTGGACCAGCACGCTCGTCTACCTCGGGGAGTTCAACCAACCGGACGCGGTGGCGGTCGATCCCGGAGGCAACGTCTACTACACGACCGGGTTTGATCTGGAGGCGGTGGGGGACGGCGGCACCTCCACGACCATCAACGATTACGGGTCCCTTGTGACGGGGGTGGCCATCGACCGCGCCGGCAATACCTACGTGGCGGATTCCGCGCTCAATTGCATCTGGAAGGGCTCGCTCGACGGCGCGTCTACGCCCAGCCCGCTCGCCGGCACCTGCGACGGGGGCACCGCCTTGTTCGACTTCCCGGCCGGCGTCGCCGTCGACGGCCAGGGCCGCGTCTTCGTCGCGGACGAGATGAACAACCGGATCTGCGCCATCGTCCAGCCGTGAACACCGTCCGCGACACCGCTCCGAGCGTGCCGGACGCCGGGGCCAGCACCCTGAAGTCGGGCGACATCGTCGGCAACTACCGGCTCGTCGAGACGCTGGGCGCGGGCGGCATGGGCCAGGTGTTCCTCGCGCAGCACCTCCAGCTGAACCGGCGCGTCGCCGTGAAGACGCTGCGGCCGCAGCTCGCGGCGAACAAGGAAGCGGTGCGGCGCTTCTTCAACGAGGGGCAGATCGTCAGCGACCTGAAGCACGAGCACATCGTGGACCTCATGGACTTCGGGCAGGACGCGCGCGGCCGGGTCTACTTCGTGATGGAGCTGCTGGAGGGCGCCGACCTCTGCGCCGCCCGCGAGCGGGACGGCCCGTTCCCGGTCGCGCGTGCGGTGTCCATCATCCGCCAGGTCGCCGCCACGATGTCGGCGGTGCACGCGAGGAAGATCATCCACCGCGACCTGAAGCCCGAGAACATCTTCCTCGCGACGGGCCAGGCGTACCCGGACTTCGTGAAGCTCCTCGACTTCGGCCTCGCCAAGCTCTCGCAGAGCTCGGTGGGCGTGGGCGAGGCCACGCAGATCGGCGCCGTGCTGGGCACGCCCGACTACATGTCCCCCGAGCAGGCGCAGGGGATGCGCGTCGACTGGCGCACCGACATCTACTCCGCGGGGACCATCCTCTACTGGATGCTCACCGACCAGCTGCCGTTCCGCGCGGCGACGCTCACCGTGCGGCCGAACAAGCGCGACGATCCCGCCCCGCCGCTGCCGGCGCAGACCGCCGGGGGCGCGCCCATCCCCCGGGCGCTCGCCGAGCTGGTCGCGTCCTGCCTCGAGCGCGACCCCGGCGCGCGCCCGCGGACCTTCAAGGCCCTCATCGAGGAGCTGGACCAGGCCCTGCGTGCGCCCTCGTTCGCGCTGGCCACCTCCTGGGACGACAAGACCCAGCGAACGCGCCGCGGCTGGCCGGGCAGGTGGCTGGGCGTCGCGGCCGCCGCGGTCGCGGCGCTCGCTGCCTTCGGCTGGCTGGCCTTGCGGCGCACGGGCGCACCGGCCGCACCGGTCGAGCCTCCCGCCGCTGCGGCAGCGCCCCCCGCGGCACGGCTGCCGCCTCCGGACGTTCCGCGCGTTCCCGCCGAGGCGAAGGAGGCGAAGGTCGCGCCTCCCACCGTGGCGACGCCGCCGGCCGAAGCGGCGGCCGCGCCCCCCGTCCAGGCCCCTCCCGCGGCGCTGCCGCCTCTCCCCGCTCGACCGTCCGCCCCTCCCGCCGGCGCCGAGGCCGCGACGAGGCGATCGCACAAGCCGCGGGCGCATTCGTCGCACGCGCGCGCGCGCCCGGCGCCGCCGACCGGTCGTGACGGGCTGGTCCCCTTCGACGAGTGAGCGCCTCACCGGCCGTGAAACGGGTGACGCGCGCCGCGAGCCGGGGACCCACGGCCCCCGCACCCCACGAGGAGCTGCGCGTGAAGGATCGGGCGGCGTGGGAGCGGTGGCTCGCGAGGCACCACGCCCGCTCGAGCGGCGTGTGGCTCGTGCTCGCCAAGAAGGGCGCCGACCTTTCGACCCCGACGTACGCGGAGGCCCTCGAGGTCGCGCTGTGCTTCGGCTGGATCGACGGCAAGAAAGGAGCGCGGGACGCCGCGACGTGGGCGCAGAGGTTCGGTCCCCGGGGGCCGAAGAGCCTCTGGTCCAAGGTCAACGTCGCGAAGGCCGAGGCCTTGATCGCGGCGGGCCAGATGAAGCCGGCCGGCCTCGCCGCGGTCGAGGCCGCCAGGAAGGACGGCCGGTGGGCCGCGGCCTACGCCTCCCAGAAGGTCGCCGGCGTGCCGGAGGATCTCCGCGCCGCCCTCGACGCCCACCCGAAAGCCGCCGCCTTCTTCGCGACCCTCGGCAGCGCCAACCGCTACTCGATCCTCTTCCGGCTGCAGACCGCGAAGACCCTCGAGAAGCGGCGGGAGCGCCTCGGCCGCTTCATCGCCATGCTCGAACGCCACGAGACCTTCCACCCGCAACGCTGAGCGGCGCGCGAGCGGACTCGATTAGCGGCGTCAGCCCGTGATCGATGAGCCGCACGTCAGCTCCACGCGGAAGCCAGCGCTCGGACCGGCGCCGTTCCCGTATACTTCGAGCGCATGCTCGCTCGGACGCCCCGCCTCCGTGCACGCTCCCGGTTCACCGCGGCCGCCCGGCTCGGCCTGATCTGCGTCCTCGCCCTGGGAGCGTCATGCTCCGCCACGAGCTCCGCGGATGCGGGCCACCCGGATACGGAGCCGCCCGAGGTCTGTCCTCCGTGGCCCGTCCCCGGCGCGGACGCCGGCCTCCTGGACGCCGGCGGCTGCGTTCCCGGCAGCTGCGGCTCGCTGGGCGTGGGCTGCGGGACCGTCGGAGACGGGTGCGGCAGCGTGCTGTCGTGCGGCCCCTGCACCCCGCTCACGGCGTGCACCGCGATCCAGACCCCGGGGAACTACCTGGTCACCCAGGATCTGGTGTCCGCGACCACGGCGTGCCTGGTGATCGACGACGTCGCCAATGTCTCGATCAGGTGCCTCGACGCCGGCATCGTCGGATACCCGGCCATCAGCATCCAGAACGCCGCCAACGTGACGGTTTTTGGCTGCACGCTGGGATCCATCGAAACACCTTATGTCGAGGGCGTCAGCGCCATCGGCCTGGACGGGGGAAGGATCTCCCGGTGCGTGTTCCCGATCTCCAGCCTCCTCGCCACCGCCACCAATGGCCTGGTGATCGATCAGTGCCAGTTCCTCCAGACCGCGGACGGCGTCGGACTTGCCTACGCCAATCAAAGCGACGTCCGCGACAACGTCTTCGTCGCCCCCCAGCCCCTCCTCCCGGATGGAGGGGCGCTTGTCAGCGGTTCACTCATCACCACCTCGTATGGAACCGGAAACACGATCGAGGGGAACGACATCGATGGCGCGTGGCCCAACGACGCCGGCGTGGGACCCGGGGCCGCGGGTTCCGGAACGCTGATCGGCGTCGACGACGGCATCATCCTCTGGAACGAGTCGAGCGACGTCATCCGGAACAACCGCATCCGCAACGTCTTCGACATGGGCATCGAAACCGTCAAGACGGTGCAGGACACGGTCTTCGCCGGCAATCAGATCGATTCGGCGGGCAACGGTGGGATCGGCGGGTGGTGGTGGATGAGCCTCGCCGGCTCGACCCTCAGCGGCAACGTCGTCACGCACTCGGGAAGTCTCTTCGTCTTCAACCGGTACTGCGGCCTCCCTCCGGGTCAGGCCGACGTCGAGCTCCTGAACAACGTTTTCCAGGGCAACGTCTACGCGGAGCCCCCTACCGGAGCCTTCATGTCGGCGTACATCGTCGCGACGGACGACCTCGGCTTCGAGGAGTGGCCGGGGACGGCCCAGGGTGGCATGAACTGCGGCACGGACGACACGCCGCCGGATGCCGGGCAGTTCCTGATCGGCAACAACCACTTCCAGGGCAACGACTTCGGGCACCAGGTCCCGCTCTTCCTGGGACCTCCGCCGGAGGATGGCGGCTCGACAGGCATCGTGGACGACGGCTGCAACCGCTGCCTACCGGGCGGCTACCTGGGTGCGCAGTCGCCGTTTCCCCTGGACTGCCAGTAATGCCCCCCAACTGGCGCCGGGGTTTGCCCGCGCAGCCCGCCCGCGCTAGATTCCGCGCCAGCCGAACCACAGCCTCGATCCGAGCTTCGACTCACTGGCGTGCCTCTGCGGAGGGCTGCATGCGCGGTCTTTTCCCTGTCCTCGTGTTCACGGCGCTGGCGATCCCGTTCACGGCCGGATGCGGAGGGTCGTCGGGGCCGGCGACCGGCTCCACCGGAACGGGCACGTGTGGCCGTTGTTCGGGGGCCTCGGCGTCGTCCACGTCCGCGGGCGGGAGCTCGGGCGGCAGCGGCGTCGGGACCACCTCGGGAGGCTCGCCGTCCTCGGGCGGGCTTCACGGTTCGACCTCGGGCGGCAGCACCGGAGGCGGCACCTCCAGCGGTAGCGCCGGGAGCACCAGCTCCGGGTCCGCCTCCACCGGGGGAACCACCGGGACCAGCGGCCCCTCCCTGCCCTGCGCTCCTTGCATCGAGGACACCAACTGCAGCTCGGGGCAGATCTGCGTGGTCGACAATCTCGACTCCAACGAGGACTTCTGCGCCCCCAACTGCGGCAACGGCCAGGCTTGCGCAGCGGGAGATTCCTGTCAGACCGAATACTGGCTCGGCCAGCAGCGCAACGCGCAAGTCTGCTACCCGACCTCGGGCACGTGCTCGACCTGCAGCCTGGTGGATGGCGTCTGCAGCACCAATCCAGACTGCTGCGGGTATCCGGGCGGCGGCGTCACCTGCGTCAACGGCCGGTGCACCACGCCCCCTCCCTTTGGCTCGTTCTGCGGGGGCTGCAACACGAACTCGGACTGCGGATCCCAGGGATACTGCTCCACCGCCATCCGCGCCTGCGCGCCCGCCTGCCAGTCGAACGCCGACTGCCCCAGCGGAA
The DNA here is from genome assembly GCA_035508175.1 of Myxococcales bacterium. Classification (GTDB taxonomy): domain Bacteria; phylum Myxococcota; class Myxococcia; order Myxococcales; family JAKAPL01; genus DATJNL01. The sequence continues at coordinate 9,427 of DATJNL010000426.1, forward strand.
CCCTCTGCGCGGAGGCACAGATGATCATCGATCAGACCGACTTCGGGCTGGGGAACATGTGTCTGCCGATCTCCGAAAACTGCGACGGCCTGGGCGTCTTCTGTTCCGCGGACGCAGGCGCCGCGCCGGGCGCTTCTTGCACGGAGGCGAGCGGCTGCCGCTGCCCGCTGACCTGCGTCGGGCTCTACCTCCTCGGCGGATCGGTCTCCGACGTCGGCTCCGGCCTCGACGGCCCCCCGATCTGTCTGGGCAGCTGCGCGTCGAACGCCGACTGCGGCGACGCGGGCCAGTGCGACCCCGACGCCGGCCTTTGCCTGCAGGCAAACTAGGCGACGCGTCCGGGTGAGGGTGTCGTGGCCCCCAGCGGACCAAGGGGCCGAATCCGGCGAGGGCAGGTTGCCCGTCGTTCTGGACCCTGGCGCAGCTGCCTGTCTGGCGCACTGGCTCCCGGTGCAGCGAGATCTTCATTCTGGAGGCACCTGAGTCGCGTGCTTCGGCGTGAGGAACTCCTGCTGCGGAGTTTCGCCCGGGGGCTTGGCGAATCTCAATCAACCGCATCAGTCGTTCGGCCTGCCGGGGCGACGGAATGCGACGATGAGCCCCCACAGCAGCAATCCCGCGCCGGCGCCCGTGATCGTGCCCACGAGGAGTTTCGACAGAGCAAGTCCGAGCCCTGCGCCGATCGCGACACAGCCCGGAATGATGAGCAGGAACGCGGCCCGCCGGTTGTCGCTTCCAGCACGGGAACCGTCGGCCGTCATTTCGCGCCTCCGGGGATGAAGCCAGCCGCATGAGCGCGACACCAGTCCTCGAAGGTTCGCCCGGGTCGCCCGGTCAAGCGTGCGACCGTGTCCGCGACGTGAGCGTACCGGCTGCTTCGGATGGCTCCGAGAGTCTCGATCATGGCCGCGGCGAGCTCCTCCGAGGCGCCGCCCTTCCTCATGTGCTCGGCGGCCACTGATTCGGGGATGTCCACGTACTGGATCGGCGGGCCACCGAGGACGCGCGAGAGGATCGCGACCATGTCGCGAATGCTGAGCGACTCGGGGCCGGTGACCTCGTACGCCCGGCCGCGGTGGGCGTCGCTCGTCAGCACCGCGCGCCCGACGGCCGCCACGTCGGTCGGATCGACCGGAGAGACGCGTCCATCGCCGCCCGGGAAGTACACCGTGCGCTGGTTCTGAATCGTCCAGGCCCACCACTGGATGGTGTTGGTCATCATCAGCGTCGGCCGGAGGTGGACCCAGCCGAGGCCGGACCGCTCGATGACCTCCTCCTGCTCGCGGTGCCACTTGCCGGGCCCGAAGGGTGGCGTCGCACCGGCCTCGATCGTCGATTGACGGACGATCAGCTTCACCCCGGCGCGCTTGGCCGCGTCCACGAGGTTCTCGATCTGCCGGGTGAAGAATGCGATGGCGTAGACCGCGCGCACGCCGGCCATCGCCGGGCGCAGCGTCTCGGGCGCGTCGAGGTCGCCCACCACGGCCTCGACGTTCGCGCCGATCTGCGAGGCCTTCTGAGGACTGTGTACCAGGGCTCGCACGGGTTCCTTGCCGTCGCGAAGCTGGGCGATGAGCGAGCTGCCCACGGTGCCGGTGGCACCTGTCACGAGGATCATGTTCGTCCTTCCTTTCCAGGCGCCCGCTGGTCTTCGGCGGCGCTGGGCGAACATGGCGACGAAGGCGCGTTGATCACCAGTGATTAGTCGTGAGACCATCCATCACCGCCGATGAGCATCGAAGGCCTCGACCTGAACCTCGTGACCGTGCTGCACCACGTGCTCGCCGAGCGCAGCGTCGCCCGGGCCGCCGAGCGGCTCCACGTGACGCCGTCGGCGGTCAGCAACTCCCTCGCGCGCTTGCGCGAGGTGCTGGGGGACGCGCTGCTGGTCCGCAACGGCAGGCAGCTCGTGCCGACGCCGCGCGCGCTCGACCTGGCCCCCGAGATCGCGTCGGTCGTCGCCAGGATGCGGGGCATCTTCGAAGTGCAGTCGTTCGACCCGGCGACCTGCGAGCGGCGGTTCACCCTCGCGTCCGCCGACAACATCGGGCTGCTCCCGGAGGTCGCGCGCAGGTTCGGAAGCACCTTTCCGCGCGCTTCTCTTCGCGTGATCTCGCTCGACCACGCGATCTCGACCGACGCGCTCGCCTCGGGCGACGTGGACCTGCTCCTGGGTGTTCTGCAGCCGAACACGCCGCCCGATTACCGCTCGGAGCCGGCCTACACCGAGCGGCTCACCTGCGCCGTGTGGACGGGAAACCGCGCGATCGGGCGCAGCCTCACGCTGGAGCGATTCCTCGCCGCGAAGCACATCCAGGTGACGCTGCAGGGCAAGTACGCGATGGACGCCATCGACGCCCCGCTCGCAGAGCTAGGCCACCAGCGCCAGGTGGCGGTCTCGGTTCCGCAGTTCGGGCTCGCGGCGATGTGCGTCGTGGGAACCAGCTACGTCACCATGCTGCCGGCGACGATGGCCAGGCAGCTGGCGGCAGCCCTGCCCATCCGCATCTGTAAACCGCCGCTTCCCTTGCCGGCGGTCACCATCGTGCAGCTCTGGCACGTTCGGTCCGACGGCGATCCGGGAACTGCAATGCTCAGGCGCGTGGTTCGCCAGGCCGGGCTGAGCGTGGGACGTGAGCGCCGGCGTCCGGGACGAGAGCGCGATCGGCCCTGAAACGAGTGGCCGCTTCGGAGGGCCGATGGCCGGAACCTCCGGCCTGACGCACCCGTTCGTCTTCGCCAACCTGCCGCGCCGCCCGCCCCGCCTCTTCCTCGCTCCGCCCGACACGAGGACCTTCAGCCCGTGACCTCGGCCTGCCGGGGAACCCCGACGCCCCTCTGCGGCGCTACCAGCTTGGCGGGATGACGAGGAGCTTCCCTTCCTCGGGATCCGGGAGGTAGGCGGTGCCGTTCGCGTCCACCGCGGGGTTGCGTGCGCCGGGAGCGGTCACCGTCGAACCGAGGACGTCGAGGCACCGGTAATCGTCGTCCCTCACGCGCGCGACCGTGAGCCCGCCGCCATCGCGCCCGTTGGCAACGTAGAGCAGCCCGCCCTCCCGCAGGTATTCGAGGTTGTCGACGCCCGTGCCCGTCCCGACCCAGCCGCACGCGTGGAGGCTCGCCCGCCCCCCCTCCGGCGCGCCGATCGGTTGCCCCGTCACCGTGTCGAGCTCCAGCGCGCCCGAGGTGCAGGCCACGAAGAGCAGATGGCGCGCGGGGTCGATCGCGAGGCCCCGAGGGCCCTCCTGGCTGCAGTGCGATGGCCACGTCGCCACGAGCCTGCGTGAGCGAACGTCGAAGACCAGCGTTCGGTTCTTGTCCTTCAGGTTGGTGTAGAAGCGGCCGGCCGCGTCGTCGACCGCGAAGCCCTCCGGCGAACCGTCCACCGGAATCGTCGCCACCCCCCCGTCCGCGCCGACCACGGCGAGCGCGTGCAACCGCGGCGTCGTCACCCACAGCTCGCGCGTGGCCCCCACCCAGGCGATGCCGTCGGGCATCGCCCGAAGCGCGACGCAGGTCTTCCGGGCGAGCGTCACCGCATCGAAGGCGCAGACCCGGTCGTCGCCGCGGTTGCCCACCCAGATCACGCCGCCCGCCACTGCCACGGAGCTCGGACCCATCGGCGGCCGCCCGGGCCGGCCAGACGGTCGGGTGGGGAAGCCGCCGATCGCCGTCACCTTGCCGGTCGGAGTGTCCACGACGTCGACATTGCCCGTATTCCCCGCCGGTACCCAGACGCGGTGGTGCGCGCGGTCGCAGGCGACGTAGTCCATGCCGATCGGCTGCCCCCCCGGAAGGCCGATGGAGGAGGGCGGCGAGACGAGCGCCAGGAGCATGAACGCGGCGAGCACGGCTCGTTCTAGCGTGACTCTCGCGGCGCGCGCAATTCAGGCGCTTCGGCGCGTTCCTGCGCTCCGCCCGGCACGAGGACGTTCGGTTGCGTTGCCACCCTCGAAGCGGAAGACGACGCGGTACTCGTCATTGATGCAGACGCTGAGCTGTTGGCCAAGACGGGGACGGGGACTTCCAATCCGGAGGGCCACCTGCGCTTCAAGCCCGAGCCTTGACCGAGCCGGCCCCCAGCAGGCTGCGCGTCAGCGGCCCGCCCTCGACGAGCAGCTCGTGAAGCGCCTCGTCGACGTGCCGGTCGCGAACCACCATGCTCGTTCCCTCGTCCGCCGCCGCGACGGCCGCCTTGCGAAGCAGCTCGCGAATGAACGACGCGCTCACCCCCTCGGTGCGCTGCACGAAGCGCTCCGCGTCCGTGACCTCCAGGGTCAGGCCCTGGGCGTACAGCTTCAGCAGGCGCCGGCGGCACTCCGCGTCGGGCACCGGCACCTCCAGGGCGAGGTCCACGCGGCCCGGCCGCGCGGCCAGCGCCGGCTCGAGGATGTCGGGCCGGTTCGTCGTCAGCAGAAAGAGAATGTCGGCGTCGTCTCCCAGCCCATCCATCTGGTTGAGCAGCTCGAAGAGGACGCCGTTGCAGCTGTTGTCGCGCCCTTCGCCCCGGGCTTCGGCGATGAGGTCCACGTCTTCGACCAGCACGGTCGCCGGCTGGAGGGCGCGCGCCAGCGCGCAGGCCTGCTCGATGAGGCCCATGGCTCTGCCGGTGACCACGAGCACCGTGCGCCCCACCATTTGCGAGGCGAGGTACATGGCCGTGAACGTCTTCCCCGTGCCGGGCGGGCCGTAGAGGAGCACGCCTCGCTTGAGGTGCCGCCCAGCCGAGCGGAGCTTCTCCGAGAGGCCGGAGAACCGAATCGTTTGCCGCTCGATCTTGTCGAGGAGGCCGGCCGGAAAGATGATCTGCTCTCGACCGACGGACGGCAGGTGCTGGATCGCGATCTTGAGATTCTCCATCCGGTCGGAGCTGATCGTCAGCACGCGGCCGCGGTAGACGTTGCGCTGCCGCATGGCCGCGCGAACGCGACTCAAGAAGGCCTCCGCCTGCGCCCGCTCGGAGGCCATGACTTCGACGGTCAGGGCCGACTGGAAGTTCCGCGAGGGGCCTTGGACGAGCAGGGCGAGGCGGTTCGCTCCCTCGCGAACGAGAAAGAGCCCTCGCTGGACGCAGGCCAGCACGCGCGCCTCGTCGATGCGCAGGTTCGCGTACTCGACGGGCGCCTCCCTGGGCACCGATCGACCGGGGGCCACCAGGTCCGCGAAATGGATGCTCGCCCCGTAGCCGCTCTGCTCGCTGACCAGCCCGAGCAGCTCGCTCTGCAGGCCTTCCAGGCACGCTTCCACCGCGAGATGGACATTCGGGTGCTCGTGGGGCGCGAACGACTCGGCGACGGACGGCAGGCGCGTGCAGTCCTTGCCGAAGTGCGACCGCAGCCGCTCTCCCAGCGCACCTCCCTCGGCAATGTCCGGCAGATCGCGATGCGCCAGCTCGTTCAGCGCCCGCAGCGCGGCGACCAGGGAGTCGGAAGACGTTTCGCCGTGAGAGGCGCTGCGCTTCGGAGGCTTGCGGGCGGGCATCGGGGATCCTCGCGGTGGGTGTCGATCTTCTCGGTCATACGATCACGGCGTCCAGGCCGCCAGGAGCCGTCTCGCCAGGGTCTCGCAGGAGAGGGCGATGGCATCTCCGTCTTCGAGCCCGGCGCTGGCACGGACCGCCATCTGCGTCCCGAGGCTGGTGCGGTCGCCGAAGAGGTCCTGGAGGAGTGGATGCACCTGCCGCGTGGCCTCCCCGGCGATGGGATGGGCCGCCAATCTTTCCAGCGTGCCAGCCAGGTACGTGGTGTCAGCGAAGCGCAGCAGGCGCAGAACGTCCAGGCCGTCCTTGTCCTGGAGACGGTCCTGGTGGCCCCTGCGCTCCGCGATCTTGTGGAGCTTGGCGACGAGCAAGGCCGCGACCCCCGCCACCGAGACGTCGAACGCCCGTCCGTCGGTCGGGTCGAGCGCGGAGAGATTCATCCTTGCGTTGTCAGCTATCGCGGCTTCGAGGCCGGTCGCCTTGCGCGCGAAATGGTTCCCATGGGTACCAAGCCGCGCACCGCGCCGACCGCCCCCACCAAGGGAGGCCGGGACCAGGAAATCGATCTGGACCTCGGTTCGCGTCCACGTTCCGGGACGCACCGTGAGCTCGAACCCGGCGGCCCGTAGCGTCGCGGGGAGCGCAGGCTCGTCGTCGAGTTCGCGAGGATCGATCGCGAGATCGCCGTCCGTCGTGTATGGGGCAACGGCCAGGTCGCCGTTGCCCACGTGCAGGTAGACCGCCTGTGCACCGACCAGCATGACGGCCTTCCGGTGGTTGCCGAGGGCTTCGAGGGCATCGAGCAGAACCCGGCGCGCCGCCACGTACTCAGGATCTGGGATTCCGCCGCCAGGCATCTTCGGTTCCCTTCATCCTCTCGATCAGCGCCTGCGCTTCCTGGGGTCCACGCCCTGGGCTGGTCATCAGATCGACGGCTGCCTGGCTGGGAGCCACCACCGTGATCGATTCGGCGCCGAACGCCCCTGCCTGCGTCCTCTCGAAGACCACCCCGTCATAGGGTTCGAGGAGCCAGACGTTGGCGCCGGCCTCCGCGGGTACCAGGTGGAGGTTCCTCGCGGCCGCCTCCGCGTCGTCGACGTAGAGCATCGCAAGTCGCGCCGGCGCCACGCCCGTGCCTCCGAGTGAGCCCGTCGCAGCATACCTACCGAGCGTCCTGAGCTTGGGCGCGAGCGCGGTGAGCCCGCGCGGCTCCAGGTACGCGCGCATGACGTTGGAGCCGGTCACGCTGTAGTCGGCCGCCCACCGCTTGAGGAGGCCCGGCCAGTCGACCGCCGTGATCATCTTCTTCGCGTCGCGCGTGAGTAGGGCCTCTTCCTCGAGAAAGCTCACGACGCGAGACGCGGTGCCGAGCGGCGAGGAGGACCAGGCCGCGAGCGTTCGCACGCCATAGGGCGGCCGGAAGTCGCAGAGGGCGCGCACGACGCGGGCGGCGGCTGTCCCCTTGAGGCTCCGGAGCGGACGCGCTTTCCGCTCGGGGTCGCGGTCGACGCCCCGGCTCTCCAGGTAGACGGCCGGCTCACCGACGACGACGCGCACGTTGCCGGTGGCGTCGACGTAACTTGCGTTCGCCTCGGCGAGCAGCTCGCGTGTCCGGGGGCCCAGAAAGGGCGCGACCAGGAGCAACGCCCCTTTGGAGGCCCGCCTCTCGCGCAGCAGGTAGGGAACGTCCCTGGGGCTGATCCGCCTTCGCGAGACGACCGCCAGGGTCGCACGCCGTCCGTCGGAGGCACGGAGGGTGACCTCCTCGCCGCCTCCTCGAGCGCGAGCCTCCACGGACCACCCTGGCGGCAGACGGGCGCGGAGCGCATCCGCCGCCCTGCGACTGGATGTCGTTCCGCTTTCAGCGGTGTTCCGCATCATGCGGAACATAGTATGGCGCGGAACGCATCGCAACGAGACGACGGGGGAAGTGCCGTTCCGCACCGTCCGGATCAGGCAGACGCGCGGACCCAGCCGGCGCGCTCGCTGGGAAGGAGGCGGCTGCCCAACGCGCCCCCATCGAGTCTACCAGGGGGACGCCACCGGTGCCGGCCACGCGGCAAACCCGCTAATTTAGGAGTGTGCGGCTCGCGTGAGCCCGGACGGCCGTCCTCACGCGTCCTGCTTCAGCCAGCATCCGCCGGCGCCTGCGCCATCGCATCTGCCGCGAGCGACAGAACCCCCTGCAGACAATTTGCAGACAGCGGCGGCCCGGCGTCGGGATCCCGCAACGCCGGGGAGCCTGCATCCGCCAGGCACGGAAAGAATGAGCGGTGGTCGCAGCCAAACCCGCGCGGGGTGAGAGACGCGCAGGCGAGGACGAGAGCCCAGAGTTGCCTCTTGTCGGCAGCAATGCAGGCTGGGCAAAGCACCGCCTCGCAGAAGCCGGCGTCCATCGGCAGCGGAGGTACACGGCTCTCCGCGCAGCCCTCAATCCCCACGCAGATATCAAAGCCGATGGGGTCGGCGTCGCCCTCGCCGGACGCCTCGCAGACGCTACCGACGAACACCGAGGAAGTACCGCCGGAGCTCGCGGTGCCACCCGGAGCGACTGGCTGCAGGCAGCCGCAGACTCCGAGGGCGGCCGCGATCGAGAGGAGCGCTACCGCCGACCGAAGCGGGGAGGTCTCGTCGGGCTGCCGCTCTCCGCTCTGCCGCGACATGAGCCTCCGCTGTCCGTGGTTCGGCTCCTCGACGCTGCCAGAGGGTGCGACGGTTGTAAATCCAGCCGGTCCTGGACTGCCGTCTACGGCCTGTGCGGCCGGATCGACGAGGCCGAGCTGCCCGCTGATCCTGATCTGGCTCGGCGGGTCGGTGGCACTCGTCATGGCTGGCCACCCGGAGGCGCTGGTCTCGGCGATGTTCGCGGCCGCAGTGCTGGCGGTTTGGGCGCTGGACGCGCTGCGCCGCCTGGCGCGGCGCCGGGGAAGCCAACGCATGTAGTAGAATCGGCCTGGTGATCCTGCTCGTCCCGTTCGCGTTGATGCTCCTCGGCTTCCTGTGGTGGCCATCCCTACCGTCGCACTGGACGGCTGTCAGCCCTCTTCAGTGGCTGCTGATGGGGGTCCTCTACGTCGTGCTCGAAGCGGTGGTCGAAGGCTTTGGAGCGCTCGTGCTGGCACCGTTTCGCCGGCGGCACCATCCAGCGGTGGTCATCGTCGCCGACCGTTGGCAGCGCGCCTCCGCCCTGAAAGGGAAGTAGTCGAGATCGATATTGTCCCGCGACGCCAACAGGAGGGCAGCGACGGAAGCACCGAACCGAATTCAGATGTCCCTGCAAGCTACTCGAAGGGGCGCTCGCATCTTCCTGGTCGGCCCGATGGATGCCGACTTTGCCGCTCTCCAAGAGTTGTTCAAACGACTCAGCCACGGCTCGGCCAGTCGCCTGGAAGAAGAAGCCTTCGTCGACGCCCATGGCGGCTTGCGGGTGGAACTAGCCTGTCGGGAGGCTCCCGGTCGGTGGGCATCATCGAAGAGGCTGCGGCGCGTCCAAGCGGGGACGCCGGCCTTTTCTTGGCGGCAGACTTCAGACGAGTGGGACGCCGCCGCTGAGCTAATGGATGGGCTACTCCACAGCGCCAAGCCAGGACATCAATATCTCAGCGACGGTCCGGGCGACGACGCGGTAGTCGTCGTTTCGAGAGGCGAGGGATCGAGGAGCGTGCGAGAAGACAGCGAGCAGCCAAGGCCGACCGGCGTGAAATGAACCGGCGTAGCCTTCCGATGGACGTGCTGACGGCGCTGCCCAAGGGATACCCCGAGCGGCCGGTTGCGGCCGGGATGGGCGAAGACGGCTCGCTCTGCCTGCTGGCACAGTCGAACGGGCGCTGTTATGAGCTGTCGCCTAACTCTGAAGGGGTAACATTCAACAACATCTACTTTGAGGCTTACAACGGTACGACCGAGCAAATGGTTTACCCAGCACCGCAGTGGTGGGTTCCGACGCAGGCTGGATATGAGGCCGACGACAATGGAAACCCAAACATCGTCTCTTGCAACTGGTGGGCAGACGCGACAAGTTCACCGCAGTCCGTTCAACTATGGGGGTGGTGAAGCCGTTGTCTCTGCGGTCGGGTGAGCTGCTCGCGAGCGGCTTGGCGGCACTCGTTGTGGCTGGCTGTTCGTCAGGGCCAAGCTGCACTGCAGATTCCGAATGTAACGCAGGACAGTATTGTGACGTCAAGGCAGCGCCGTGTTCGGGTGGGCAGGTTTCGACATTGTCTGGAACCTGCCGGCTGAACTGCGGGAACTCCTGCGGGTCGTGCTCGGACGATAGCGATTGCGCTCCCAATCAGATGTGCGGGATCGTCTTGTCCAATGGATTCCAGCCCTGCGATCCGTTCTGCCTAAGCGGCGGCACCTGCGTCTCAGATCTCGAGAACTGCAACGGAAACGAAGGACCCTCGGTCTGCCCGTCGCCGTGCTCCGTGGTCACCGAGCCTCACAATTTTTGCGGGGAGTTCTGCGTGTGTCCCGGCAATGCCTGCTCTTTTCCCGGGGCTGGGTAGATGGAGGTCGGAGAGTGTCGGATT